>JAIYDS010000086.1 GCA_027487385.1 Acetobacteraceae bacterium | reverse complement strand
TGCCGAGCCAGTCCAGCACCACCACCTCCTCGCCACGGGCGGTGAGAGCTGCGACAAGGTTCGAACCGATGAAGCCGGCGCCGCCGGTGACGAGAATCATGGTTGCGGGTTAGAACGCCCGGCAGGTCGCAGCAAGGAGGGGTTTCGATGCGCAAGGATGGTCGGCAGCGGCTGGATGATCTGGCCGGGATGGCCGGGGGCGCCTTTTCCGTGATCGCGGGGCTGCGCGCGGAGATGGAGGCCATGGCCCGCGCCCAGGCCGAGGCGATGGTGCGCCGCTTGGAACTCGCTCGCGCCGAGGATCTCGACGCCGCGATGGAAGTGGCCCGCCGCGCCCGCGCCCATGCCGAGGCGCTCGAGATCCGCGTGGCGGCGCTGGAGGCGGAGCTGGCGGCGATGCGGCAGGACAAGCCCGCATCTGAATAAATGATCCTGTCAATCGCCGGGTGATGAATTCCTCAAGACATTGCGCTTCGGAATAAATAAGCTTCCGTGAAATAGCCCTCGGCGCGATAGATCAAATCGTTAAAGCTTGCCTAACGGTGGCGCTCTCGGGCGCCACTTTCGGTGCCCCTTTTGGCTCCAAAGGGGTTCGCCATGTCAGGCACGGTCTGGATCAATGAGTTCCATTACGACAATGCCGGCACCGATGCCGGTGAATTCATCGAGATCGCCGGCCTCGCCGGAACCGACCTGACGGGCTGGAGCCTGCTTCTTTACAATGGCAATGGTGGCATCACCTACACCACCACCCCCCTGAGCGGCAGCATCCCCAGCATCACCGGCGGCTATGGCGTGGTGAGCGTGAGCTACCCCTCCAACGGCATCCAGAATGGCGGCGCGGGCGCCAGCACCACCGAGGGCGATGCCATCGCCCTGGTCAATGCCGCCGGCACGGTGGTCCAGTTCCTCGCCTATGAGGCGGCCTTCACCGCGACCAATGGTGTCGCCAACGGCATGACGGCCACGCTGATCCCGGCCGTCGAATCAGGCAGCGAGGCGGCGGGCGGTTCGCTGCACCTGACCGGCACCGGCACCGCCTATGCCGATTTCACCTGGTCCCTGACCAGCGATGACAGCCCCGGCGCGGTGAATGCCGGCCAGAGCTTCGGCGGCCTCGTCACCGAGAGCCTCTCCATCAACGACGTCTCCATCGCCGAGGGCAATTCCGGCACCGCGCTGCTGACCTTCACCGTGACGCGCAGCGGCAATCTCGGCGCCTTTTCGGTGGATTACGCGACGGCCGATGGCACGGCGACCGCCGGCAGCGACTACCTGGCCACCAGCGGCACGCTGAGCTTCACCGCCGGCGGCAGCCTGAGCCAGACCATCTCCGTCACCATCACTGGCGACACGACCGCCGAGGCGAATGAGGGCTTCACCCTGAACCTCTCCAACCTGGTCAACAGCGCCGGCACCACCACCCTGGCGGATGCCAGCGGCGCCGGCACCATCACCAATGACGAGCTGAGCTTCGCGCGCATCTTCGAGATCCAGGGCGCCGGCCACAAGGCCGCGCTGGTGGGCGGCGGCGTCGGCAGCAGCGGCAACAGCGGCGCGACGCGGGTGAATGTCGAGGGCGTGGTGACGGCCATCGCCGCCAACGGCTTCTACATCCAGGACGCGACGGGGGATGGCAATGTCAACACCTCGGACGGCATCTTCGTCTTCACCAACACGAGCGGGACCAACTTCACCGCCGGCCAGGCGCTGACCCTCGGCAACACGGTGCAGATCCTGGGCGCGCAGGTCTCCGAGTTCCAGCCGGGCAGCGGGCAGCTCACCGTCACGCAGCTTTCCATCAGCGGCAGCATCGCTGGCTCCTCCATCGTCAATCTCGGCGGCAGCGCGACCATCGCGCCGGTGGTGCTGGGCGTGGATCGCGTGATGCCGACGGGCTCCATCGCCAGCACCGGCTTCACCAGCTTCGACCCCGCGACCCATGCCGCCGATTTCTGGGAGAGCCTGGAGGGCATGCTCGTGCAGGTGACCAACCCGGTCGCCATCTCGCCCACCAATGAGTTCCGCACGCGCGATCCCGCCAATAGCGCCAATGCCGAGGGCCCGCCCAACCAGGAGATCTGGGTCACCACGGGCAGCGCCTATGACGCCGCCTCGCAGACGCCGCGCGGCGGGCTGATCATCGCGCCGGGCGATTTCAACCCCGAGCGCATCCAGCTGGACGACATGCGCCCGGCCATCGCCATGCCCGATGTGGATGTGGGCGCGCGCCTCTCCACCGTGACCGGCGTCGTGAATTACGATTTCGGCAATTACGAGGTGCTGGTCTCCGTGGCACCCACCGTGACCGCGCCCTCGCCGCTCACGCCCGAGGTGACGAGCATCACCCGCGGCCCGCGCCAGCTCACCATCGGCGACTACAATGCCGAGAACCTCGACGCCGAAATCGAGGACACCAGCGCCGCACTCGCCAACACCACGGGCGGCGTGGCCGGCAATGACCTCTACACGCGCCTCGGCAATTCGGATGACGATATCGGCGATGGCCTTTATGCCGGCCATGCGCGCAACATCGCGGTCGCCATGGGCGCGCCGCTCATCGTGGCGCTGCAGGAAGTGCAGGATGATGACGGCGCCGAGATTTCGTCCGTGGTCAGCGCCGACCGCACGTTGCAAACGCTGGTGGACCTGATCGAGACCACCTATGGCGTGAGCTACGACTTCGCCTATGTCAGCCCCGCCAACAATACCTTTGGTGGCCAGCCCAACGCCAATATCCGCAACGCCTTCCTCTACCAGTCCGAGTTCATCACGCTGAACGGCGTGAGCCTGCTGAGCGACCCCAACCCGGGCGAAGCGGACCTCTTCGCCGGCAACGACTTTGCTTCCTCACGCCAGCCGCTGGTGGGGAATTTCAGCTTCAACGGCGTCTCCTTCACCATCATCAACAACCACCTGAACTCCAAGGGCGGCGATGGCGCGCTCTTCGGCGCGACGCAGCCGCCGGTGCTGACCTCCGAGGCGCAGCGCACCGAGCAGGCGAAGATCATCAACGCCCATGTGGACACGCTGCTCGCGGCCGATCCACAGGCGCGCATCATCATCGCGGGGGACCTGAATGATTTCGGCTGGTCCACCCCGGTGCAGACCATCCAAGGGCCGCCCGGCGCGCAGGTGATGTTCAACCTGGGCGAGGAGTTGCTGCCGGCGAACCAGCGCTACACCTATAATTTCGACGGCAACACGCAGCAGCTCGACCATCAGCTGGTCAGCGCCAGCCTGCTGAACGATGCTGCGCCAGTGCATGACATCCTGCAGGTGAACTCCGAATTCGCCGCGCAATCCTCGGATCATGACCCCTCGCTGAGCCGTTTCGATTTCTCGGCCTTCGGCGAGGTGCTGGGCGGCACCGCACGGCCGGACCTGCTGGATGGCCAGGGCGGCGATGACAGCCTCTCGGGCGGGGCGGGGAATGACACGCTGATCGGCGGCGCCGGGCATGACACTCTGAACGGCGGCCGCGGCCATGACAGCCTGGTGGGCGGCGCGGGCGATGACACCTACATGGTGGACAGCGCAGGCGACCTGATCCTGGAGGCCGCCGGTGCCGGTGTGGACACGGTACTGGCCATGATCGGCCGCCACAGCCTTGCCGAGCATGTCGAGAACCTGACCTTCCTGGCGAATGGCCGCTTCACCGGCACAGGCAATGGGCTCGACAACGTGATCACTGGCGGCGGCAGCGATGACACGTTGAACGGCGGCGCCGGCGCGGACAGCCTGATGGGCCTGGGCGGGGCCGACCGCCTGAATGGCGGCGCGGGCGAGGACGTCCTCATGGGCGGCGGCGGCAATGACGTGCTGGATGGCGGCATGGGCGCCGATGCACTGACCGGCGGCCTGGGCAATGACGTGTTCCGCTTCGTCCGTGGCGAGGCCAATGGCGATGCGATCACCGACTTCACCGGCAATGGCGCGGCGGCGGGCGACCGGCTGGTTTTCGTCGGCTATGGCAGCAAGGCCGCAGGGGCGAGCTTCATCTCGCTCGGCGGTGCGGATTGGCAGATCACCTCGGCCGATGGCAGCACCGTCGAGATGATCACCATCACCGGCAGCGTCGTGGCGCAGGATTGGGTCTTCGCCTGATCCCCTGGCCGGGGGGGGGCTCAGCCCCCTCGGCGCAGCAGCTTGCCCGGCAGCGCGCCGGTGGCTACGCCGTTGCGATAGGTGACCACGCCACGCTTGATGGTGGCGCGGTAACCGCTCGGCGCCTGCAACAGGCGCCGCCCGCCGGCCGGCAGGTCATGCACCATTTGCGGCGGCAGCAGGCCGAGTTCCTTCTGCGCGATCAGGTTCACATCGGCCAGCATCCCCGGCGCCAGCACGCCGCGATCGGTCAGCCCCATGGCGCGCGCCGTGTCGCTGGTCTGGCGGCGGATCAGTTCCTCCATCGCAAAGCCCTGCTGGCTCCAGTGCATCAGCACGAAGGTCGGGAAGCTGCCATCGGAGATGAAGCCGACATGCGCCCCGCCATCGGAAAGGCCGATGATGGCGTTGCGGTGCCGCAGACACTCGGCCGAGGCGTCCAGCGTGTAGTCGGCGAAGTTGGTCAGCGGTGCGAAGATGAAGTTGGTGCCGTCACCCTCGGTCAGCAGGTCATAGGCGACCTCTTCCGGCTTGCGGCCCTCACGCTCGGCCTGGGCCTCCAGGCTCTTCTCGCGCGGCGGGGCGTAGTCGGGCGGCGCGCCGAAGGGGAACATGCGCGCCCAATGCAGCCGCGTGATGAGCGGGAAGTTGGAGCCGGCGACGCGGTCCTCGCTCAGGATGCGCGCGCGGCGGGCGGGCTCGCGCAGGGCGGCGGCGCGCTCCGCCGGCGGCAGGTGGGCCACCTCCTTGTAGGAGGGGCAGCCGGAGAAGGGGTTCTGCGAGCCGACCAGCCCGAGCAAAATCCCGATGGGCCGCGGCGGAAACACGGGGCGGATATCGAGGCCGTTCTCGGCCGCGTCATCGGAGAGCGCCAGAAGCTCCTTCCAGGCCTCGGTCCGGTCATGCCGCGCGGTCAGCGAGAAGACGATGGGCCGGCCGGAGGCCACGGCCACGCGGCGCACCATGGCGAACTCGGTGCTGGGGTCCGGCGTGTTCCAGTCGGAGACCATTTCCAGCAAACCGCCGCCGCCTTCGGTGAGGCCGGCGGCGAGGCCGATCAGCTCATCCTCCTGGGCCTTCAGGGTCGGCGTGGGGTCACCGGCCAGGGTCTTGTGGCTGATGGTGCGGCTGGTGCTGGCGCCGAAGGCGCCGGCGGCGGCGGCCTCGGCCGTGATCGCGCGCATCCGGTCGATCTCCTCGTCCGTGGCGTTTTCCAGGCTGAGCGCGCGCTCGCCCATCACATGCACGCGCAGCGCGCCATGCGGGAGGAGGGCGCCGATATCAATGTCGCGCGGCTTGCGCTCCAGCGCGTCAAGGTATTCCGGAAAACTCTCCCAGGACCAGTTCAGCCCCTCATGCAGCACGGGGCCGGGGATGTCCTCCACGCCTTCCATCAGGGCGATCAGCGTGTCGCGATCCTCGGCGCGGCAGGGCGCGAAGCCGACGCCGCAATTGCCCATCAGCGCGGTGGTGACGCCATGCCAGGCGGAGGGGGCCAGGTGGCTGTCCCAGACGGCCTGGCCGTCATAATGCGTGTGGATGTCCACGAAGCCGGGCGTCACGAGAAGCCCGGTCGCGTCCATCTCCTCGGCGCCCTTGCCGGTGACGTCGCCGACCTGGACGATCTTGCCGCCCTGGATGGCGACATCGCCCTGGAAGCCCGGCGCGCCGGTGCCATCCAGGATGGTGCCGCCGCGAATGACGATGTCGAACATCAGGCCTTCCCTCCGCGAATCAGCCGGCCGGGCAGGGCGCCCGTGGCCTGGCCGTGTTCATGCACGATCTCGCCCGCGCAAAGTGTCGCGCGGTAGCCGCGCGCGCCCTGCACCAGGCGCTTGCCGCCGGCGGGCAGGTCGTAGCGCATGTTGGGGCGCTCGATGGCGAGCTTGTCGAAGTCCACCACATTGATGTCGGCGCGCAGACCCACGGCCAGCCTGCCGCGATCATGCAGCCCCAACGCCTGGGCGTTGTCGGCGGCGAGGCGCTTCACCACGAATTCCACCGGCAGCCTTCCGCCCCGCGCGCGGTCCCGCGCCCAATGGGTCAGCATATGGGTGGGCGCCGAGGCATCACAGATATAGCCCACATGCGCGCCGCCATCGCCCAGGCCCATCAGCGTGTGCGGATGCGTCACCATCTCGCGGATCGCATCCAGATTGCCGTCGGCGTAGTTCAGCAGCGGGCGGTTGAGGATGGCGCGGCCCTCTTCCTCCAGCATCCAGTCGTAGCAGAGGTCTTCCGGGTCACGACCCAGGCGCTTGGCCTGTTCCAGGACGCTGGCCTCGGGCGGCGGCTCGTAGTCGGGCGTCAGCTTGTAGATGCGGGCGTAGTTGTTGAGGCGCGCCTGCAGCGCGGCTTCCGTCGGCTCGGCCAGGATGCGCGCGCGCCGGCCGGGATCGCGCAGGGCGGCCACGCGCTCGCTGATGGGCAGATGCGCCACCTCGCGGAAGCCGGCGCGAGTCAGGAAGGGATGCTGGGAGAGCTCCCAGCCGAACATCAGGCCCACGGGGCGGCCCATCACCTGGCCCGTCACCTGGATGCCCTCGGCATTGGCGGCACTCACCTGTTGCAGGATCCAGCGCCAGAAATCCGGGCGGGACTCGCGCTGCAACAGGGAGAAGGTCATCGGGCGTTGCGCGATGCGCGCGATGCGCATCAGCCGCTCCCATTCCTCCTCCGCCGGGTCGTCGAAATCGGAGATGAGCTGCATCCAGCCGCCGCCCAGCCCGGCGGCGATCTCGGCCAGCTCGATCTCGGCCGCGCCCAGCGTCGGCGTCGGCTCGCCCGCCAGCGTCTTGTGGGCGATGGCGCGCGAGGTGGAGAAGCCGAGCGCGCCGGCCGCGATCCCTTCGCGCGCCAGCCGGGCCATTTCGGCGCGATCCTCGGCGGTGGCGGGTTCGCGCTCGAAGCCGCGGCGGCCCATGACGTGCACGCGCAGGGCCGCATGCGGCACCTGGGTCGCGATATCCATGTCATAGGGGCGGGCTTCCAGGGCGTTCAGATATTCGGGGAAGCTTTCCCAATTCCAGGGCAGGCCTTCGGTGAGCACGACCTCGGGCAGATCCTCCACGCCCTCCATCAGCTTCACCAGCATGTCGCGGCTTTCCGGGCGGCAAGGCGCGAAGCCCACCCCGCAATTGCCGAGCAGCGCGGTCGTTACCCCATGCAGCGAGGAAGAGAGGATCTCGGAGGTCCAGGTGGCCTGGGCGTCGTAATGCGTGTGGATGTCCACGAAGCCCGGCGTCACCAGATGGCCGCGCGCATCGAGTTCCGGCGTGCCGCGCGGGACGGTGAGGTTACGGCCTATGGCGGCGATGCGACCCTTGGAGATCACGAGGTCGGCTTCAAACGGCGCGCCCCCCGTGCCGTCCACGAGGGTTCCGCCGCGGATGATGAGACTGGCTTCGGCCATGGATGAATTCTCCCTGGCCGAAGTCTCGCATCCCTGGCCGCCGCGCGCCAGGGTTGCACTCAGCCGCGCCGCAGCACGCCCATCGCCACCAGCAGGCCGAGCGAAGTCAGGCCCAGCCCCGGCCATTGGCCGAAATTGGGCCATTCGCCGGCGATGGGAACGCCCATGAGGATGGCCGAGGCCGGCACCAGGGCCGGGAACAGCGCCGCCCGCGCTGCCCCAAGCTTTTCGGCCGCCCGGGTGAAGCAGATCACCGCCACCACGCCCGAGAGCACCCCCTGCACAAGGATTTGTGGGACCAGCACCGCGGCCGGCAGGGCGAGCAGATACCCAAAGCCGGTGGTCGCCGCATAGACCGGCACCACGATCAGCGCCGAGAGCACCGAGACCACCGCCGTGGCCGGGATGGCCTTGATGCTCCAGCGCCGCGCCAGGATGGTGAAGCTGGCCCAGAGCAGGCCGGCGCCGAGGAACATCGCATCGCCCAAAGGGGTCATCTCGGTGCCGGAGAACAGCCCTGGCCCCGCGATGACGGCGATGCCCAGGAGCACGATGCCAAGCCCGATCAGCCGCATGCGGTCGGGCCCCTCCTTCAGGACGAAGGCGGCGAACAGGGTGGTGAAGACCACCACCGCCGCGGGCTGCGCCACTGCCCCATGGGCCAGCGGTGCGAAGACATAGCCGCCCACGCCCAGCAGGATGAAAAGCGGCCCGGCCGTGAGCGTCAGCGCCAGGGCGCGCCCCCAGCCCATCCCGGCCATGCTGAGCGGCTGGTTCACCGCAAGCCAGGGCAACATGATGAGGCCCGCCGTTCCGTAGCGGATCAGGCTGAAATCGCCGGCGGTGATGCCCCCCACCACCCCGGCCCGCGCCATCGCCAGGTAGCTGCCCCAGATCAGCACGGCGGCCAGGCCGTAGAGCATGCCCCGCGCGAGGGGGCTCAGCGCCGCGGCGGGCGCCGGCACGGGAAGGGCCGCCGACATCACACCACCTCCGTCAGCGCATGCAGCGCATCCAGCGCGGCGCGCGGCTCCAGTCGCTTGCGGTAATCGGGCTCGATGGCGGCCAGCGCGATGCGCCCGCCGCGGGCGATCACGAAGCTGGCCGGCATGGGCAGCGCCCAATCGCCATCGCCGTTGCGATCCGGCAGGGCGTGGCCCGCCTTCTCGTAGAAGGGGCGCACGGCTTCGGAGAGGGTGAAGCGGATGCCCAGCGCCGAGGCCAGCGCGCCGCCCATATCGGAGAGCACGGCGAAGCGCAGGTCATTCTTCTCGGCCGTGTTCAGCGAATGATCCGGCCGCTCGGGCGAGACGGCGACCAGCGCCGCCCCCATCGCCTCGATCTCGGCCAGCCGCGCCTGGTACGCGCGCAATTCCAGGTTGCAGTAAGGGCACCAGCCGCCGCGATAGAAGGTCAGCAGCACCGGCTTCGTGGCGATCAATGCCGAGAGGTCGAAGGGCCGGTCCATGGCGTCGCGCAGATGCTGCGCCGCCGGGAAGGCATCGCCCGCGCGGGCGGCGCGATCCAGGATGCCGCTGTCGCGGAGATCCTCGATGTCGCCGCCGATCAGGCGGGCGATCTGCTCGCCCACCCGGGCTTCCCAGGCGCTGCGAAACTGGGAGAGTTCGGTCTGAAGGCTCATGGCTCTGGCTCCTTGATGCGCGGCGGTCAGGCGGCGCGGGCGCGGTTGCGGGGCGCGGTCCAGGCCAGCGAAGGATCGGCCATGAAGCTCTCCTTCGGCGTGTGCGTGATGTGGTTCACGTAGTTGCTGATCGTCTTGGTCGCGACGATGGTCACAACCTCCAGCAAATTCTCGCGCGTGAAGCCGGCGGCGAGGAAAGCCTCCACCGCGGCGTCGCCCACGAAGCCGCGCTCGCGCACCACGCCCTCGGCGAAGCTCCGCAGCGCCTGCAGGCGGGCATCGGCGATGGGCTGGCTGTTGCGCAGCGCCTGGATCGCGTCCTCATCCAGCTTGGCCGCGCGCGCCAGGTAGGTGTGGCCGGCGGTGCAGTATTCGCACTCATGCAGCACGTTCACGGCGAGGTAGGCGGCCTGCTGCTCGGCGGGCGTGAAGCTCGACTTCGCGACCAGGCCGAAAAGGGCGTCATAGGCCTCCAGCGCGATCGGGCTCTCGGCCAGCGTGCCGTGCAGGGTGGGGATGAAGCCCCAGGCCTTCTTCACCTCCGCGAGGCGGGGCTTGGCGGCTTCGGGGGCGGTGGCTTCGGTGTGAACGGTGAATCGGGTCATGTGGGTCTCTCCTTCGGGCTGCGGCGGGGTGTTCCGCCTGGAGAGAGGAATGCGCCATTCACATGAAGCGCAGAACGCGGTTTGATCCCATATGATCCATACGCAGGGTGGATAAATGGCCGATCTGATCCCGCTCTTCCGCAGCTTCATCCGGGTGGTGGAGGCCGGCTCCTTTACCGCCGTGGCGCAGGAGCAGAACACCTCCCAGCCCACCATCTCGCGCCAGATCGCGGCCCTGGAGGAGCATCTGGGCTGCCTGCTGCTGCAACGCACCACGCGCGCCCTGACGCTGACCGAGGATGGCCGCGCCTTCTATGCCCAGGCGCAGCTGGCGCTGGAGGCCATCGCCGAGGCCGAGACTTCGGTGGGCCGCCGCAAGGGCAAGCCCACCGGCACGCTGCGCCTCGCCTCCGCCGCCGTGCTGGGGCGGCTGCACATCCTGCCGCGCCTGCCGCGCTTCCTGGAGCGCTACCCGGATGTCTCGGTGGAGCTGGTCATGGGTGATGACTTCACCGATCTGGTGGAGCAGCGCATTGACCTTTCCATCCGCGTGGGCGCGCTGACCGATCCAGGCCTCGTGGCGCGGCGCATCGGGGTTTCACGCCGGGTGCTGGTGGCCACACCGGGGTATCTGGAGCGGCAGGGCACGCCGCGCACGCCCGAGGAGCTGCGCCAGCACAATTGCATCCTCTACACGCGCCTCGCCACCGGCGCGAACTGGCCCTTCACCGGCCGCGAGGGCCCGATCTCGGTGCCCGTCCAGGGCCGCATCCGGGTGAACAGCACCGAGGGCGTGCGCGCCGCCATCCTCTCCGGGCTGGGCATCGGCATGGTGCCCGCCTGGCATTTCGTGGATCGCGAGATCGAGACGGGGCGCCTGACAATCCTGCTGCCGGATTACGAGCCGGCGCCGCACCCGATCCATGCGGTCTATCCGACGCGGCGCTTTGTGGCGCCCAAGCTGCGGGCGATGCTCGATTACCTGGCGACGGAATTCGAACTGGATCCGCTGCTCAGCGCCTATGCGGAGTGAGGGGGCGCCCCTTGCCAGGATCGCCGTCCGGCACAGTTTCCGGGACATGCCCGCCAACCGAACCGCCCGGCTGCGCCTCCTGGCCCTCGCCCTCCTGCTCCTGGCACCCGCCGCGCGCGCCTCCGCCAGCGAGGCCGCAGCCTGGGAGGCGCTGCGCCAGGGCGGTATCGTGCTGTTCCGCCACGCCATCGCGCCGGGGGGTGGCGACCCTCCCGGCATGCGCCTCGGCGATTGCGCGACCCAGCGCAACCTGGACGCCGAGGGCCGCGCCCAGGCGCAGCGGATCGGCGCCACCATCCGTGCGCAGCGCGTCCCGGTCGGGTCCGTCCTGACCTCGGAATGGTGCCGCACACGGGAGACCGCCGAACTTGCCTTCCCCGGCCAAAGCCGGGCGGAGCCGATCTTCAATTCCTTCTTCGCCGACCGCAGCACCGGCCCGGCGCAGACCGAGGCCGCGCGCGCCCTGCTGCTGGGCTGGGCTGGCCCCGGCGCCCTCGTCATCAGCACGCATCAGGTGAACATCACCGCGCTCACCGGGATCTTCCCCGCCTCGGGCGAGGGCATCGTCCTGCGCCGAGAGGGCGGGGCGCTGGTGGTGGTGGGGCGCATCCGGCCCTGAACTTCGCCGCCTTTAGCCCTGTTTGCGCAGCGAGCGCTGGAAGCGCCGCCCCGCCTCTGCGAAACCCGTCGCCCGGCAAAAGCCCTGCAAGGAGGCGCAATCGGGCGGGGCCATCACCTCCATCCGGTCGCAACCCGCGACGCGCGCGGCTTGCGACGCGGCCTTCAGCAAAAGCCGGCCGATGCCCATGCGCCGCTGTTCCTCGGCCACCAGCAGCAGGGTGATCTGCGCCACCGGGTTCGCCGTCTCCAGCACGGGATACCAATGCAGCAGCACGATCCCGCTGGGCGGCCCCCATTGCAGCGCCACCAGCGCGGTCCCGGGCCCCTGGCGCAGCGCGGCCAGGCGTTCACCCAGCGCACGGGGCTCTACCACCAGGCCGGCCTCGGCCAGCAGGGTGGCAAGGCCCGGCGCCTCCGCGGCCGTCGCGGCGCGGATCTCCATGCCATAGCGCTGGCTCATCCGCGCCGCGCCAAGATCAATCGGCCAGGGCGATGCAGGAGAAGCCCACCCGCGCCTCGGTCGGCACGCCGAACAACGCCGTGTGGCGCGCCGGCAGGCCTTTCGGGAAATGCTTCACATATTCCGCGTTGCAGGCGGCGTAATCGGCGCGGTCGGTGATCAGCATGGTCACCTGCACCACCCGGTCCAGGCTGCTCCCAGCCTCCTCCAGCAGCCCGGCGATGAAGGCGAGCGCATTCCGCACCTCCTCGGCCGGGGTGGCGCCGCGATGGATGCCGCGGGCCGGATCGTGCGGCGCCGAATGGCCGGAGACATAGACCATCCCGCCGGCCCGCACCGCGCGGGTGAAGGGGCGGGCCTCGCCGGGTTCCGGGGGGTGGAAGAAGTGGATGGTCATCAAGGCCTCCGGGCTATGCCGGTCGAGTGTGGCGCATCCCGGCCGGGCTGCCATCCCGCCCGGGCCGGTTTCAGGCTATAGGGCCAGCATGAGCCAAGCCGAGACCCCCCCCGACGCCAAGCCGGCGGCGAAACAGCCCATGTCCCGCTGGCGATGGGCGCTGATCGGATTGGCCGGCCTGCTGATCCTCCTGCTGAGCCTGCCCATCGGCGCCTGGTTCCTGCTGCCGCGGCTGGAGCTGGCCGGCCTGGCCAGCGAGAGGGCCAGCGCCCTGCTCGGCCGCCAGGTGACCATCGACAGCCTGCGCGTGACACCCGGCCGGCGCCTGCAACTGGCGATGAGCGGCGTGAAGCTCGCCAATGTCGAGGGCGGCACGCGCGCGGACATGCTGCGCGTCGAGACCATCACCGCCGAGCTGGACCTGATGGAATGGATCCAGGGCGCGCCCGTCCTGCGAGACCTGCATGTGGAGGGCGCCTCGCTGATCCTGGAGCGCAATGCCCGGCGCGTCGCCAATTGGCATTTCGGGACGGGGAACGAGGGCCCGGCCCTGCTGCCGGATCGCAGCCGCTTTCCGCAATTCGACGCCATCCGCATCTCGCGCGCTGGCATCCTCTTCCGCACCTCGGGCGGGCTGAGCCTGCCTGCCCGCATCGAAACCGCGAGCCTGACGGCGGAGGGGCTTTACGCGCCGATCATGCTGCGCGCCCAGGGGCAGTACAACGGGGTGGCCATCACGCTGGAAGGGCCGCTCGACAGCATCGGCACCTTCCGAGACGCCGCGACGCCCTTCAGCCTCGACATCACCGCGACCGCCGGCGAGACGAGCCTCGCCTTCATCGGCTCCGCGCGGGACCCGCTGAACCTCGACGGCGTGCAGGGCCAGATCGAGCTGCGCGCGGCCAATCCGGATGCGCTGCTGGCGCTGGGCGGCAGCGGCCGGCAGGGCGTGCCTTGGCTTCCCATCGAGCTGGCCGGCACCTTTGACCGGCAGGGCCGCGTCTGGCGGATCAGCGCCGCCTATGGCGAGATGGACGGCGCCGCCTTCACCGGCCGCCTCCTGCAATTGACCGAGGGTGCGCTGGGCGAGCCCGATGCCGTCGCGATGGACCTGGCCCTCTCGCGCCTCGACCTCAACCGCGTCCTGCGCGCCGCGGGGCAGGAGGCGGGCGAGGTGGATCTGCCGTTGACCGCCTTCGGCGGGCGGGCTCCGCTGATCGATGTCCGGTTGAGCGCGGAGGAACTGCTTTATGCCGGGCTGGAGGCAAGGGAGGCCCGGCTTTCGGCCGCGCTGCGGCCCGAGGTGGTGATCGTCGAAAGCCTGGCCCTCCAGGCCTTCGGGGCCCGCTTCCAGGCCAATGGCCAGATCGAGCCGGCCAGCGGCGAGCCGCAGCTCACCGCCGAAATCACGATGACGGAGGCCGATCTCGACACGCTGCGCCGCGCGCTCGGCCTCACCGAGATTCCGCTGACCGGGCGGCTGGAGGGGCGTTTCCTGGTCGCCGGCCGCGGCCAGAGCCTGAACGAGGTGGCCCGTGAGATGAACCTTCTGGCCGTGCTTGCCATTCCCGGCGGGACCATCGCGCGCGAGGTGATGGACCGCCCGGCCAATGACCCGCGGCCCTTGCAGCGGGCCTCACGCGGGCGGACCCGGCTCTCCTGCGTGATGGGCGTGCTGGAGATGCAGGCGGGGGTGGGGGAGATCGCGCCACTGCGGTTGCGTTCGCCCACCGCCTTGGTCAGTGGGCAGGCGAGCTTCGACCTGAACCGCCAGCGGCTCGATCTCCTCTTCGCCAGCCATCGGCCGGGCACGGGCAATATCACGCTGGAGGCGCCCGTGCGGATCAGCGGCAGCTTTGCGGAGCCGGAGCTGGCGCCGGCCCAATGGTCCACGGCCGGCCGTGCCCGGCTTTCGGCCGCCGACACCACCGTGCCGCTTCCCGTGACGCTGCGCGACTTCGCGCGGCGCAGCCCATGCTACATCGCGCCGGGGCGCTGACCGTCCCGGCGCGCGCGGCCGTCAGGCGCCCTTGAGGGCCGCGTCCATCTTGGCTTCCTGCTCGGCGCTCAGGCTGGTCTGCAGCACCTTGCCGCCGAAGGGCGCCATCTCCGGCAGGACCTTGTCCGCCGTCACCTTGCGGACCAGCACGCAGAGCGCGGCGGAGCCCGGCGCCAGCGCGGCCGCCGTGTCCTTCATGAACTGGTCGTTGATGCCGAGATCGGTGAACCTGCCGCTCAATGCGCCGGCGCCGGCGCCGACCGCGGCCCCCAGCAGCGGGTTCAGGAAGAGCATGCCGATCAGGGCGCCCCACATCCCGCCCGAGGCCGCGCCCACGGCCGTCAGGTTCACCGGCTGGTGCAGCTTCACGCCGCCATCCGCCTCGCGCTCGGCCACCACGGCGTCGCCCAGTTCAATCAGGTAGCGGCCCTGCAATTCGATGAGCTTAGCGCGCGCGGCCTGCGCCGTTGCGACGGAATCATAGGCGATGATGACGAGATCGGCCATGTGACGTGTCCTTCCTGGTTATGCCTGTTGGTAGCACGCCCGGCGCGGGAGGGCACGCGGCCATCCTGTGCGCCACATCCCGCAATCTGACCGCCCATCCGTGATTTTCCTTGTCGGATCAGGCATCTTCCTGGCTATCATGGCGCGTTCTCCACCGGGCCGCCATGTCCATGACCCCTGCCATCTCCCGCCGCCTGCTGCTTGGCGCGGCGTTTTCGCCCCTGGTGCTGCCCCGCGGTGCCCAGGCCGAGGAGCATCCCCGCGCCGCCCTGGCGCTGGAACGCACGCGCGAGCGCCTGGCCGAGCTGGACGTGGATTGGCATGCGCCGCGCCTCATCCTGGTGAACATCGCCGCGGCCGAACTGGTGGCCTTCGAGGCGGGCCAGGAGGTCCTGCGCTCGCGCGTCGTGGTCGGCACGCCGCGCAACCGCACGCCCCAGCTGATGACCTATGTCACCTCGGTGCGCTGCAACCCGCCCTGGCATGTCCCGCCGAGCCTGCTGCGCGAGGTGCGCGCCAGTGGCGCCGCCGGCTTCCAGGCGGTGGGCAGCCGGCTGATCCAGCCGCCCGGCCCCAACAACCCGCTCGGGCCGCTGCGCCTCGGTTTGCTGGATTCCGACGGCATCTTCCTGCACGGCACGAACCGCCCGGCGCTTTTCGCGCGCGAGCAACGCACCCTCTCGCATGGCTGCGTGCGGGTGGAGGCGATCCACGCCCTGTGCGCCTGGGTGCTCGACATGCCGGAAGAGGCGCTGCGGGCGGAAATCGCGCCAGGCCGCACCGTCGAGCTGCACCCCCTGCAGGAGGTGCAGGTGGTGCTCGCCTATCTCACCGCCTGGCCGGATGCCTCGGGCCAGATGGTCACCCACCCGGACCCCTATGGCTGGGATGGCCGCCGCGCCAGCTTCCGACGCGTGCCGCGCAGCGCGCGGGAGGATCCGCTGGAGGTGGAGGAGGCGGCGCGGGCGACCTTGGCGGCGGCGGGGAGAGGTTAAGAGGGAGGGCCTGCGGGCTCAGAGCTTGCGTTGGCCCAGGCCGACCTTGTCGTAGATCGCGTTGATGTGGTCCTTCACCTCTTGCGGGGTGTCGTCCTGCGCGGGCTTGTGCAGCCATCCGAGCTTTTCGCGCGCGTGGTTCCCCATCACCTCATCCTGGTCCGAGGTGCCGCCGCTGATGCCATAGGCGCCCACCATCTCCTGGCCCTTGAAGACCGGCGCGGCCCCGCCCGAGATGAAGATCTTGCCGCCGGTGAAGACGGCCGCGTTGATGGCGAGCTGCGGGTTGCGCTCGCGCAGCCATTGCTGCGTCACCAGCCCGTCCTGGAAGCGCGGGCTCATCGAGCGAAAGGCCGCCATGGTGAAGGCCTTGGCCGAGGCCGTCTCGGGCGTGATCCAGCCCGCGCCATCCATGCGCTCCAGCGCGATGAGATGCCCCTCCGGCCCCACCAGGGCGACCGAGACGGGCACCTTCATCTCCTCCGCCTTTTCCATCACCGCGCGAATGAAGCGGCGACATTCAGCGAGCTTCAGCTTGGCCATGCGTTGTATCCTTTCCAAGAAAAAATCAGATCCATAGAAAAGAGGCCTCCGGCGGCTGGGGCCGGGGCCCCAGACCCCTTTCCTTTGGGCGCGTATTGGCAAGCAGCTTCTCATGGATGGGGTCTGGGGCCCGGCCCCAGCCGCCGGAGGCCCTTTTTTGCTTTCACGCCCAACGGCTTCAGTTGTTCCGCGCGCCGGAGGCCTCGACCACCCGCGCCCATTTCGTGGTTTCCTCGGCGATCAGCCGTGCCATCTCGGCCGGGCCGCCCTCCAGCACGTCAAACCCCTGGGCGGTGAGCTGGGCGCGCGTCTCGCCCGTGTTCAGCGCCACGCGCACCGCTTCGGCCAGGCGCGTGATGATGGGCGCGGGGGTGGCGGCCGGCGCCATCAGCCCGAACCAGACGCTGCTCAGGAAGCCCGCCAGCCCGGCCTCGATCATGGTGGGCAATTCGGGCGCTGCCGCGGTGCGCGTGGCGCCGGTCGAAGCGAGGCCGCGCAGCCGCCCCGTGCGGATATGCTGGATGACGGTGGAAGCCGGCGAGAACATCACCCCCACGCGCCCGGCCAGCAGATCCGTCACCGCCTGGGCGCTGCCGGGATAGGGCACATGCGTCATCCGCGCGCCCGCCATCAGGTTGAACAACTCGCCCGAGAGATGCGGCGCCGTGCCGATCCCCGAGGAGCCGAAGAAAAGCTGCCCCGCGCGCGCCAGCGCGATCAGCTCCGCCACATTGTTCGCCGGCACGGAAGGGTGGACCACCAGCAGGTTCGGAATGCTAACCAAGGGTGCCACCGGCGCCAGATCCCTCGCGAAGTCGAAGGGCAGGTCGCGCTGCAGGCTCGCATTGATGGTGTTGGCGACGGAGCCCAGGAACAGCGTGTAGCCATCGGGCGCGGCGCGGGCCGCCTGCTCGGTCGCGATATTGCTGCCGGCGCCGGGCCGGTTCTCGACGATGATGCTCTGCCCCAGCGCCTGGCCCAGGGGCGGCATGATCACCCGCGCCGCCACATCCGCCGCGCTGCCGGGCGGGAAGCCGATCAGCAGGCGCGGCGCGCGGGCCGGGTATTCCTGCGCGGCAGCCAGGCCGGGCAGAAGTGCGGCGGCGAGGGTCAGGCGGCGCGACAAGGGCATGGTGGAACCTCCCGGATGCGGCGCGATTCCCGCGCTCGCCCCGGAATAGACCAGCGCCCCGCCGCAGCGTCCAGTCAGGCGGCCTGGCGCAGCGCCTCGCGCCGGGACTCGGTCACCGACATCACGCCCACCACCTGGCCCAGATTGCCGGCGATGAGATGCACCATCTCGGCCGGCATGGCCGCCATGCCGAGTTCCACGCGCAGCATCTCGCCCTCGCGGCGGGCCAGCATGTGGTCGGGCGTGAGATCGCGCTTGGCGAAGGGTTGCAGCAAGCGGGGCAGCAGGCCGGGCTCAGCCCAGGCTTCCACGGTGAAGAGAACGTCGCATGTCATCGGAGGGGTTCCTGAAAGGGGTTCGCGAGGACCCGGCGCGGCATGCGCCGCCACGCGGCGCGGATCAGCCGGCCGGGCGGGTAATTCGCGAAAGGGTCGCCATCAGAAACATGTCCGCAGTAAACGCCGGCCCGCTCAACGAAGCAAGGCCGGAAGCAGCGCATCCAGCCGCACCCGGCCCTCGGAGGTGGCCACCAGGCGCGCGCCGTGCCACTCCAGATAGCCCTCCTCCAGCAGGGCGGCGAGCATGGTGGGGTCCACCGTGTCCACGAAGCGCAACCCGCTGCGCGCCTCGATCCGCGCGGGGTCCACGCCCTCGGCGAGGCGCAGCCCCATCAGCAGCGCCTCCCGCCCACGGTCGCGTTCGGAGAGCGTCTCTTCCTCCACGATCGCATGGCCGGCTTGCTCCACGCGCGTGGCCCATTCCTCCGGGCCGCGGTGGCGGCGGGTGGCCAGCATCACCCCATCCGCGAGGACCCGCTGATGCGCACCGGGGCCGATGCCGAGATAATCGCCATAGCGCCAATAGGCCAGGTTGTGCCGGCTCTCGGCCCCTGGCTTGGCATAGTTGCTGACCTCGTAGGGCGCAAGCTGGAAGCGGCGGGCTTCCTCGGCCGTCGCTTCATACATGCGGGCCGCGTCATCCTCCGCCGGCAGGGCGAAATCGCCGCGTGCATATTGGGTGGCGAAGCGCGTGCCGGGCTCGATGGTGAGCTGGTAGAGGCTGAGATGATCCGCCGCCAGTGCCAGGGCCTGGCGCAGCTCGGCCCGCCAGGATGCCTCGGCCTGGCCGGGGCGGGCGTAGATGAGGTCGAAGGAGAGGCGCGGGAAAATCTCGCGCGCGGCTTCCAGCGCGGTGATCGCCTCGCCCACATCATGCCGTCGGCCGAGGAAGCGCAAAGCCTCCGCATCCAGCGACTGCACGCCGAGCGAGGCGCGGTTCACGCCGGCGGCACGGAATTCGCGCAGCTTGCCGATCTCCACACTGGTCGGGTTGGCCTCCAGCGTGATCTCGATGTCGTCCTCGGCGTCGAAATGCGCCCGCGCATCGGCGATCAGGGCGGCGACGGTCTCGGGCTCCATGAGGCTCGGCGTGCCGCCGCCAAAGAAGATGCTGGCAAGCGGCCGGCGGCCGACCCGCGCCGCCTCGAAGGCGAGTTCCCGGCGCAGCGCGGCGCGGAAGCGCGCATGGTCCACGCCGCCCTCGCGCACATGCGAGTTGAAGTCGCAATAGGGGCACTTCGACGCGCAAAAGGGCCAATGGATGTAGAGGGCGAGGGATTCCATGCCCCCTTGGACCCCATCACCAGCGGCGATAATAGCCCCCATAGGGCCGGCCCCAGCCATAGCCGAAGCCCACCCGCGGACCCCAATAGGGCGCCGGCGGCGCATAGACCGGGACCGGGACAGCCACCTGCTGCGGCTGCACGCTGTTGCCGTAGCTCGCCATGCATTGCGCATAGGTGATGTCGAAGCGGTCCTGCAGGCCGAGATTGGTGTTCTGCGCCGCCCCGACGCCCACCGCGCTGCCGGCGATCAACCCCGTGCCCGCGCCGATCGCGGCGCCAGCGCCGAAATTCCCGGTGGCCGAGCCGATCAGCCCGCCCGCCACCGCTCCCAGCGCCGTGCCGATGGCGGCCGAGCCGATGGCCGCCTGCGCCGGCGCCTGGTCGGGGTTCAGCCCGAGGGTGTTCATGGCGGTCTGCTGGCAGAACGCATCCTCGCGCTGGAATTGTGTGAAATCCTTGCCCTTGGGCGGCAGCGCCACGACGCTCGGCCCCCGCGGGGGCGCCACGGTGCAGGCGCCCAGGCTGACGGCGACAAGCGCCAAGATGCAGAAACGTGTCATGGCAACCTCCGGGCGCGGTATCCACCGGAGATATGGCGCTTCCATGGCGACGTGCGAGGCGCCGAATTGTAACGGCCCTTCGCTACTCCACGCCTGGCGGCAGCAGCGAGACATGGGCGGCGACGATCCGCCAGCCTTCGGGCGTGCGCAGCCAAGTGTGGCTCTGCCGGCCGATGCGGTCGCTGCCCTCACGCCGGAAGCTGGTATTGGCCACGCCGAAATCCCGCCCATAGGTGGTGATGACGGTGCGGATCAGCTGCCGTGCCAGCCCCTGGGAGGGGCGGGCGGCCCGGAAGGCCGCGATTTCGGCATAGGAGAAGAGGTTCTCCGTCACGCCGAAGCGCAGCGTGTGCTCATTGTTGTAGAAAAGCTCATCCAGCACGGCGACGTCATTGGTCACCAGCGCCTGCTCATAGCGGTAGAAGGCGGCCGAGACCTCGGCATGGATTTCGGGGATGTTGATGTCGTGCATGGTCAGGCCTTTACGATGGGAGCCGCACAGACGCCCAGCTGCTCCAGCCTGGCGGCGACCCGGAACAGCTTCGCCTCGGCCCAGGGTGCGGCGATGAGCTGCACGCCGATGGGCATGCCACCCGGCGTGCCGAGGCCCACGGGGTCGGCGATGGGGGCCGCGATGACCGGCAGCCCGATGCAGGAGATCGGCTGGGTATAGACGCCGAGATTGGGGCGCACCGGGATCATGGCGCCCTCCACCTCGATCATCTCCTGGCCGATCTTGGGCGCGACATAGGGCGTGGCGGGGGCGATCAGCACATCCACCTCGTCGAAGACGGCGAGCGCCTTGGCGCGATAGGCGGCGCGGACGCGCTGGGCCTGCTGCAGCCAATGCGCCGGCAGCAGGGCACCGGCCAGGAAGCGGTCCCGCGTCGCAAAGTCGAAATCCTCTGGCCGGGTGCGGAGATTGGGGAGGTGCAGGTTCGCGCCCTCGGCCATGGTGATCAGGAAGGCGGCGGCGCGGCCCAGCGCGGCGTCGGGGAGGGTGACCTGGCGGCTGGCGCCGAGCGCCCGCGCCACGGCGGCAACGGCGGCAAAGCCCTCGGCATGGCCGCCGCGGGTGAAGTGGTCGCCCGCGATGGCGATGCGCAGATCGCCGATCTCGGGCGTGGCGGCCACGGCGGCCAGGCCCAGCCAATGCTGCGCCGGGTCCTCGGGGTCCTCGCCCTGCAGCACGTTGTAGGCGAGAGCCAGATCCGCCAATCCGCGCGCAAAGGGGCCCAGATGGTCAAAGCTGGCGGCAAACAGGAAGCCGCCGGTCCGCGAGAGCCGCCCATAGGTCGGCTTCAGCCCCCAGATGCCGCAAAGCGAGGCGGGCACGCGGATGGAGCCATTGGTGTCGCTGCCCAGCGTGATGGGCACGAGGCCGCCGGCCACCGCCGCCGCACTCCCGCCCGAGGAGCCGCCGGCGATGCGCGTCCGGTCATGCGGGTTGTGGCAGGGGCCGAAATGCGCGTTCTCGGTCGTGAAGCCATAGGCGTATTCATCCATGTTCAGCGCGCCGAGCATGACGGCGCCCGCCGCCTGCATCCGCCGCACCAGGAAGGCGTCGCGCGGGGCAGGGGGGCTGTCGCGCTCGATCTTGGCGCCGGCCAGGGTGGTGATCCCTTCGAGATCGAAGAGGTTCTTCACCGCGACGGGCACGCCGGCCATGGGGCCGGGGTCCTGGCCGGCCGCCACCTTCGCATCCACCGCCGCCGCCTCGGCCCGGGCGCGGGCGGCGGTCACCTCGGTGAAGGCGTTGAAATCGGCATTGCGGGCGGCGATGTCGGCCAGGCGCTCCTCCACCACATCGGCGGCGCGGCGGGTTCCGGCGCGGATCTGCGCCGCGAGTTGGGCGCCGCTCATGGGGTCTTCCTCGGCACATAGACCGGCGCGGCCTCATCGGCGGGGGAGAGCTTCATCTGCTCGATCAGCCCGGCCATGCGCTTGGCGAGCGCCAGGTTCATGGTGATGCCGGGCAGATGGGCCGGGTTGAGCGGCAGGCCGATCGCGGCGGCCGCCTGCTTCGCATAGGCCCCCGGGTCAAAATCGGGGGCGTCGAAATCGGGCATGGGTTGGTCCCTCCAGGGAACTTCCTGGCCCAGTCCGCCCTGCCACGCCAGAGGGTTGCGGCGCGTTCATTTCGCGCGCCCCGGCGGGGCTGCGCGCGCGCGGGGCAGCCCTGCCCCGCGCTTGGGCATGTCAAGATTGACCCCGCTGCCCGCCCCTGCCATCCCCCTGCCCATGACGACCGACCCG
Organism: Acetobacteraceae bacterium; assembly: GCA_027487385.1. Classification (GTDB taxonomy): domain Bacteria; phylum Pseudomonadota; class Alphaproteobacteria; order Acetobacterales; family Acetobacteraceae; genus Roseococcus. The sequence goes on along the minus strand of JAIYDS010000086.1, from coordinate 9,344 downwards.
CTCACCGAGACCATCCGCGCCTGGCCCTTCGAGGAGGCGGCGAAACTCGCGCAGCGCCTGGCCGCCACAGGAAAATCCGAGGCGCTGTTCGAGACCGGCTATGGCCCCTCCGGCCTGCCGCATATTGGAACCTTCGGCGAGGTGGCGCGCACCTCCTGGGTCCGGCGGGCCTTTGCGAAGCTGACGGGCATGCCCTCCCGCCTCATCGCCTTCAGCGATGACATGGATGGGCTGCGCAAGGTGCCGGACAACATCCCGAACAAGGAACTGCTGGTCCCGCATCTGGGCAAGCCGCTGACCCGCATCCCCGATCCTTTCGGCACACATCCGAGCTTCGGCCAGCACAACAATGCCCGGCTGCGCAGCTTCCTCGACGAGTTCGGCTTCGAATATGAATTCGCCTCCAGCACGGATTACTACGCCTCCGGCCGCTTCGATGCGGCGTTGTTGCGCATGCTGTCCCTGCATGAGGAGGTGCGCGACGTGATCCTCCCCACCCTCGGCGCCGAGCGCCGCGCCACCTATTCCCCCTTCCTGCCGATCCACCCGAAGACGGGCATCGTCATGCAGGTGCCGGTGGAGGCCACCAATATCGAGGCCGGCACCATCCTCTGGACCGACCCGGAGACGGGCGAGCGCTTCGAGACGCCCGTGACCGGTGGGCATTGCAAGGCGCAGTGGAAGGCCGATTGGGCCATGCGCTGGCACGCGCTCGGCGTGGATTACGAGATGTCCGGCAAGGACCTGATTGATTCCGTGAAGCTTTCCAGCCGCATCTGCCGCGTGCTGGGCAGCGAGCCGCCGGTCTCCTTCACCTATGAGCTGTTCAACGACGCCCAAGGGCAGAAGATCAGCAAGAGCAAGGGCAACGGCCTGACCATCGAGCAATGGCTGGAATATGGCCCGCCGGAGAGCCTCGCCCATTTCATGTTTGCCTCCCCCGGCTCGGCCAAAAGGCTGCACAAGGAGGTGATCCCCCGCGCGGTGGATGACTGGCTGGCGCAGCTTGCCAAGCTGCGCAACGTGAATGACCCGGCCAATCCGGCCTGGCACATCCATGCCGGCCAGGTGCCGAATTTCGCGCCGCCGCCCGTCTCCTATGCCACGCTGCTGAACCTGGCGGGCATTGCCAACACCGATGATCCGGAGCGGCTCTGGGCCTATATCCGCAAATACCACCCGGATCTGACGCCCGAGGGCGAGCCGGTGCTGGACCGTCTGGTGCGCAATGCCTGCGCCTATTGGCGCGACTTCATCGCGCCCGAGCGGAAATTCCGCGCGGCCACGCCCGAGGAAGCCGAGGCGATGCGCGCCCTCATCGCCATCCTGCTGGAGCGCGCGCCGGAATTCGCGGCCCTGCCGGCCGGCGCCGAGCGCGAGACGGCGATGCAGAACGCCGTCTATGACGCGGGCCGCCGCCCGCCTTTCGCCGTGCCGAACAAGGATGGCTCGATGGGCGTGGGGCGCGCCTGGTTCAGCGCCCTCTATGAGGTGTTGCTGGGCAAGAGCGAGGGGCCGCGCTTCGGCGGCACCATCGCCGTGATGGGCGTGCCCGAGACGGTGGCGCTGATCGAGAATGCTCTCTCGCGGGAGAATGCGCCGGCGTGAAGGGCGCCCTTTCTCTTCTCAAGCGGCATGGTCCCACCGCCTTCGGGCTGCTGCTGCTGGTCGGCGCGATCTGGGTGGTGCATCGGGAATTCCGCAACCTCTCGGTCGCGGATGTCGAGCGCGCCATGCAGGCGATCCCGGTCTGGGCGCTGTGGTGGGGGGCGGGGCTGACGGTCGCCGCCTATCTGGTGCTGGCGATCTATGACTGGCTGGGGGCGCGCTATGCGGGGCGGCCTTCCAGCTGGGGGCGGGCGCTGCTCGCTTCCTTCTGCGGCTATTCGCTGGCGCATAATCTCGGCTTCGCCGCCGTCTCGGGGGCGGCGGTGCGCTTCCGGCTTTATTCGGCCTGGGGCTATTCGCCGCTGGAAATCGGCAAGGTGGTGGGCTTCACCTCGCTCACCTTCGGGCTGGGGGGCATGGCGCTGGGCGGCATGGTGCTGCTGGTCGAGCCCGAGGTGCTGCCCTGGGCGGGCGATCATCTGCCGCGCTGGCTGCTGCAACTCGCCTCCGTGCCGCTGTTTGGCGTGGTGCTGGCCTATATCCTGCTGAGCCGCTTTCGCCGCAGCATCCGCGTCTTTGGCCATGATGTGGAATTGCCCGGCGTTCGCATGGCCATTGCGCAGAGCCTGCTCGCCACCGTGGATGTCGCCGTCACCGCGGCCATCTTCTACGTGCTGCTGCCGCCCGCCGAGGGGCTGACCTTCATCCGCTTCATCGGCATCTACCTGGCCGCCTATGCGCTGGGGATCACGGCCAGCGTCCCGGGCGGACTCGGCGTTTTCGACGGCGCCATCATCATTGGCCTGGCACCCTATATGGGCGCCGCCGAGGTGGTGGGGGCGCTGCTGGTCTTCCGGCTCTACTACTATATCGTGCCGCTCTTCATCGCCGGCGCGCTCTTTGCCGGCTTCGAGATCGGCCAGCGCCGGGATTCGCTGAAGGCGCTGAGCCGCGGCGCCATGCCGCTGGAAGTGCCGATCCTGGCTGGCCTGGTGGCGCTGGGCGGCGCTTTGCTGGTCTTCCTCGGCTCGCTGCCCGTCTCGGCCACGGTGCTGAAGGATTGGGCCGGGTATGAGGCGGCGCTGGCCTCGCAATTCGCGGCTTCCATCGTGGGCTCCCTGCTGATCGTCATGGCCTTCGGTCTGGCGCGGCGGCTCCGGCTGGCCTGGGGCATGGCACTCTTCCTGCTGGCCAATGGCGCGCTGATCGCCAAGCTGCGGGAGGAGGCCTGGTGGACCTGGGGGCTTTTCCTGCTGGTGGCGCTGCTGCTGGCCACCATGCGTGGGGCCTTCTACCGCGGCAGCCGGCTGCGGCGGGAGCCGCTCTCGCAGGACATGTTGCTGCCGCTGGCCGCGGTGGCGATTTGCGGCCTCGCCCTGGCCGTCATGGCCAATGCCAGCCGCCTGCAGGGCGAAATGTGGTGGGAGGTGGTGCTCTTCACCGGCGCGCCGGTGCAGTTGCGCTTCACCGTGGGCATCATGGTGCTGCTGCTGCTGGCGGGCATGGTGCGGCTGCTGCGCCCGGCGCCGATCCTTCCCGCGCCCTTCGACGAGAGCAACCGCACGCGGCTGGAATCGCTGGGCGCGGTGCTGCCGGCTGATGCCGATGGCGTGCTCTGGGGCGAGGGCGGTCGCGCGGGGCTGGCCTTTTCCCGCTGCGGCGATCTCTGGATCGGCCATGGCGACCCGGTGGGGGATCCGCGCGATGCGGTCTCCGCCATCTGGCGGTTCCGCGACTTCTGCGAGCGCCAGGGTGGCCGCCCGGCGTTGACGGGTCTCGGAAGCGATTATTTGCGGATCTATGCGGATATCGGCCTGCAAACCCTGCCGGAGGCCGGCGCGCCCGGGCGCTTCGTGGCCTGCGATGCCGAGCACGATATGGGCCGTGTGCTGAGTGTGGCTTCCGCCCGCGGCGATTGAGTAAAATCGTTACAATTGAACAGGAAAAGAGCAAGTCTTGAGCTATCCTCTTGAATTTCCAGGAGGAGTGACTTGATGACAAATTTTTTGCCCATTGTTTGGGCTATTGTCATCAAGGGCGCCCTGCGGCTAAACGGCAGCGAGCCTCATGACGAGCAGGTGAGTCGTTTTGGCCATGGAATTAAGACCGCTGGACTCCACCGCCCCGGCTTCAAACCCGGCGAAGAACCTCGATTTCTTGGATTTCGGCTGCGGAAGCGGGAAGTCCATGGCATTTGCCCGCAAATTAATCGGTGGTGAAGGCCTCGGCATTGATATATCCGAGCAAGCCGTCGCCGAGTGTTGGGAGGCGGGTTACCCGGCCCAGCTGGGCGATTTGTTGAGCTACACCGAACGCAATGTCGCAGCGGCAGTCACCGCCATGGATCTGCTGCCGGAGATCGGCGATCGGGCGGATTTTGAGCATGCCGTGTCGCGCCTCATCCTCGCCGCGCGGAATTACGTGCTGATCCAGCAGAATTACTTCGATGCCGACACGACCCTGGCCTTGCAGGGGCTGCATGCGCCGGCGCATTTCGGAAAGCGGATCCGCTTCAAGCCGACCGCGGCGGACTACATCACCCTGCTGGCGCGGCTGGCGCCCTCGCATTCGATTTCCGGCCTGGCGCTCTTCGGGGTGGGCGAAGCGCGGCTTGCGCCCCTGCCGCTTGACGCCGCAACGGCCGGAGCGGCGGAGCCCTCCGCCCCGGCGGGCGCCTATCGCAACCTCCGCGTGGTGATCGGGCGGAAGGAGGTGGCGCGGTTCCGCGCTGCGCTCCGCCGCACCCGGGCGGGCGAGTTGCTCTTCCTGTGGGAGCGCCCGGTCGAGGCCGGCTGAACCCGCGCTACAGGATCATCAGCGTCGAAGTGCCGTGGGCGTAGAGTTTCGAGCCGCCCTCACCGGTGAGGCGCGCTTCGGCGATGGCGGTGCGGCCGCCGCGATGCACCACGCGCCCCTCGCAGGAGACGAGGCCGGATTTGACGGTCAGCGGGCGCGCGTAGTTCACCTTGAGGTCCAGCGTGGTGTGGGCCTTGCCGGCTTCCATCACCGTGCGCACGGCATTCCAGAGGGCCGCGTCCAGGATGGTGGCGGCATAGCCGCCATGGGCGATGCCGATGCCGTTGTAGAATTGCTCGCCGATCTCGCCCTCCATCACGGCGAGGCCCTCCTCGGCGCGGACCAGGCGGATACCCATGAGGGCGAACATGGGGCTGCGCTGCACGCCATCGGCGATGGAGCGCTGCATGGCCTCCAGCCCCGGCAAGCCAGCATAGGGGGAAGGGCCGTCGAGGCTTTCCCAGGTGACGGTGTGAGATCGGGTGGGCATGTCGGTGTCCTTTCGGGGCTCAACCGCGCTTGCGCAGCACGAGCGTCGCCCAGGGATCGAGGCTGATCCGCCGCTCCAGCACCAGCCCGGCGCGCTGATGCGCGGCCAGCACCATGCGCACTTGCTTGCCGAGCAGCCCGGCCAGGATGGCGGTTCCGCCGGGTGCCAGATGCGCCGCCAGGTCGCAGGCCATGGCGCAGAGGGGGCGGGCCAGGATATTGGCGAAGATCAGGCCATAGGGCGCGGCCCTGGTAATGGCGCGGTGGTTGTAGCCGGTGGCGAGGATGGCGCGGAGCCGGGGCTTCAGCCCGTTCATCTTCGCATTTTCCTCGGCGACGCGAACGGACCAGGGGTCAATGTCGGTCGCCAGCGCCTTCACATGCCAGAGCTTGGCCGCGCCCATAGCGAGGATCCCGCTGCCCGAGCCGACATCCAGCACGCGGTTTGGGCGCCGCCGCACACCCTCCAGCGCCATGAGGCAACCCTGGGTGGAGGCGTGCTCGCCCGAGCCGAAAGCGAGGCCCGCATCCAGGGTGAGCGCGATGCGGCCATAGGTGGGGCGGGGTGCAACATGGGTCGGCCGGATCAGGAAGCGGCGGCCGATGTCTTGCTCGGGAAAAGCTTCCACGGTGCGGGCCAGCCAGCCGTCGGATTCCGTGGCGTGCCGGGTCATCGGCGCTTCGTGGCCGGTGAGGCCGGCGGCGAGGGCGAGGGCGGCCTGGAGCGCGTCCTGGTCGGCCTGGGTGTCGCGCACCGCTTCGATGCGCCAATGGTCGGTGGCTTCGTCGTGGAAGAGCGAGACGGTGGCGCTGACGGCGAGCAGCGCTGCCTCATAGGCCGGCACCGCGTCCTCTGGCAGCTGGTCCAGCACGAGGGTTTCGAGCTGCGCAGGATGTTTCTTCATGGGACTCGTATTCTCGAAGGTGCAGGAAACTGAGTTTCCTGCTGGGGGGCTCGGGGGGCAAAGCCCCTCGATCTAAGCCGGCTCGACGAAGCGGTCCAACACCCGTTTGACGCCCGCCTTCTCGAATTCGATCTCCAGCTTGTCATCATCCACATCCAGCACGCGCCCATAGCCGAATTTCGTGTGGAAGACGCGCGCCCCGCGGGCGAAGGCTTTTTCACGTTCCGGGCGCTGATCCACCTCCCAGGCGCCGGCCTCGATCACGCGCGGGCGGCGTTGCGAGGAGAGCGGCAGGCCGGCCGAGAAGACCGAGGCCGGCATGCTTGGCGCCTGGGTCACGCCGCCCTCGCGCAGGATTTCGCTCTCAGGCAATTCATCGAGGAAGCGGGAGGGGATGGAGTTCACCCAATTGCCGTAGATGCGGCGATTGGCGGCATGGCTGATGGTGCAATGCTTGCGCGCGCGGGTGATGCCGACATAGGCGAGGCGGCGCTCTTCTTCGAGTGACTTGGCGCCGCCCTCATCCAGGCTGCGCTGCGAGGGGAAAAGGCCTTCTTCCCAGCCCGGCAGGAAGACCATGTCGAATTCCAGCCCCTTGGCGGCGTGGAGCGTCATGATGCTGACCTTCTGGCCCTCGGAATTGTCGTCATTCTCCATGACGAGGGCGATGTGCTCCAGGAAGGCGCCCAGCGTGGCGAAATCCTGCATGGCGCGCAGGAGTTCCTTCAAATTGTCCAGGCGCCCCGCGGCCTCGATGCTGCGGTCCTGCTTCCACATTTCGACATAGCCGCTTTCCTCCAGCACCTGGGCGGCGACGACGACATGGCCTTCCTTTTCCAGGGCGGCGTTCCAGCGCGTCAGGCCTTCCAGCAATTCGCGCAGCGCGGCGCGCGGGCGCGGGCGGATGGCGTCGGTCTCGCAGAGGCGCTGGGCGGCGAAGCGCAGCGGCATCTGCTGCTCACGGGCCAGCTTGTGCATCGCGGCCATGGCGGTGTCGCCCAGGCCGCGCTTGGGGGTGTTCACGATGCGCTCGAAGGCCAGGTCATCGGCGGGCTGGGAGAGGGCGCGGAAATAGGCGATGGCGTCGCGGATTTCCGCGCGCTCGTAGAATTTGGCGCCGCCGAAGACGCGGTAGGGGATGGCGAGGGTGATCAGCCGCTCCTCGAAGGCGCGGGTCTGGAAGCCGGCGCGGACCAGGATGGCGATTTCGCCGAGGTTCTGGCCGTCCTTGCGGGCTTCCTCGATGCGCGCGCCCACCATGCGCGCCTCCTCCTCGCTGTCCCAGAGGGAGACGACGCGCACGCGCTCGCCCGAGGCATCGGCGCGGCCGGAGCGCAGCGTCTTGCCCAGGCGCCCTTCGTTGCGGGCGATCAGCCCGGAGGCGGCGGCAAGGATAGGGCGGGTGGAGCGGTAATTGCTTTCCAGGCGCACGATCTGCGCACCGGGAAAATCGCGCTCGAAGCGCAGGATGTTCTCGATCTCGGCGCCGCGCCAGGAATAGATGGACTGGTCGTCATCGCCGACGCAGCAGATGTTCTTGTGCCCCTGGGCCAGCAGCCGCAGCCAGAGATACTGCACCAGGTTGGTGTCCTGGTACTCATCCACCAGGATGTAGCGGAAGAGGCGGTGGTAGCTCGCCAGCACCTCATTGTTGGTGCGCAGGATTTCCGTGATGTGCAGCAGCAGGTCGCCGAAATCGCAGGCGTTGAGCGTGATGAGGCGGGCCTGGTAGGCGGCGTAGAGTTTCTCAGCGCGGTTGTTGGCGTAATCCGAGGTTTCGGCGACGGGAATGCGATCGGGCGTCAGGCCGCGATCCTTCCAGCGCTGGATCACCGCCATCAACCCGTTGGGCGGCCAGCGCTTGAGGTCTACGCCTTCTGCTTCCATCACCTGCTTCAAGAGGCGCGCCTGGTCATCCGTGTCGAGGATGGTGAAGCTGGAGGTGAGACCGACCAACTCCGCATGGCGGCGCAGCATGCGGGCGGCCAGGGCGTGGAAGGTGCCAAGCCACAGCCCTTCCACCGGGCGGTTCAGGATGGCGCCGACCCGCTCGCGCATCTCGCGCGCCGCCTTGTTGGTGAAGGTGACGGAGAGCACCTGGTGCGGCTGGGCGCGGCCGGTCATCAGGAGATGCGCGAATCGGGTGGTGAGCACGCGCGTCTTGCCGGTGCCGGCGCCGGCGAGGACGAGCAGCGGCCCGTCCAGCGTTTCCACGGCCGAGCGTTGCTCCGGGTTCAGCCGGGCGAGGTAGTCTTGCGGAGGGGGGGCGTATGGTGCGGACACGCCGTCGCCTATAGAACATCCGGCGAACGTCACCAACCACGCAGAGCCCCGTTGGACCTGATTCGCCGCTCCCTGGAATGGTCCGCCCTGCATGGGGCGTCGCTGCTGGCCGGCAGCATCTTCGCGGGGCTCTTCCTCCCCCCGCTTGCGGCCCTGTTCCGGGACGTGATCACGCCCGTGGTCTTCATCCTGATGGTGCTGGTGCTGCTGCGGGTGGATCCGTCCCAGGTGCTGGCCTATCTGCGCCGGCCGCTGCTGGTGGCGGCGCTGCTGGCCTGGTTGCTGATCGCCACACCGCTGCTGGCCTGGGCCGCGCTGACGGCGCTTGGCATCACCGGGCCGTTGGCGAATGGGCTGGTGATCGTGGCGACAGGCTGCGCCGCCACCTCCTCGCCGGCCTTTGCGCGCATGGTGGGGCTGGATGGCGAGATCGCCTTCGTGGTGGCGGTGCTTTCCATCCTGCTGATCCCCATCACCGCGCCGCCCCTGGCGCTGGGGCTGCTGGGCATTGACCTCGCGATCTCGATGACCGGGCTGATGTTGCGCCTGGGGCTGGTGGTGCTGCTGCCGCTGGTGATCTCGATCGGCATCCGTCGCGTGGTGGCGCCAGCGACGCTGAACCATTGGGGCCGGGCGGTGGATGGGGCGGTGGTGCTGCTGGTCGTCTTCTACGGCTTCGGCGTGATGGATGGCGTGCTGGCCCAGATGATGGACAAGCCCGGCTTCATCCTCACCGGCATCGCCATGGCCTTTGGCGGCACGCTGGCGATGAATGCGGCGACGGCGCTGGCCTTTGCCGGGTTCGGCCAGAAATTGGCCCTTTCCGCCGGGCTGCTGGCGGGCAACCGCAACATGGCGCTGTATCTGGCGGTGCTGCCGGAGGCGACGGATCCGGGAATCCTGCTGTTTTGCGTGCTATGCCAGTTCCCGCTCTTCCTGAGCCCCTTCCTGCTGAAGCCGCTCTATGAGCGGATTCGGAGCTGGTGAGGCGGCTACCCTTCATTTCCAGAAACAGCACCGCGACCAACGAATCCGAGCCAAATAGGCGAGGCTGAGCGCTTCAGCGTTCCGAAGCCAAGGCCGCGGAAGCGGCCGCCCGGCGTTTGAGGGCGCAGCGAAGACCCCGAATTTGCCTTTGGCAAATTCGGGGCGAGAGGATTCGAACCTCCGACCTCCTGCTCCCAAAGCAGGCGCACTACCAGGCTGTGCTACGCCCCGTCAGCGCCGTCTTTAGGCGCGGGGGCGCCGGGCTTCAAGCGGGCG
>JAIYDS010000123.1 GCA_027487385.1 Acetobacteraceae bacterium | reverse complement strand
CGCTTGGCGAGTTCCACGGTCGGCTGCACCGCCAGCGCGGGCGCCGGCACGTGGTGCATGATGTAGCCGAGCCAGTTGTTGCCGCTCTCCGTGGCCCCGACCTGCGCGCCCTTCATGAAGACGACGCGCCGGGCGGGATGCACCGCCGACAGCGCGTCCATCACGTCCTTCAGATACGGCGTGCGGCTGGTGCGCCAGGGGCCCGGTTCGGCCGAGGCGCGGCTGCCGAGCATGCGATGCCGCTCGGCCCATTCCGAGACGGTGAGTTGCGGCGGCGGCCGGAGCATGGCGCCGACACGGCGGCGCACATGCTCACGGCTGCGAAGACCGGTCCCCTCCGAGGCCTGCTGGATCGAAGCGATCGGCCGCCTCCGTCAGCAGGTCGTTGATGTGGCTCTGCAGGATGGTCTGCAGCAGATGCGGATCGACGCTGATCTCGGCAGCGATCAGGCCGGAAACGCGGGCGGGCCAGTTCAGCAGCGCGTCGCGCATCGTGCTGCCGATCTCGTCCAGCGCGGCATTGGCCTCGGTGGCATCGAGCAGGCGGCGCTTGGTCTCGTCGAGCGAGAGCCGCTGCGCCTCCACCTTGAGCGCGAGCTGCGCGACCTTCAGCCGGGCGAAGGGCGTGCCCTCGGCGCCGGCGCTACTGGCCAGGGGCGAGCGGGCGGGATCAGCGGTCTCGGTCAGGCGGCGGCGGGTCTTGTCGATATCCCATTGGCCGTCCGGCTCGCGGGCAATCCGGCCGGCCCGTTCGGCCTTGTGGATGGCAGTGTCGCTGACGCCGAGGCGCCGCGCAGCCTCGCGGGTCGAGGCGGTCAGTTCCGGCATGGCGGCGACCTCCCGCCGCACGTGATGGTCCTCACGCGCAAGGGCCCGCTACCGTCCGGCGGCGGGCCCTCGACGTGTCCGGCTCCGTGGTCAGGCCGGCAGGTGGTAAATGGTGAAGGAGCCCTTCGCCCCCGTCTTGCTCGGGCCGACCATCCGCTCGCGCGACTTCACCTCGACCGCGTGGCCCTTCTTCTTCAGCCCTGCGAAGAAGCCACGGACCGTGTGCTGCGCCCAGCCCATCGCCTCGGCGATCTGCGCGACCGTGGCGCCCTCGGGGCGGCGCAGCATGGCCAGCACCTGCTCCTGCTTCGTGCCTTCGCGCGGCTTCCGCGGGGCGCCGGGCTCACGCGCGACGCGGGCGGGCTTGCCGGCGAGGGCGGCGCGGAGGACTTCGATGGCGCGGCTGATCGGGTTGTCGGTCGCGTCCTGCGCCGGGCTGGCGTCCCAGGCGGCCAGAAGCGCCGCAGCGGCGTCGCGCAGGCTGGCGCGCGGGGCGGGTGTGGGCGCGCCCTGGGCGTGTTCGGTTTCCTTCGCGGGGGCATTCCCCTCGGCTGCGTCGTCCGCGCCCGTGCGCGCCGTGTCGGGCACGCTACCCTCGATGCCCGAGCAGTCGGGCTCGCCGGCCTCCACGTCGCCCTCGTTCGGGTCGATGCCGATAGCGCGCAGCCCCTCGTCGGTGATGCGCGCCACGATCCAGGTCCCATCGTCATCCTGGCGCCAGCCCAGCCCGACATGCTCCCGCGGCGCGTTGATCTCGGTGAGCAGGCAGTTCTTGATGAGGCTGCAGAACACCGCGTTGCGGGCCGGGGCCGGCAGGGTCTTCGGCGCGCGGGCGAGGCCCATCTCGTGCTGCGCGGCGGCGCTGAGAATCACGCGCTGGGTGTCGGAAAGCTTCGTCATCGTGGTGGTCTCCGGTTCCGGGCGCCGGTCATCGGCCCCTACTGCCGGGAGCCCCGCCTGGCCGAAGCCGGTCGGGGCGGTTCGGAAGTGGCCCGCGTCAGGCTTCGTATTCGCCGCGGCGGAAATGCTGGTCCGCGATGTCCTTCAGCTTCGCCGTCGCATCCGAAAGCCAGGCCGCTTCGCCCCAGAGCACCGTCTCGGGATCCGCGCCGAAATGATCAGCGCTGGCCTGGGTGAGTTCCGCGAGGAGGGCGTCGAATTCGGACTTCTTCGCCAGGAAGGCAGCCAGGCTCTTCTCCTGGTTGCGGGCGGCGCGGGCTTCGCGGTCGGCCATGGTCGTCTCCGTCGTGGTGCAGGGCGGGGTGCTCTGCGTGTGACGGACCATTCGCGCTGTGCCGCGCACGAGCCAAGCAAGATGCAGCGGCGCGGAATTGCTATGTTTCGGCGGATTGGATCACATCATGATCGTGCTGGCCGTCGGCCTGGAGCGCCTCCCGGCGCACATCATTCTTGCCAATTTTTGCCAAAACTGGGTATCGTCTGGCCCATGGGCACCATGAACGTCTCCCTGCCGGATGGGCTGAAATCCTTCGTGGATGAGCAGGTCGCCGCGCGTGGGTACAGCACCAGCAGCGAGTACGTGCGCGAACTGATCCGAAAGGACCAGGAGCGCGAGCGCCTGCGCGGGCTGCTGTTGGACGGCGCGGCATCCGCTCCGGCAGCGCCGGCGGATGACGCCTACTTCAACACGCTCCGCCGCCGCGTCCGTCAACCGCAGGCGTGACCGCCAAGCCGGTCATTCCGCGAGAGGCGGCACAGCGCGACATCGACCAGGCCATCGCCCACCACGTGGCGGAAGCAGGCGAGCCGATCGCGCTGGCCTTCATTGACGCGCTGGAGCGGGCGTTCCGGCGGATCGCGCAGCATCCGGCCGTGGGCTCGCCACGCTATGCCTTCGAGTTGCGACTGGAAGGGCTCCGCGCCTGGCCGCTCCGGCGCTACCCGTATCTGGTGTTCTACGTCGAGCGGGAGGACCACCTCGACGTCTGGCGGGTGCTGCATGCGCAGCGCGACATCCCAGCCTGGATGCAGGAGCCCGAAGGGCTGTAGCCCCTGGTCTATCCCGATCCAGGACCAAGGGATGGCATGGCCTTGTCGTCGCGTGCCGCAGCGACATCGGCGAAGATGCGGTCGTCGCCCTCCAGCACGGCGGCCTTGCCGGTCGCTTCCTGCCAGCGCCGGACGATGACGTCGGCATACGCCGGGTCGATCTCAAGCAGCACGGCGCGCCGCCCCATGCGCTCCGCCGCGATCATGGTGGTGCCCGAGCCGCCGAAGCAGTCCAGCACCGTGTCGCGCGGCTTGCTGCTGTTGCGGACGGCGCGCTCGACCAGCGCCACCGGCTTCATCGTCGGGTGTAGGTCGTTCCTGGCCGGCTTGTCGAAGTGCCAGACATTCCCCTGGTCGCGCGCGCCGCACCAGTAGTGCTGCGCGCCGGCCTTCCAGCCGTAGAGCATGGCCTCGAACTGCTGGTGGTAGTCGGCACGGCCGAGCGCGAAGGTGTTCTTCGCCCAGATGATCGTGCTGGACCATTTGCCGCCCGCCTCCTGCCAGACCCGATGCAGCGTTGGCCACTCGGACGAGGACATGCAGACGTAGCAGGCGCCCTTGGTCACCGAGAGCAGGTTGGCCAGCGCGGCGCGCAGGAACTCCGGAAAGCCACCGCCGAGCGCGTCATTCGCGATGGTCATCTTCGCAGCAGTGCCGCCCTCGTAGGCCACGTTGTAGGGCGGATCGACGAAGCCCATGTCCGCCAGGTGACCGGCGCCGAGTGCGCGCTGCACATCCTCGATCCGGGTGGCATCGCCACACAGCAATCGATGCTCGCCGCAGCGCCAGAGATCGCCGGTGCGGGTGACGGGCACCACCGGCGGTGGCGGGGCGTCGTCGGCATCGTCGCCGAGCCCGGCATCGGCCGCGGCTAGCAGCCGGTCGAGCTCCATCCCTGAGAAGCCGAGCACGTCGAGGTCGACCACCGCCTCGTCGCGGATGCGGGCGATCTCGGCGGCGAGCAGCGCCTCATCCCAGCCGGAGTTGAGTGCGATCTGGTTGTCGGCCAGGCGCAGCGCACGCGCCTGCGCGGCAGAGAGATGGCCGAGCCGCAGCACCGGCACCGAGGCCAGCCCGAGCTGCTTCGCCGCCATGACGCGGCCGTGGCCAGCGATCAGCACGCCCTCGGCGTCGACCAGCACCGGGTTCACGAAGCCGAACTCGGCGATGGAGGCGGCGATCTGCGCCACCTGGGACGGCGAGTGCGTGCGCGCGTTCTCGGCATAGGGGACGAGCGAAGCGACCGGCAACGTGGAGACAACGAGATCAGGCTGCATTCGCGGTGACCTCCTGCCTCGCTGCGGCGACGGCGTCGTAATCGCGGCCATCGTCCGCCAGCGTCACCGGCATGTCCGGATGCAGCATGCGCCACCGCGCCACTGCCAGGTCGACATAGGCAGGCGCGAGCTCGATCGCCCGCACGCGGCGACCGGTGCGCTGGCCGGCGATGATGGTGGTGCCAGCGCCAGCGAAGGGCTCGAACACCACGTCGCCCTCTTCGGCGTAGGCACGCATCAGGAAATCCGGCAGCGCGACGGGGAACACCGCGGGATGCTCTGTCTCGATGCCGCGGGCCTTGTGCCGCGTGATGCGCAGCACGTTGTCCGGGATCCTGGTCTCCTGCACGCCTTGGCCGGCGTGCTGCCATTCGCCGACGGTGCCGTCCTTGGCGCGGAGGCCACCCTTCTCCGAGTTGACGTGCCCCGCCCAGCGGCAGGGGATGATCTTGTTCGGGCGGCGGGCCTCGCGATTGAAGTGGAAGAGCAGCTCGAAGGCGGGCGACAGCCGCCCGTTCCAGTCGCCCGGCAGGCCGGGCCCCTGGTCCCAGGTGTAGAGGCCAAACCGGCGCCAGCTGCGGGTGCGCATCCAGTCGAGCCAGCCGGCCCAATAGGGCTGCCATTCATTGTCGCGATGGATCAGCCCGAGGTTCACCAGCACCTGCCCGTCCGGCCGCATGGCCGCGTCGAGATGCTGGAACACGCCCTGCATCAGGGCATCCCAATCCGTGACACCGCCGGTGGTGTAGTCCCGCTGGTTGCCGTAGGGCGGGGAGGTGAAGAGCAGCGCGGCGCGGTCGTCGCCCATGACGCGCGCCACGGTGGTGGCGTCGGTGCTGTCGCCGCAGAGCAAGCGATGATCGCCCAGCAGCCAGAGATCGCCTGGACGAGTGACGGCCTGGCGCGGCGGCGCCGGATCGGCATCGGCGTGGTCGTCCGCCGGTTCCTCCACATCCGCCGCGCCTGCCGCACCGCCCCCCTCGGCGGGATCCGCGGACAGAGCCTCGGGCGCGTCGCCGTCGGGCACGGCATCTCCAGCCGCCGCGAGGATGTCCGCGAGCTCATCCGCCGCGAAGCCGAGCGCCGCGAGGTCGATGTCCTGCGCCGCCTGCACCGCGGCCAGCGCGTCGCGCAGCAGCGCTTGGTCCCAGGTCGCGTTCTCCGCGATGCGGTTGTCGGCGAGCCGCAGCGCTTCCTTCTGCGCGGCGGAGAGATGGCGGAGCACGATCGCCGGCACCTTCTCGACGCCGAGCGCCACCGCGGCCTCGAGCCGGCCGTGACCGGCGATCAGCACGCCGGCCTCGTCCACCAGCAGCGGATTGGTGAAGCCGAAGGCCAGCATGCTGGCTTTGATCTGCTCGAGCTGCGCGGCGCTGTGCACGCGGGCGTTGCCGGCATGCGGGCGCAGCTCCGCCACCGGACGCAGCAGGATTTTCGCCGCCATCCAGGGGAGCGTCATGATGCCATCCGGTTTGCAGGTGGTTTGCAGGGCAGCGGCCCGGCGATGGTTTGCGGCTAACGACTTGAAGCCGCGGGCGAAGGCTGCAAACCGCAACCCATGTTTTCGGCCTGGCGCTAGCGATGTTGCGCGCTTCCGCCCCCCGCATACAGCGGGGCCAGGAAGGAACCATCGGCTCGAGAGCCACTGTCTCGTCTGAGCGACGCTGCGGCTCTTGAGCCGCGCTGCGGTCGCACCCTTTCCAGGTGTCCAGATGATAGGCCGTGTGGATTTCGGTGCGCAACGCGACATTCTTTCGCTGCGCTACGTTTGCTTTCGCTCGCCAGATTTTCCCGCGTAGAATGCCGACGCCTTACCACGGGCAGAGCATGATCTTCTCGGTAGCCAGACCGACCTCCGATCGGCCTGCTTTCGATTAGCAGCGACCTTTCGCCGAGGGAAAGCATGACCCCCCGAGACTTTCTGCAGGACATCGTTCGCCCGAACGTCAGCGACTTCCACGCCAACTTCGGAAGCCTCCGGCATGCCCACAACGCCGTCAGCGCCGTAGATGCGTTGGCGGCGCACTTGTACGTTTGGGCTACCGCAAACAACCCCGCAGCCGTTGCTCATTCAAACGACGATTCCCACTACCGAAACTCGCTGGCTGCACGAGATCAGAGCTTCGCCTTGCTTCGTGACATCGCCAAAGCACAGAAGCACGTTCATCTTACGAAGCATAATCCACAGATACGTCGCGCAGACCAGATCACGTCACGCCCGATCGGCTGGGGAGAAGGCGGCTACGGCGAAGGTCGGTTTGGCGGCGTGGAACAGGTGGTGGTTGATACTCGACCCGGCGCATTCTCCTACGTTGAGGAGATCATCGACTCCAGCCTCGCGTTTCTCGAAGCAGAGATGGCTAGCATCGGTGCCTGACCACGTAGCCCTGCCACGACCCATTCGTCCTGTGCGATGGCTCCAACTTCCGCTCACGCCGCCCGTGTCCGCGGCACGAGCCCGAAGTGCCCCGCCAGCACGCTGAGCGTGGCCACCAGCATGCCTTGCGCCTGCGGCGGCGCGACGGGGCGTCCGCCCCAGCCTTGCCGCATCGCCCACTCCCGCACCGACATCTCCAGGCCGACGACGTGCCACGCGCACGAGCCCGCTGCGCTGTCATGACCGCCTAGGGCATCCAGGGCTGCACCGATCTTGCGGCGTGCGTCCATGTGGTGGTCGGACAGGGTGTCGGCCGTCTGGCCTGGCAGGCGGACCAGCACCGACTTCGACATGCCATCGAGGGCGGCGCTGCGGAACAGGGCGCGGAAGTAGCTGCCAGCGTCATGCATCTGCTGGGTGATGGTCCCGTTCGCCAGCATCATGCCCAGCGTGTCCACGGCGCGACGATGCTGCACGGGGCTGCCCGTCTCGGGATCCGCGTCACGGATCGGGTCCGAGAAGCCGCCATGCTGCAGCCGCCACTTCGAGGGGCCCATCGATTCCTTCTGCTTCGTGGCCTTCGCCTTCCGCTTACCGGCCATGGATCTTCTCCTGCTGCCGTGGGCCCCAGCGGCGCACGGCTTCGTTCCGGATTGCCTGGCGCAGCCAGGGATCATTGATGTCTTCGAGGTGCAGCGAGACGACGCCTCGCTGCTGCCAGACGCGGCAGCGCATGACCTCGAGATCGACCGGCGTGGCCGGGCTCGGTTCGCGACCGAGCGGGCAGCGCGGCAGTGCTGGTGAGCCAGGCAGCCTCATTGCACAGCGCCCTGGGCATCGATCGCCCACAGCAGCAGCGCGAGGGCATCCGCCTCGTTGTCGTCGACCGGCGCGAAGCCACGGGCGCGCATGGCGGCGATCACCGCATCCTTCGGCGCGTTGCCCTTGCCGGTGGCGAACCGCTTGATCGTGCCGACCGGCACGCCCTGGTAGGGGACGCTGGCGCCCTCGCACCAAGCCGTCAGATGAGCGAGGAAGCTGCCGTAC
This sequence comes from Acetobacteraceae bacterium, assembly GCA_027487385.1. Taxonomy (GTDB): domain Bacteria; phylum Pseudomonadota; class Alphaproteobacteria; order Acetobacterales; family Acetobacteraceae; genus Roseococcus. The sequence goes on along the minus strand of JAIYDS010000123.1, from coordinate 12,075 downwards.
ACGTGGGCGGCAGTGGTGCCGGCGTGGCGCCGGACCTCCTCGAAGACGATACTGCCGAGCGGGCCGGCGCTGGAGGCCATGCTCTCGAGCCAGCGGCGGAAGCGCAGCCAGCCCATGCCGCCGCCCTCGAAGCGCCCAGGCCGGAAGGTCGCCGTGCCGGAGGTGATGGTGCCGTCCGCCAAGCGGACCGCCCAGCCGAGGGTGCTGCCAAGGTCCAAGGCGAGCACGCTCGAATGACCGATGCTGACGGTTCTGGCGTCATTTCCCAGAGACCCCCTTTGCGCGGGCGCGCGCATGCGTGGGGCATCGATAGGGGAGTGACGCGTCAATCCGTCATCATCGGTCACTGACGCGACCTTCCTTTCGATCATCGGTCAGAACTCCATGCTGTTGGATGACGCGGATTGGGCCGCGTGGTCGCGAAGACGAAGCCCAATGAAGGAGCGCAGCGCAGCAGTGCGGTGCGGGAAGAAGTCTCGCGCGCTCAGCGTCTGGGAGAATCGCTTGATCGAGCCGACGAACTCACCGTTCGCCTCTGCCCACGCCTTCCATGACGCATACAGCGCCGCCGTCGCCTCGACGTGCTGGGCGCTTCGCTCGCAGCATTCGTCGAGCCACCGACCGAAAGCATCCTCGGCTTCGAAGTACTCATCGGTCGCCGCCAGCACCTTGGGTGGCGGCCGGAGTCCGACGCGCTGCCATTCCAGGCAGCCCTGCAGCGCCCAGGCGAGGATCCCGTCGCGCTCCGAGAGGAGCCGCTCCGGCAGGCGCTTGTCACGCTGGGCGCTCGGGATGGTGACCGTGAAGGGCACCATGTGCAGCCGCCGCCTGATCGCCTCGTCGACGTTGCGGATGGACGGTTTGTGATTGCCTGCGACCAGCAGCTTGAACTGCGGGGAAAACTCGAAGAAGTCCTGCCGCATGAAGCGCGCGGTGATGCGATCGCCGCCGGTCAACGCCTTGAGCTTGCTCTCCGCCCAGCGACTGCCCTGCTCGGTCTCGATTGAGGTGACGATGCGGGCGCCGCGTAGCCCGGCCATGTCGGTCGGATGGCGATCGCCGGTGGTCGCCATGAACATGTCCATCGGCGCGACGGTGGCGTAGTCGCCGAGCAGGGCCGTCAGCGTGTTGGCGAAGACCGACTTGCCGTTGGCGCCGGTACCATAGAGGAAGAACAGCGCGTGCTCGGTGGTAACGCCGGTGAGGGCGTAGCCAACCACCCGGCGCAGATAGGCCTGCAGTTCGACGTCGCCGCCGGTCACCTGCGCGAGAAAGGCGAGCCAGGTCGGGCAATCGCCCGCGGGCGCCGCGGTGGTGATTTTCGTCATGTGCAGTGCGCGGTCGTGCGGGGCGACGGTGCCGGCGCGCAGGTCGACCACCCCTGCCGGGGTGTTCAGCAGCCATGGATCGCGGTCCCACACCTCGGTGGTGGTCGCGTGGCGGCGATCAGCGCGGGCCAGCCGCTCCACCGCCGCGACGGTAGAGGCCTGCGACAGCTTCGCCCGCACCTTGTTGCTGTTGGCCCGATTCGCGGCCGTGCGGCACACCCGCCGTGCCAGGTCGAAGGCCCGCAGCGTGCCCTCGCGCTCCCAGCGCGTTCCGGTCCAGGTCAGCCAGGCACCCCACAGGGCGACGTGGCGCCAGTCCTCGGCATGCAGGTCGCTGAAGGCGGCGGCCAGCGCGTCCTCGGTGAACACCACAGGGATGGTCTCATCATCACCGCCTCCGGCGTCGCCGGAGCCATCCCCCGCCGCGGCGGTGCTGTCCTGGCTGGCCGCCTCCGCGCCCTGCCGCGCCGCATCGCGCCGCCACAGCTGCTCGGCCTCATGGCGCAGCCGGTCCTCCGGCCAGGGGGGATCGATGCGCGCGGTGTTGTAGGCGAGGATCTCCTGCCAGGCCTGGGCAGGGGTGGTGTGGCCCTCGCGGCAGCGGCGGATCCAGTAGCCGATCACCCGCGACAGCGCGTCGAAGCGCGTGGTGCCGTCGGCACCGCCCTCGCGAATCCGCTGAGCGAAGAGGGCGGTGACATCCCCGCGGAGTTCCCCAGCCCCGTTGAAGTCCATCGGATCGTCAGGCGCGGCGTCGGGCAGAACGCCGGTCTCGCCGGGCGCGGGCGGCATGGCGACGACCGCCTCGGCAAGGTCGGTAAGGTCGCGGTCGGGCCCGCCCGAGGCCAGGACCTCCACCAGGCGGGGCGTGCCCTTGCCGTGCACCGTGCCGGCGACACGGATCGGCTGGTGCGCCGACCGGAAGGCGGGATCGCCGCCGACCTTGACCGCGATGGCGTGGCGCAGCCGGCAGACGGTGGCGAGGTCCGGCCCCTCGGCGGGTTCCGTCAGCCGCCATTAGAGATGCAGCTTGCGCTGACCCTCCGCCGTCATGCCGCCAGAGGCGACCTCGAGGCTCGGCGCACCAAGATGCTGCAGCAGGTGCTCGCGCTTGGCGGCGATGTCGCCGTGGTCGAGGTCGACCAGCACGGTCTGCATCTGCACCACGTGCTCGGCCCGCGCCTCGCCCGGCGCCACCACCGTGCCGGGAATGACGTAGAGCGCCATGCCCGCCTCGACGGCCCACTGCGCCTGCACCGCCAGCTTGGCGGCTAGTTCGCCATCGGCGGGCAGGAAGGGCGTGTGCGGTGCGCGGTCGGGCCCGCCCTTCTCGGCCAGGGCGCGCACGGCGACGAAGCCCTCGCCGTAGCCGAACAGCGCCTCGGCATAGGCCGCGACCATGGCGGCGTCGGGCACGATCGGCATAGGCGGTTCCACCTCCGCCGCACTCATGCCCAGCACCGCGACTGCCACGGGCAGCGGGCGCATTCGAAGTGTCCCGGCTCGGCCGAGATCCGCGGCAGCCATTCGCCCGCGTCGCAGGCCTGCAAAATCCGTACGGCCTTGTCGCTGGTGGCCTGCGCCAGCGCCGCGTCGAACGGCACCAGCTCGTGGTGCAGTTCTGCGGTGTCCTTGTTCACCGCGGTGAACAGCGCCGGGGTATCGGCGAGGCCCATGTAGGCCTGGTAAAGCGCGACCTGCGCCGCGTAGACCGGTTTGGCGGCGGCGACGCCGCGCCGGACGATCTCCTTCCAGTTCCGCGCGTTAGCGGATTTGCATTCCCACAGTGCCGGCGCGGCAACGAGCAGAACGGCCTCGGGCGGCGCGGCAACCACCACGCCGTCGATGTGCCCCTGGACCCTCCCGCCCGCCACAACGAAGCCGAACTGCTCGCCATTGCGCCCGCGGGTGCGGATGTCGAAACCCGCCAGGCGGAGCCAGCCGATCGCCAGGTCCTCGAAGACATGCCCCACCCCGAAGATCCGGAGGGTCTGACCCGAGAAGCCAGTGTCGGGATCGCGCGGCAGGTCGAGATGTTCGTATTGCAGACGACGGGCGCAGGGATCGCCGAGGCGCGAGCCGCCGAGATAGTCGCGCCGGGGGCGGGTGCCGTTCTCCGCCACCAGAGCCGTATCGATCAGCGAATTGATCGCCTCCGCCGCGGTGGGGGGCTTCGGGCGGTGATTGAAGTCGAGCGGGATGCTGTTGCTGGTCACAGCGGGATCTCCGGCTCTCCGGGCCCGGCGACAGCCCGCATGGCATCCTGGAAGCTGCCGATGGCGACTTCGATCAGCGTCAGCACTTGCTCGGCGGTCAGGGCGTTGAGCGGCGTGGTCCAGCCGATCTCGGCCATGACCTCGGCGACGGGCGGCAGCGCGGCGCGCATGGCGGCGCGCTCCTGTTCGGTGAGATCAACCAAGGCGGACGACCTCCCGGCCAAGCGCGTCCAGAAGCCCTGGCACGCCATGCAGCAGAAGGAGGCCGAGGGCCGCGGCCGTGTCCCCGGCCTCGGGTCGTGCCAGCCAAAGCCACGCGCGCGGGAGCGGCAGACAGCGCAGAGCGAGGACGGCGCGGAGCGCATTCATGCCGCCCTCCCCATGCCCTGCCCGAGCACCGCGGCGGTGATGGCGGCACGATTCCACAGGAAGTTCAGCCGGCAGTTGGCGGCGTATTTCGACAGGCCGAAGTCCATGGTCGGGTCGCCGTCGCCGGCGCGGGCCAGGAGTTCGCGCTGCCGTGCCGTGGCAGGATGGGAGAGCCACAGGCGGCTTTTGCCAGAGGCGAGGCTGGTCTCGGCTTGGCGCAGGAAGTCGTCGGCGCCGGCCAGCACCTGGGTGCGGTCGCCGACATCGATGTGGCGCAGCCGGCCGAGCTTGGTCTTGCCGACGGCGTGCCAGTGCTGGCCGTCGAAGAACACGCCCGCCCAGGCTTCGAAGCCGGACGCCACCATCGACTGGCCGTCGCCATGCATGTCCCACCACCGGAAGGGCGAGCGATCGAGCAGGTCGATCTCGGTCAACTGGAAGCGCTTGAGCGGGGTCTTGTCGCGGAAGGCCCGCTGCCAGACATGCCCGCAGAAGGGGCAGGCAACGGTGCCCATCGGCACCTCGGCATCGCAGCTTGGGCAGATCTTGTAGGCCGCCTCGCCGGGTTCCTCCTCGTCCTCCTCCGGCAGGGTGCCGTCGCCCTCGATCGAGCCGTGCCGCTGCGCCGCGCCGGCGAAGTCGAGGACCACGCAGTCGGTCTTGATGACGCCGGGGAAGCGCTCGGGATCCACCTTGCGAAGGCCGCGGCCGATGGCCTGGATGAAGGTGCCGCGGTGGAGCATGGGGCGGAGAATGGCGATGCAGCCGACCGGCTGGCTGTCGAAGCCCTCGGTCAGCACCATGCAGTTGGTGATGACCTGCACCTCACCGCGATCAAAGCGCGCCAGCAGGTCGGCGCGCTCCTTGCCGGGCATCTCGCCGGTGACGGTGGCGGCAGTGATGTCGGCGTCGCGGAAGGCGGCGGCGACCGCCTCGGCATGGGCGACCGTGGCGCAGAAGACGATGGTGCGCCGATCGGCGGCGTGTTCCCGCCAGTGCTCCACCACCGCCTCGTTCAGCACCGCCCGGTTCAGCACCTTGGCCGCGGCGTCCATGTCGAAATCGGCGCCGGAGGTGCCGAGATGGTCGAGCGCGTCGGCGACGCCGAGGTCGAGGGTGAGCGTCCGGGGCGGGACCAGGATGCCCTGGGCGATCAGCGCCGAGATCGGCAGGTGGAAGGCGATGTTGGAGAAGGTCTTGCGCAGGCTGCGGCGATCGCCGCGTTCGGGCGTCGCGGAGAGGCCGAGCAGCTTCACGCCCGGGTTGGTGGCGCGCGCGGCGGCGATGATTGCCTGGTAGCTGTCGGCGGCGACGCGGTGGCATTCATCGATGACGAGATGCGAGACCTGCCCCATGCGGGCGCGACGGTTGGCGCGGGCCAGCGTCTGTACGCTGCCAAAGACGATCTGGCCGGACCAGTCGTCGCGCTCGGCCTTGACCACCGAGGCCGGCAGGCCGGCGACGCGGCCGATGGTGGCGCGGTTCTGTTCTATCAGCTCGTCGGTATGCTGCAGCACCAGGAAGCGGGCGTCGGGCTGCGCCTCCGCCTCCTCCTGGATGAAGAAGCCGGCGACTGCAGTCTTGCCGGCGCCCACCGGCAGGGCGACCAGCGTGTTGCCGTGCGCGGCAGCTTTGGCGCGGGCGGCAGCGACCGCCGCCCGCTGATAGGGACGGGGGATCATGGCGCTCCTCCCCCTCAGCGTGCCCAGAAGGGCGCGTTGCCGCCGGTCGGCGCGCCCGGTGCCGGCGCGGCCCAGGACGACGCGGTGCCCGCGGGGGCGGCCAGCGGGGGCGGCGCCTGCACGATCCGGGGCTACGGCGTGCTCCGGCCCGATCGCCGCAGCAATGACGTTGCGCCCCTCGTCACGCGGATCGGCCTTGTCCTTCTCGATGCCGATCTTGGCGACGAACTCGAGCCCGTTGATCTCGCCGTAGCCCCGGATCGTGCGTGCGCCGCGGGCGCGGTCGCTGGTGTCCTTCGCCTGCACGCCACGGGCGCTCTCCAGCATGCCGCGGATGAGCGCGCGCCCGCGGTTGGCGTAGGTGTCTTCGGCACCCTGGCCGCCTTTTCCGCGCAGGCCGACGCGCGTGTAGATGCGGCGCTTGGCGTGGGGGCCATCCAGCACCACAGCCTCGCAGTTCAGGTACTGCGCCTCGGAGGTTTTGCTCTGGGTGAGCCAACCTTCCGGGCCGGCGCCGCCGGGGCGAATGGTGAGGCGGACCTTCACCAGCGTGCCATTGGGCAGCAGGTCGAAGGCCGAGCTCTGGGCGTCGGCACTGTTGTAGTCGAGCGGGTTCATGCCGGACATGGCTCAGCCCTCCGTCGTCGTCGCGGTGGTGTCGGGGATGGCCGGTGGCGTGGCGGGGCCCGTCAGCAACGGGGTGAACTGCAGGCGTTCGGTGGGTGGCGTTGCCTGCGGGCTGCGGATCTTGTCCATGAGCCGGCCGAGATGCGGCTCCTCGACCATGCCGAGGCGGCCGCTGCGATCCTTGGCCGGATAGCCGAAGGCGTTCAGCGTGGTGCACACGAAGCCGCGGATCGGCGTCTCGTTTTCGCGCGGCAGTTCGGCGAGGGTGATGACCTCGTCGACGATGCCGGGCAGTTCGAGACCGGTCTTGCTGCCCTCGATCTGAAGCGAAAAGTACGGCCGGTTGAAATCGTCGAGCTGCTTGTTGAGCAGACCGACCAGCCAGACATTCTTGCTCGGCGTATGCTGCAGATGCGTCAGCCAGCCGATCATCTCCTGCCCGAGCAAGCCGTAGGCGCCGCGCAGGTCGGGCTTGCCATTGCGCTCCGACATCGCCTGCGGCTGGCCCTTGCACCACTGCAGGCAGAGGCGCGAGGCGACCGTGATGCTGTCGACGAAGATCGTCTCGTACTTCGCCAACTGCTCGGCGCTGCCGAAGGCCTCGCAGACGCGCGCGTAGTGCGTCACGTCATAGGGCTGGTCGGGCCGCATCGCCGGGTTCGGCCCGCCGATCCAGCACGCCAGGTCGCGCGCCATCTCCCAGCTACGCACGCGGACCTCATCGCCGGGCCAGCCCTGCACTGCGAGCTCGCCCGCCTCGAGGTTGACGAACAGCGTGCGCGTGGCGTCCAGCGTCCAGAGCTGCGAGGTCTTGCCGATGCCGGAGATGCCGGTCAGCACGCCCTTGATGCCGCGCTGCTCGGCCATGCGCTGGTCGGCGGTGATGATGCGGAAGCTGCCGGGCGGCCGGCTGTCGAAGGGCGCTCTCACTTGCGGCGCTCCTCGAAGCGCACCGCGGCTTCGACCGCGAGATCCGCGCCGCGGGCAGCGCTACGGCGCGCGCGGTCATGAAGCTGCTTCAGGGCGCCGACGCGGCGGAAGATCGCATCCGCCTCGTCGCCGAGCGCCTGGATGGCAAACGCGACGTCATCCACCGTCGCGTCGGTGATCGCCTTACTCAGCGGCTGGCCGTATTCCCCGAGCTCACCGGTGCGGAAGCTATCCGGCAAATCGGCCATCGCATAAGAGGACTCGCGGAGCCGCTGCAGCGGCGTGGTGGTTTTGAACATGAAGCGTGACTCCTGTGTCGTCGCGCTCGCGTTCCGTTGGTGATGGTGCTACCGGGCCCCAACGCGGTGGAGCAGACCGTCCAGGTGTTTCCGCCTCGCGGCGGTGTTGCATTCCCTGGAAGACCCGGCAGGAAAGCCGGGTGTGATCAGACGGTGACGTGCAACTGCGGGCGGTCCGCCGTGCTGCTGCGCGTCTGGCGGAGTTCGAAGGCCTCGATCTCGTCGAGGCGATAGATCACGCGGCCGCCGATCTTGAGGAAGCGCGGCCCCTCGCCGATCCAGCGCCAGCGCTCAAGCGTGCGCGGGCTGATGCTCCAGCGGCGTGCCAGTTCGGCCTGGGTGATGTGGGTTTTCGTCATCGCGATCTTCTCTGCGTCGTGTCGAACGACTGCGGGGAAGATGCGGGAGGGGCTGGGAGGAGTTCGGGAGGAGCCAGGGAGGAGAGACGGGAGGAATCCGGTTTGGGGCTCAAAAACAAAAAAGCCGCCTCGAAGGGCGGCCTGTTGTCAGCGATCTTGGAAGCTCAGACCTCGAGCCAGCAGTTGGAGCCGCTCTCCCTGATCACCTCATGCCAGGTGGGGTGGCCGGCGAAGAGGTCCTTCAGCCGTTTCACGGACGGGCCGCACTCGGCTTCCTCGAGAACGAAGGCGACCGAAAGCACAGGGTCGCCGGCGAGCCATGCCGCGGCAAGTCGGGCGACGGCCAACTTCTGTTTGCCGCCGGTGAACTCGTGCCACACGCCATGAACGATCAGCACACCGCCGTCACCAAAGACCCAGACTGGCCCCTTATTGGACGGGCCCGTCAACAGCCGTGCCGCCAGGATTTCGGGAGCCACAGCGAGGCCATCCTCATGATCCACCACGTCCACCAGCGCGACGACTTCATGTCCAGCAAGGAAGGGCAGACGCAGCCGCCCCGCCGGATCGAGGGAAATGACCACGCGTAGGCCTTCGGAAGGACGCCGCGCGGCGAGCTGGCGGAACAACTCGAAGGATCGGAGGGCCGTGAGCGCCCGGGCGACCCAGATCCGGATGCGTGCCTTACGCTTTGCCAGCCGCGCCATCCCGAAATCCAGCACCGCGCCCTCGAGATAGGGGATCGGCTCCTTACCGAGCGAGCAGTCGATCCTGCCGAGCACACGCCGGGCCACGGCCGGCATGTCGAGTGCATAGATCTGGCGACTCGTACTATCGTCCGCGTCTTGCCACGCCGTGTTTCCGAGATGACCGCGGCGTCCGGTGATCGGGTGGAAGCTGACGGACGTCACTGTGTCGTCCAAATCATCCTCTGCCACGGTGACCGCCGTGCTGCCGCGCCGGACGAGCAATCCGGCATCGATCAGCTGGCGCCCGCCATCACGTTGATGCGCCAGGGCCAGGCCGGAGACCTGCGCACCCCTGGTTCCGGCGATGGAGGCGAGCATCCGGCGGGCATCAGGATCAATCCTGGATGAGGTACGGGTCATCGACCAGGATCCCCCAACGACGCAGGTACTTATCGCCGATCATCTGCTCGGTAGCGGTGCGATCCTTCAGGTCGCAGCCATGCGGCCAGGTGATGTTCATGGTGAGCGCGCGCCGCCGGCTACGGTCCGGGTGCGGAGCGAGCCTCACCGTGAGCTTGGCCCTCGTGATGACGAACCCGTCGCGCAGCGACGTGCCGTCCGCGAACAACTCATCGGCCATCGCCCAGATCGTGCCGTCCTTGGACGGATTGGTTTCCAGCGTCACGCGGCGGCCGCTGGCGTCGATCGGCATGAGCCGCAATTCGCGCACATCGACGCCTTCGATGCCGTCCGCCTCGTCGGTCGGAAAACCGTACGGCGTGAGCAGCATCGAGAGGTCGTATTGCCGGAGAGGGAGGTGCCGCTCCTCGAACGTGATGCCCAGCAGATGCGTGATCGCTGCCTTCACGATCTCCCGCCGCGTGAGCTTGTCGTTGGCGATGACCTCGATTGCGCCGGTGGCGGGCTCATAAGTCACCACGGCTTCGAACACGGGGCGATACGCCTGCCGGACGAGCCTCCCCGTGCCATCGAAGCGCAGCAAATCATCAGGCCGTCCCTCGCGGTAGATCGTCACCTGCACAAGGTTGCATTCATCGCCGTCGTAGGTCGTCCTGACCCGGCGGAAGATATCGACATCGGCATGGGCTGCGCCGGAGAACTCCTTGATCGCGGCCACAAAGGCGTTGCGGGCTGCGTCGTCGCGCATCACGACGCAGCCGACCTCGGTCACGTATCCAGCCCACATCCGGCCGCGCCAATGACGGTCGGAGTAGCGGACCTCCTCAGCATGACGGAAGCGATCCTGCGCGTTCAGGAACATCCAGAGCGACCGCTCATAGGCGTTCGCCATGGCATCGAGCCACGGGCGATCCTTGGCGTCGGTGACGCTGTAGATGGCCGCCTCACCGAGCTCGTTCGCCATGGCGGCAACACGGTCGATGACGGTCACGAGACGGTCGCGCTCCAGGTCGCTCATCTGGTCGACGGCGCGCAGGAGCGGCTTGATAATCTCGGGCTCTGGCGCGGCCCAGTTCACCGGCGGATCGAGCTGGAAGGCCTCCCGCTCGAAATAGGACTGGAGGGCAGCCTTGGGGGTGTGACGGATGAAGGTGGCAACGGCAGCCATGAAGCCCACTCCTTTCGGGGTTGCGAGAAGTCGGGTTCGGTATCACGAACTTCTGCGCCGGAGGTAGGGCTTGCTCGTATCGCCTGTCAAGCATAATCAGTTCGGAACGACGAACCCGCCGGGTCAAGGGAGAGACACCGTGCCGACACCATTGGGGAATCGCGTCCGCGAGTTGCGGCGCAAGCACGGGCTGACGCTGGAAGCGCTCGCGGCCAAGATCGAATCGAGTAAGAGCTACGTCTGGGAGATCGAGAACAAGGACGTCGCCCGCCCCTCGGCTGAGAAGCTCAGCCTCATCGCCGCAGCGCTGGAAACGACGACGGACTACCTGCTCGGCACCGAAGCGGTGACCGAGGTGGATGCGGCTGACACGGCTTTTTTCCGCCGCTACCGGGAAATGGATCCGAAAGCGAAAGAGAAGCTCCGCGGGATGCTCAAGATCCTGGACGACAAGGACCCATGAGCACGCGCACCGGGAAATCCGCCACCAGGGCGGCAGCCGACTTATCGCAGGTCCTCCGCACGGTTCTGGGCGATGCGCGGTTTCCGATCGACGTCGAAGGGCTGGCGTTCGAGGTGTCGCGTCACCAGCCTGACCCCATCTCGACGGTCGAGAAAGTGGCCATCGACGGGTTCGACGGCATGCTGCGCCCGCACCCCAAACGCCAAGCATGGCAGATCCTCTATGCGGAGCAGCCGCGCTATCCTGGTCGGGAGCGGTTCACCCTGGCGCATGAATTCGGCCACTACATGCTGCATCGGCACGATCTGCACAAAAGTGAAGGCGCGGCGACCAGCGCCTATCGGTGCCTGCCGCTTCAGATGGATCGCTGGACCGAAGCCGAGCAGCGTCGCGAGGACGAGGCTGACACCTTCGCCTGCCACCTGCTGATGCCGTTCGACGACTACCGCGCCCAGGTTGCCGGCGTGGAGATGTCGGGCGCGCTGCTGACGCACGTCACGGATCGCTATGGCGTTTCGCTGACGGCAGCGGTGCGGCGGTGGATCGAGTTCACCGATACGCGCGTCGCGATGGTCATGGCACGCGACGGCTTTGCGCTGTGGGGCCGCGCCAGCAAGGCGGCCTATGACAGCGGCATCTTCGTCCGCTCCGGCATGGAAATCCCGGAAAACTCGTTGGCTGGTCTGGGTCGGGGGGGATCACTGGCGGCGACCGGACGCCCGACCGCTCTGCCCGCAGGTATCTGGGCCTTCGCGCGTGGCACCGAACCGGTGAAGGAATTGACCATCATCTCCGAGCGCCTCGGCGTCTCGCTCAGTATCCTGCAGTTCGCGAAGGCGGGGGGCTATCAGTTCGAGGAGGACGACGAACCCTGGGACAGCTGCGATCAGTTCGTCCGCGGCGTCGGCGAGCGGTGATCAGTGCATGGTGGGAGGGTCGCCGAACACGAAGCATTCGATGCCCTCCTTCGCCACCGTGGCGACGACTTCTGCCAGGGCATCCTCTTCGGTAGTGAACGGCTTGTCCCAGGTCGTGGAGCCGTCGGCCGCATTGATGACTTCGAGCCACCAGTGGTTCTCGTGCTCCAGGCGAAAGATCGAGACACGGATGGTCACGCCGTCGCGTGTGATTTCACGGCAAAGGTCGGAGTGGATGATGTTTGGATCGTCGCCCATTGCGGGGGCACACCAGGTGATCGTCGACCACAAGGATAGCCTCTCTCGCGCGGCCCGTCTTGGTGAGGGGCGCTTTCAGCGTTCGGGCGGGACGTAGGGCACGCTTCCATGGGCCCGGAGGGTGCGCAGTATTTCGCGCCCTCTTGCTTCCACAGTGCTTCCGGGATTTGTTTCGCTTCCGGGCCTTGGAAGCACGAAACCCGCCAACCTTTTGAGTTGACGGGTTTTTTGGGATGCGGGGACAGGATTTGAACCTGTGACCTTCAGGTTATGAGCCTGACGAGCTACCGGGCTGCTCCACCCCGCGTGAGTTGTTGGAAAAAAAAGGTTTTCGGTTTGGTGGCCTGGCG
>JAIYDS010000208.1 GCA_027487385.1 Acetobacteraceae bacterium | reverse complement strand
GAGCAATGGAGCCCGGGCCTGACGCCCTGGACGGTCACCGAGCGCGACGGCCTCTGGTACGGGCGCGGCACGGCGGACAACAAGGGCCAGCACATCATCAACCTGATGGCGCTGGAGGCGGTGCTGGAGGCGCGCGGCGGCAAGCTCGGCGGCAATGTGAAGCTGGTGCTGGAAATGGCCGAGGAGCGCGGCAGCAAGGGCTTGCGCGAATTCGTGGCGCAGAACGCGACGCTGCTGGCCTCCGATGCGCTGATCGCCAGCGACGGCCCGCGCGTGATGCCCGAGATTCCGACCATCGCCACCGGCACGCGCGGCACTTTCCACTTCGACCTGGTGGTGAAGCTGCGCGAGGGCGGCGTGCATTCCGGCCATTGGGGCGGGCTGACGACGGACCCGGCCATCATGCTCTCCCATGCGCTGGGCTGCATGATGGACCGCAACGGCAAGATCCTGGTGCGCGACTGGCTGCCCCGGAACGGCGTGCCGGCCGAGGTGCGCGGCGTGCTCCAGGGCTGCGAAGTGGGCGGGGGTGGCGAGGCCGCGACGATCGATGCCGGCTGGGGCGAGCCGGGTCTGACCGCGGCGGAAAAAATCTATGGCTGGAACAGCCTGATCATCCTGGCCATGACCAGCGGCCAGCCCCAGGCGCCGGTGAATGCCGTGGCCCCCGATGCGCGCGCCCATTGCCAGATCCGCTACACCGTGGACACCGACCCCGGGACCTTCGCCGAAAGCCTGCGTCGCCACCTGGACGCGAATGGCTTCCAGAAGGTGGCGATCGAGAATGCCGGCATCCGCATGCCCGCCTCCCGCACCTCGCCCGACCACCCCTGGGTGCGCTGGGCGCGGGAGAGCATCGAGGCCTCACTGGGCAAGGCGGTGCAGGTCATCCCCAACTCCTCCGGCGGGCTGCCGGGAGACGTGTTCGTGGATCATCTGGGCGTGCCGCTGGTCTGGGTGCCGCACAGCTACAATGGCTGCAAGCAGCATGGCCCGGATGAGCATCTGATGCCCGCCCCGGCGCGCGAAGGCCTGCTCGCCTTCGCCGGCATGTGGTGGGACCTGGGCGAGAAGGCGGTGTAAGGGCCGAGGGGCTGCCAAACGCATCCGCGCGCAAGGCGCGCGGCGAAGCCCAGGCGGCGGAGCCGCCGCCCGGCGTCTGAGGGCGGCAGAACATCAAGCCGGCGGCACGCCGGGCGGCAGCATGCCCGTGCCCAGCGTCAGCCCGCAGGCGGCGGCCAGGTGCACCGCATCCAGCAGGAAGCCATGCCGCGTCTCGCGCTCCGCCGCTGAATTGGCCACCTTCATGTAGGTGATCACCTCGACGCCGATGCCGCCCTCGGTGATGCCGGACAGGCCGATATCGGTGCGCTCGGCCACGAAGATCCCGTCCTCGCGGATGCGCTGCCGCAGCGACTGGATGAAGGCCTCCAGCGCCTCGGGCGTGGCGCCCGCCGTCACCGGAAGGGTGGTCTTGAGCAGCCTGAGCCGGCGGGAGCCGAGATTGTTGATGGTGGAATCCGAAAGCTTCCCATTGGGCACCACCATCACGCTGTCCTGCGCCGTGCGCACGCGGGTGGAGCGGATGCCGACATGCTCGACCGCGCCCTCGATCTCGCCGCTCGAAATCCAGTCGCCGCGCTGGAAGGGCCGGTCGCTCACCAGGATGCCGGCGCCGAAGACGTTGGACAGTGTCTCGCGCGAGGCGAAGGCGAAAGCGAGGCCGCCAATGCCAAGCCCGGCGACGATCCCCGCCGTGGGGATGGACAGGAAATGCGCGACGCCCAGGAAGCCCAGCAGCACCACCAGCAGCCGGGCCGTCGCCAGCAGCAGGGTGAAGAGGATGTCATCCGTGGCGGTGGCCGAACGGCTGGAGAGGCGCGCCAGGATGATCCCCGCCGCGCCGAAGATGCGCCAGGCCACGATGCAGGCGGCGAGCGTCAGGCAGATGCCGAAGAAGGGCAGGGAGTAGCGCCGGATCTGCTCCGGCAAGCCGATCAGGTCGGGGAAGGAGGCGACAAGGCTGAGGCCGATGACGATGGCCAGCGCCCAGGTGAAGCTGGCGCCGCTCGCCTCGCCCCCCACCAGGGCGTCCAGCCCGCGCCGTACCAGGCGGGCGCCGAGCGTCCCGGTCACGGCGGCCGTCCCCATCATCAGCAGCCCCACCAGGATCTGCCAGTGTTCCGTCTGGCCGATGCGGCCCAGCAGGGCGGGGGCATGGGCCTTCACCGCCTCCCGCAGCCGGAAGAAGCGGGCCTCGGGGATCAGGCCGGGCGGTGTGGCCAGAGGCGGCGGCAGGCTCTCCACCGCCGCGAAGATGCGGGCCGCATCGCGCACCGTCTCGGGCGTGAAGCGCCAGGGGGTCTCGGCCTCCGGCCCGGCGGGGGCGATCACGATGCTGCCGGCGGGGTGGCTGAAATGCACATAGGGCGAGCGGTCCAGCCCGGTATTGGGAATGGATTGCAGCCCGACCAGGCCGATATGGTTCAGCGCGCGGCGCAGGAATTGCGCGGCCATCGCACCCTCCCCCTCCCGCAGCACCTCGGGCACGGCGGAGAGGTCGAGCGTCGAGAGCGCCAGGGCGCGCCCGGCGCCGCTCCAGTCGGACATCCCTTCCAGAAAGCTGCGCATCGTGTCGCGCGGGTTGCGGATCTGGCGGAAGGCATCGGCGGCTGGCGGGCGGCCCCCGAAGGCCGCGAGCAACTGGGCGCGCGCCGCAGCGCGCTCGGCCGCATCGGGCATGCGCAGGCGCCACATCTGGTCGGCGCCGCGCAGCAGGGTGATGCGGAACCGCGCCTCGCTGCCGGATTGCAGCAGTGTGAGATGGGTCTCGGCCTCCGGCGTCTCCACCGGCAGGGCGTTGATGCGGAAGGTGCCGAGGTCCAGCAGGGCGAAGAGTTCCTGCACGAGGCGCAGATGGTCAGGGCGGGAAAGCCCCGCCCGGCCCTCGCCGAAATCCACGGCGTTGATGGCCAACGCCCAGGCATCCGGCCGGCCGCCCCGCGCCAGGTTGCCGCTGATGACGAATTGCCGGAAGGCATCGCGCGGCGTGGCGAGGCTCAGCCCGATGGCGGCGGGCGGGCCGCTGGTGCGCGCGCCGGTCCACCACTCGCCCTCGTCATAGCGGCCGGCGAAGCTTTGGCCGTCGCGGTCCAGGACGAAGATGAAGCGGCCGCTCTCCCGCCCCTGCCACCAGTTGCCGCGCAGGATGCGCCCCTCGGCCACGGCCTCGATCCGGCCGTCATAAAGCGGGTAGCGGCCAGTGACCCGATCGCCCTCTTGCCGGAGGACCAGATGGTCCCCGTCATCCCGCCAATTGGTGATCCATTCGCCCGACCACGGCCCCTCCGCCGCGGCGGCGAGCGGGAGCAGGAGCCAAAGCGCGAAAGCAGCGATCAGGCGGCGCCAGCGAAGCGGTTTCATGCCGATCACGACCCTCCGAATTCTTCCGCGATCACGCGTCCAGCCGCTCGCAACGTTTCAGGTAGTCGTCATTCAGCTCCACGCCCAGCCCTGGCCGGGTGGGAAGGGGCGCGTGTCCCTCCACCACCTGACGCTCAAAGGGGGCATCCACGAGGTCCAGCCGGTCATCCTCCGGCCAGATGGGGAACATCTCCTGGATCAGGAAATTCGGGATGGAGAAGGAGAGATGCAGGCAGGCGGCCGTGGAAATCGGCCCGCCGCAATTGTGCGGCTGGATGAAGACGCCATGCGCCGCCGCCAGCGCGGCGATGGCCCGCACGCCGGTGAAGCCGCCCGCGATGCCCATGTCGGGCTGCGCCAGCGAGAGGGCGCGCGCCTCGAAGAAGCGGCGAAAATCGCCCAGGGTGGATAGTCTTTCCCCGCCCGCGATGGCGATGCCGGTGCGCTCGCCCACCTCGCGCGCCGCACCCGCATCCTCGGCATCGGCCACCTCCTCCATGGCGAAGGGGCGGGTATGGGCGATGCGTTGGCCGAAGCGGATGGAATCCATCGGCCACATATTGCCGTGCAGCTCCACCAGGATATCCATGGCGGGGCCGACGGCCGCGCGCACGGCTTCCACGCGGGCCACGGCCAGATCCTCCATCACGCGCGGGATGTGGCGGTCCACATGGTCGCTCTTGCCGGCGGCGTTCAGCTTCATCGGGTCGAATTTCAGCGCGGTGAAGCCGCGCGCCTGCACGCCGAGGGCCGCCTTCGCATACTCCTCCGGCGCACCCAGGCCGCGATACCAGCCATTGCAGTAAAGGCGCAGCTTCTCGCGGCAGGCGCCGCCCAGCAGCACATGCACGGGCACGCCCAGCGCCTTGCCCTTGATGTCCCACAGCGCCTCATCCAGCGCGCTGATCGCGCCCCCCAGGATGGGGCCGGGGACATGGCCCCAAAAGGTGTCGCGCCGCATGGAATCCGCGATGGCCTCGGTGCGGAAGGGGTCGCGGCCGATCACCTTGGCGCGGGCCAGTTCCCGGACGATCTCGGCCGCGCCCCGGCCGCCGACCCCATAGGCCAGGCCGATCTCGCCGACGCCGCGGATGCCCGCATCGGTCAGCACCTCCACCACCAGCACGGCATGGGTGGAGGCGCCCTCCTTCATGGGCGCGAATTGGGTCCGGTAGACCCGGACGGCGGTGACCTTCATGGCGCTTTGCCTCCCTGTTGCGGAGAGAGTGGCGCAGCGGCGCCCGGAACGCCACCAGCGCCGGGGGCCGCGTGCGGGAAGATTGACGCGCGCGCCCCGCCCCGGTGTAGGCTCGGGCCTGGACGGGGCGGAGACCCCGCGAGGAGAACGCCATGCGCCGCCGCAACCTGCCAGCGCTGCTCGCCAGCGCATCCATCCTGCCCATCGCCGCCCGAGCCCAGGCCCTGCCCAGTGAAATCCGCGTGCTGGTTCCCTTTGCGGCCGGCGGCGCGACGGATCTGCTGGCTCGGCGCCTGCAGGCCATCCTGGAGCCACAGGGCACCAAGCTCCTCGTCGAGAACCTGACCGGCGGCGGCTCCATGGTGGCGATGAACCGTCTGGCGCAGTCCCGCCCGGATGGCCGCACCATCGGCCTCGCCTCGCATGGGCTGATCGGGCAGATCGCGGCCGGCGAAATCCCGCTGCGCCTTGATCAATTCGCGCCGCTGGTGCGGATCGCGGTGGACCCTTCGGTGATGGTGGTGGGCGCGCGCTCGCCCATCCGGGACATGGCGGGGATGCTGGCCGCGCTGCGCCGCGCGCCCGGCCCCACCATCGGCGCCGCCGGGCCGCTCGGCACGGTCGGTCATCTGCGGGTGCTGGGCCTCGCGCAGGAAGCGCGGGGCGAATTCACCTATGTCGGCTATCCGGGGGCGGCGCGCGTCGCCAATGAGCTGATCGGCGGGCATCTCGATATCGGCCTGGTGAAGCCCAACGACGTCTTCGGCCAGATCCGCTCGGGCGAGCTGCGCGTCATCGCCGTGCTGGAAGAGGAACGCCTGCCGCAGATGCCCGATGTGCCGACCCTGCGCGAGGCCGGGCTGCAGGCCTATCCCTTCGGCCGGATGCAGCTGATGACCTTCGCCGTGGCGCCCGCCGGCATGTCGCCCGCACTGCATGAGGCGCTGACCCGGCTGCTGCGCGACGCGGTGCTCTCCCCCGCCTTCCAGGCCAAGGCGAATGAGGATGCCTATCTGGCGGATGGGCTTTCGGGCGAGGCGCTGCAGGACGCCATCGCGCGCAGCTTCGAGGCGATCCGCGCCGCACAGGCGCGGGCGCGGGTGTAGCGCCGCTCAGGGCGGGTTCGCCGCCCGCCACTCCAGCCAGGCGGCGATCTCCGGCTCGCGCCGTGGGGCAAGGCTCGGCCCGCTCAGCCGCAGACCGGGCGCGGGGGCACCCTCGGGCACCGGCAGGCTCACGCGCAGGTCCAGCGCATCGCGCGGCAGGTCCACCTGGCCCGCGAGGCCCAGCACCAGCCCGGCCTCGCCGCCCAGGCTGGCCTCGGCCAGGGTCAGCTGGCCTTCGCGCAGGGTGAAGCGCGCCTCGCCGCGCTCGATGGGCGTGGCGCCGGCGGTGAGCGCGGTGCGCAGCGCCGCCTCGGCCGCCGCCGCATCCGACCAGCCCAGGGCAGCCGCCGCGGCCGGCGCATCGAAGCCCTGCACCACGCCATCGCGCAGCGCGAGACTCCCCTCCCCGGCCAGGCTCGCGACCAGGGCGGCGGGGGTGGCGCCCTCCGCTTCCAGCCGCGCGGTGCCGGAGAGCCGGCCGGCCGCGATATCCACGGGCCGCCCCATCAACGGCGCCGCCAGGACGATATCCGCCACGCTGCCATCCAGCGAAAGCCGCGGCAGGGCGCCATGGGTGAGGCGCAGCCCGCCCGCCAGCGTTCCGCCGGCAAGGCTCGCCCGCAGCTCCTCCAGCCGCAGCCCGGCGGCATCGGCGCGCAGCTGGGCCGCGACACCCTCCAGCACCGGCAGGTCGCGCGGCAGGAGGCGATCGGCCGTCACGGCGAAATCCAGATCCAGCCCCGGATCGGTGCCCAGTTGCAGCGCGGCGAGCGCTGGCAGCGGGAGGCGCTCCATGGCCAGCCGCCCGGCCAGTGCCGGACGATCCCCGGCCCAGCCGAGGCTGCCCTGACCCCGGCCGCGCAGCTCGCCCGCCACCATCTCGAAGCTTTCGGCAGTCCAGGCGCCGGGCCGCCCGGCGAGATGGGCGATGAGCGAGAGCGAGCCCTCGCCGATCCAATCCGGCGGATCGCGGCCCAAGGCTTGGCCCAGCAGCCGGGCCGCGCCGGGATGGCGCAGGGTGAGCCGCGTCTGCCCCCGCTCCTGCGGCAGGTCCAGCACCGCCTGCGCTTCCAGCCGCGCCTCGGCGAGGTCGCCTTCCAGCCGCAGCGCCAGGGCCTCCAGCGGCCCGCCCCCGCTGGCGCGCAGCCGCAGCGGCGCGGCGGCCAGGCCCGGCCGCTCGATCCCGAGCTGGCTCAGCAAGGGCCCGGCCGGGCCCTCGGCCTCCAGATTCATCTCGCTCACCCGGGCGCCCGGGCCGAGGCTGGAGAGGGTGCCGGTCAGCACCAGGTCCAGCCCCAGATGCCGCCCGGCGAGGCGGCGCAGCACAAGGCGCCCGCCCTCCGCGGCGCCATCGAGGGACAGCCGCTCCCAGAAGGCGCCATCCAGGCCGAGCCGGCCGATGTTCAGCCGCCATTGCAGATCATGCCCGGCCGCCAGCTCCCGCAGCGCCTGGAGCAGCTGTGGCGCGCCGAGCGGCAATTCCAGCGCGTCCAACTCGATGCCGAGCGCGAGGCTGGGCCGCGCCGCCTGGCGCCAGACGAAGCCGCCCGTGGCGCGGGTGGCGCCCAGCCGGGCCTCCAGCTCCGTCACGCTGAAGCTCCCCGCCTCCCAGGCTAGGCGCAGATGGCCCTGGGCGGCGCCCTCGGGCAAGGCGAGCCCGGCCCAACCCATCGCCTGCGCCCAGTCCTGCGGCCGGGCGGAGCGCCACCGCAGCCCCATTTCCAGCCGGTTGGCGCCGCCGCCCGCCAGTTCCAGCACCGTCTCGCCCGGCATTTCCGCGCTGACGCGGCCAAGCGTGACGCGCTCATTCTGCAGATTGGCGGTGGCGCGCAGGGCGGAAAGCCGCAGCGGGCCGAATTGCGCGGCCTCGGCCGAGAGGTCGAGCATCACCGGCACGGCCTGCGCGCCGGCGCCGCGCAGGGCGGCAAGCCAAGCTTCGAGGTCGAGGCTGGGCGCCGTCAAGGTCAATTCGAAGCGCGGCTCCGGCACCAGGCGCAGCACGGCGCCGCCCTGCACCCGATCGGCGCCCAGCGTCAGGTCCAGCTGGTTCGCCACCAGAAGCTCGGCCCCGGCGGCGAGGTTGGCCTGGGCGCGGAAAGCGCCGGCGGGGGCCGGGATCAGGGCGGACAGGTCCGGCCCCGCGGCCTCCAGCCGGCCGGCAAAGCCGCCCTCGGTCAGCAGCACGCCGCGCGCCCGCAGGCTGGCGCCGGCCGCCGAAGCCGTCACATCGAGCGGCGCCACGCCCGCTTCGCCCGCGCGGCCCAGCACGGCCTGGAAGCGCATGGGCCGCCCGCGCCAGGCGAGGCTGCCCTCGGCGGTCAGCGCCTCGCCGATCTCGCCCGCAGTGAGGCGGGCATTCACGCCCTCGATCACCGCGCCGCCGATCTGGATGCGGCTTTCCTCCAGCCTCGCATCCAGCGCAATGAGCCAGGGCGGGGGCGTAAGGCCGGGCAGGGAGGTGGGCGGCCAGGGCAGGTTGATCTCGGCGCCGACCAGCGCCAATTCGCGCACCTCCAGCCGGCCCAGCAGCAGCGCCCAGAGATCCAGCCGCAGCCGCAGCGCGCGGGCCGACATCTGGATCTCATCCGCCGCCTGGCCGATGACGATGCGCGAGGCCTCAAGCCGCGGTTGCGGCAGCAGCACCAGCGCCACGCGGCCTTCCAGCGCCACCGGCCGGCCCAGCCGTTCGGAGGCGATTTCGGCCAGGGCGCCGCGATGACGGTCCCAATCCAGCCAGCGCGGCAGGAGATAGGCCGAGGCTCCGGCCAGCAGCAGCAGGCCGGCGATCAGCGTGAGGAGGAGTGG
>JAIYDS010000054.1 GCA_027487385.1 Acetobacteraceae bacterium | reverse complement strand
AGGGCCGCTATCAGCGGGATGTGTATTGATGCTGTCGGACCGATTCACGCTGCGCGGCGCCTTCCTCCCGGCCCCTCGCGGGGGCGCCGCGCAGCGATCGGGCCGATGATGGACGGCTCGCTCCTCACCGCCACCCGGACCACCTGCCCCTATTGCGGCGTGGGCTGCGGCATCCTCGCCACGCCGGACGGCCCCGTGCGCGGCGATCCCGCGCACCCTGCCAACCAGGGCAGGCTCTGCAGCAAGGGCGCTGCGCTGGGCGAGACGACGGGCCTTGAGGGCCGCCTCCTGCACCCGATGGTGAACGGCAAGCGCGCCAGCTGGGACGCCGCGCTGGATGCCACCGCTGAGGGCTTTCGCCGCGCGCTTGCGGAACATGGGCCGGATGGCGTGGCGCTCTATGTCTCCGGCCAATTGCTGACCGAGGATTACTACGCCGCCAACAAGTTCACGAAGGGCTTCCTCGGGACCGGCAATATCGACAGCAATTCGCGGCTTTGCATGGCGAGCGCCGTGGCCGGCCACAGGCGGGCCTTCGGCGAGGATCTGGTGCCCGGCACCTATGAGGATCTGGAGCGGGCCGATCTGCTCATCCTCGTCGGCAGCAACCTCGCCTGGTGCCACCCGGTGCTGCACCAGCGCATCCTCGCCGCGAAGGCGCTGCGGCCCATGATGCGGATTGTGGTGGTGGACCCGCGCCGCACCGCGAGCTGCGAGGGGGCCGACCTGCATCTGGCGCTGCGCCCGGGCAGCGATGTGGCGCTTTTCGCCGGCCTGCTGGAGCATCTGGCGCGGGCCGGCTTCGCGGTGCCCGACGCCATCCGCCAATCGCTGGATGTGCCGGCGCTCACCGGGCTGGACACCGCGCAGCTGGCCATCTTCCAGGAATGGTTCACCCGCACCGAGCGCGTGGTGACGCTCTGGAGCCAGGGCACCAACCAATCCTCCAGCGGCACCGACAAGGCGAATGCCATCATCAACTGCCACCTCGCCACAGGCCGCATCGGCCGGCCCGGCATGGGGCCCTTCAGCGTCACCGGCCAGCCCAATGCCATGGGCGGGCGCGAGGTGGGCGCGCTCGCGAATATGCTGGCCGGGCATCTGGATGCGGACAAGCCGGAGGAGGTCTCGGCCCTGCGCGCCTTCTGGAAGGCCCCGAATCTGGCGACCAAGCCGGGCCTGAAGGCCGTGGAGCTGTTCCGCGCGGCGGAGGCCGGGCGCATCGGCGCCCTCTGGGTGATGGCGACCAACCCCGCCGTCTCGCTGCCGGATTCTGCGCAGGTGCGCCGCGCGCTACGCCGCATCCCGACGCTCATCCTCTCCGACTGCCATGCCGGCAGCGACACGGCGGAGCACGCGCAGATCCTGCTGCCCGCGCTGGGCTGGGGCGAGAAGGACGGCACGGTCACCAACAGCGAGCGCGTGATCAGCCGCCAGCGCGGCTTCCTGCCCGCGCCTGGCGAGGCGAAGCCCGATTGGTGGATCATCGCGCAGGTGGCGCGGCGCCTGGGGTGGGGCGCGCAATTCGCCTGGCCCAATGCCGCGGCCATCTTCCGCGAGCATGCGGCGGTGACCGAACTGGCCCGCGATCGGGCTGACGCGCTTTCGTCAGGGCGTGAATCGCCGGGCCAAGATCCACGCCCCGCCCCGCGTGTCTTCGACCTCGGCGGCCTCGCGGACCTCACCGACGCCGAATACGCCGCCCTCCCGCCCACGCAATGGCCGGTGCCGCGCCGCGGTGCGCGGGGTGGGCGCATTACGCCGCCCGTGCAGCGCCTGGTGCCCACCCCCTTCCGCCTGCCCGAACACAGCGGCGCGATGATCCTGATGACCGGCCGCCTGCGCGACCAATGGCACACCATGACGCGCACCGGCCGCGTGCCCCGCCTCATGCAGCACGCGCCGGAACCGGTGCTCAGCCTGAACCCGGCCGATGCCGCCGATCTCATCGAAGGCGCGCTGGTACGCGTTGTGAGCGCCTGGGGCGAAGCGGTCCTGCGCCTGGCCCTGGATCCCGCCATACCGCGCGGCGCCTGCTTCGCGCCCATGCACTGGACCGACCAGCTGGCCCCGCGCGCCCGCATCAACGCAGCCGTGACGCCCGCGACGGACCCGATCAGCGGGCAGCCCGAACTGAAGCACACGCCCGTCACCCTCACGCCCTTCGCCGCGCGCTGGCATGGCTTTCTCCTATGCCGCCAGCCGCTGGGCGCGCGGCTGGGCGACTGGTGCGCGCTGGCGCCGGCCGCGCCGGGCGTGTTCCGGCATGAGATCGCCGGCAGCGACGCCGCGCCCTTTGAGGCGCTGGTCGAGGCGCTGGGCGAAGGCGCGCCGACCCTGGCGCTGCGGGCGGAGGCGACGGGCGAGCATCGCGCCGCCTGGCTGCGCGACGGGCGGCTGATCGCGGCGCTCTTCCTCGGCCCGGACCATGTCCTGCCGCCGCGGGAATGGCTGATCTCGCTCTTCGCCGAGGCGCGCATCGGCAGCGCCGCGCGCCACGCGCTGCTCGCCGGCCTGCTGCCCGATGGGCCACCGCCCTCGCCCACGCTCTGCGCCTGCCATGGGGTGAGTGCCGCCACCATCCGCGCCGCCATCGCGGCCGGGGCGGATGATGTGGCGGCGATCGGGGCGGCCACCTGCGCCGGAACGGGCTGCGGCAGCTGCAAGCCGGAACTCACCGCGCTGCTGGCGCTGGCCCCCGCCTGATGCGCCATTTCCCGGCCTTTCTCGACCTCCAGGGCCGCGCCGTCCTGCTGCTCGGCGCGGGGGAGGCGCTGGAGGCCAAGGCCGCGCTGCTGCGCGCCGCCGGCGCCGATCCGCGCGAGGCCGCGCGCTTCGACGCCTCGCTGCTGCAAGGCTGCGCCATGGCCGTTGCCGCCGGCGCGCCGGAGGAGGATCTGGCCGCGCTGCACGAAGCCTGCCTCGCGCGCGGCATTCCCGTGAATGTGGTGGACCGGCCGGAATTCTGCTCCTTCATCACGCCGGCCATCATCACGCGTGAGGGCATCACCATCGGCGTCTCCACCGGCGGCGCATCCCCCGTGCTGGCGCGGCTGATCCGCCAGAAGATCGAGGCGGTGCTGCCGCCGCTGCTGGGCCGTGTCGCGGCGCTCGGGGCGAGGTTCCAGGCGGCGGTGCGTGCGCGCCTCCCCAGCCTGCCGGCGCGCCGCGTCTTCCTCGAACGCGCGCTGACCGGCACGCCGGCGGACCTCGCCCTCGCTGGCCGCCAGGCCGAGGCCGAGGCCGCCTTCGCCCGCCTGCTGGACACCGCCGAGGCCGCCCCGCGCGGCTTCGTGCAACTGGTCGGCGCCGGGCCAGGCGCGGCCGACCTGCTGACCCTGCGCGCCCTGCGCGCGCTCGGCGAGGCGGATGTCATCGTGCATGACCGGCTGGTCAGCGCCGAGGTGCTGGACCTCGCGCGGCGCGACGCGCGGCGCATCTTTGTGGGCAAGCAGCGCGCGCTGCATTGCGTCCCGCAGGAGGGGATCAACACCCTCCTCATCGAACTCGCGCGCGAAGGGCTGCGCGTGGTGCGCCTCAAGGGCGGCGATCCCTTCATCTTCGGCCGCGGGGGCGAAGAGGCCCAAGCCCTGGCCGAGGCCGGCATTCCCTTCGAGGTGGTGCCGGGAGTTACGGCCGCTCTGGGCTGCGCCGCCCAGGCGGGCATTCCACTGACGCATCGCGATGCCGCGCGCATGCTCACCTTCGTCACCGGCCACACGCGCGAGGGGCGGCTCGATCTCGATTTTCCGGCACTCGCCCGGCCGGGTCAGACGCTGGCCATCTATATGGGCCTGACCACCCTGCCCCAATTGCGCGAGGGGCTGCTGCGGGAGGGGTTCGATCCCCGGACGCCGGCCGCGCTGATCGAGCGCGGCGGTTCCCCCCAGCAACGCGAATTGCGCGGCACGCTGGCCGGGATCGTGGATGAAGCGCCCGCCTGGGCGGGCGATGGTCCGGTGCTGCTCCTGCTGGGCCAGGCGGTGGCCATGGGCGCCCTGCCGCAACGCGCCGAGCCAGCCTTCGCCTGAGCGGGCGGCTGCGCTACAATCAGCGCCAGCCGGAGGAACCCATCATGCAACGCCGACTCATCCTTGCCAGCCTGCTGGCGGCCCCCGCCATCGCCTCGGCGCAGACCACGCCGCTGCGCCTGATCGTCCCGGCCCCGCCGGGCGGCAGCACGGATATCCTGGCGCGCATCCTGGTGGAGCGCGCCGGCACGCTGCTGGGGCAGAGCATCGTCGTGGACAATCGCGGCGGCGCGGGCGGGATCATCGGAACCGAGGCCGCGGCGCGCGCGGCGGCGGATGGGAACACCATCATCCTCGGCCACAACCAGACGCATGCCTCCAACCAATGGATGGCGCGCAACCTGCCCTATCATGTGGTGGACAGCTTCACGCCCGTGGCGCGCCTGGCCACGGTGCATCACGCGACCGTGGTGCCGGCCAATTCCGCCGCCCGCAACATGGCGGGGCTGATCGAGATGGGCCGGGGCGGGCGACGCGTCTCCTACGCCTCTTCGCAGGCGGGCTCCGCCAGCCATGTGATCGCCGAGACCTTCGTGCGGCGCTCGGGCATGGATGCGGTGCATGTGCCCTATCGCGGCGGCGGCCCCGCCACGCAGGACACGGTGGCGGGGGTGGTGGATTTCTACGTCTCCACCTGGCCGGGCGTGGTGGCGCTGGTGCGCGAGGGGCGGCTGCGGGCGCTCTCCATCGGTGCGGCGCAACGCGTGCCGGGCTTCCCCGACCTGCCCACCACGGCCGAAGCCGGCGTGCCCTTCATGGCGGTGGATGCCTGGTTCGGGCTCTTCGTGCCGCGCGGGGTTGAAGCGGCGCGCGTGACGCGCCTGGCCGAGGCCTTCCTGGCCGCGCTGGCCCAGCCCGAGACGGCGGCGCGCGCTGTGCAGGCGGGGCTGAACGCGGCGCCGATGCCGCCGCAGGAATTCGCGGCCTTCCAGCAGGCGGAAGTGCGCCGCTGGCAGGAGATGGCGACGCTGACCGGGATCATGATGGAGTAGCGAAGGTGGCGGTGCCCCTCATCGTGCCCTCGACCGATGATGCGCTGCTCGCCGACTTCTATCACCGGCACTGGCTCGAAATGGGCATCAGCCCCGCCGAGATCCGTGCGGATTGGCGGGAGGTGGCGCTGGGCTTCCTGGCCGAAGCGCGGGAGGCGGGCGGCTTCGCGGGCCTGGTGGCTTGGCGAGCGGGCGAGGCCATCGGCTGCGCTTGCGCCCGGCCCATGCCGGCCGCCTACCCCGCCTTTCGCCAGGCCGATGCCACGCGGGTCGGCTACATATGGGGGCTCTTTGTGTTGCCGGCGGAGCGCGGGCAGGGGCTTGGGCGTCGCCTGGTGGAGGCCTGCCTCGCCCATCTGGCCGCCGCGGGTTGCGGCCGCGCCCTGCTGCATGCCGGCCCACAATCCGCGCCGCTCTATGCGCGGCTGGGCTTCACCGCAACCGGTGAAATGGCGCTGCCGCTCCGCAGCTGAAGCTCAGGCCTTCTTCTCCCAGCCCCGCTCCCCCTGCTGCCAATAGGTGAGCGCATGCCCCGCCGCCTTGGCGGCCGCCCAGCGCCGCCGCGCGGCGGCCACCGCGTTGTCGTCGCCTCCATCGAACAGGTCAAAGGCCCGCGCGTAGAGCGCCAGATGCGCGCTCTCCGCCCCCTCGGTGAGGAAGAGATGCTGCGCGCCATTGGGCGGCGGGGCATCGGCCAGCGTCAGGAAGATGGGCTGAACAGCGCCATCGCGCGTGCCATGCGGCAGCCAATCGGGCTCGACGCAGGTCCAGAGCGCGTCATCCAATGACTTCAACCGCTCCTCGCTGGCGCAGAGCACCAGCGCGCGCTGCTCCAGCGCCAGCACACGGCCGAGCAGGCGCGGCAAGGCCTGCTCCAGCGTGCTGCGGGTGAGGTGGTAGAAGCCGATTTCCGTCATGCTTCCCCCACGCGGCCGGCAGCCGCCACACCAACCCTCCCGGCCGCGTGCTCAGTCAAGGGTCAGCACCACATTCCCCATGGCAGCGCCGCCCATCACCATCTCATGCGCGGCGGCGCATTCGGCCAGCGGCAGGGTGGCGGCGATGGCGTGGTGCAACCGGCCCTCGCGCAGCAGCTTGTCCAGCACCGCCTCGCATTCCGCCCGCGCCTCGGCGCTGAGCTCATAGACGATGAAGAAGCGGATGGCGGCCCCGCAGAGGATCATCGGGAAGAAGCCCAGCGTGATCTCGGCCGCGCCCGAGCCATAGGTCACGCAGATGCCGTCCTGCTTCACGATGCGCGGCAGCAGCCCGGCATTGGCGGCGAGGTCCACCTCGATCACCCGGTCCACACCGCGCCCGCCGGTCAATTCCTGCACGCGGGCGGCCACATCCTCGGCGCGGTAATCCACCACGGCATCGGCGCCCGCGGCCAGGGCATGCGCCGCCTTGGCGGGGGAGCTGACGGTGGCGATCACCTGCTTCGCGCCCAGAAGCTTCGCGAATTGGATGGCGTAATGCCCGACTGCACCGGCCCCACCCGCGACCAGAACGGATTGGCCGATGACGCCGCCATCCACCATCACCGCGCGCAAAGCCGTCAGCGCCGGGATGCCCAGGCAGGCGCCTTCGGCGAAGGTGACATTCTCCGGCAGGGGCACGGCCTGGGCCGCGGGCAGGGCGATGCATTCGGCCGCCGTGCCGAAGGGCCGCTTCCATTGCCCGTTCCAGATCCAGACCCGCTGGCCGACCCGCGCCACATCCACGCCGGCGCCCACCGCCGTGATGACGCCCGCGCCATCGCTGTGCGGGATGACGCGCGGCGCGACCATGGGCCGCGACCCGCCGCGCGACTTGCAGTCGGAGGGGTTCACGCCCGAGGCATGGACACGCACCAGCACCTCGCCCGCGGCGGGATCCGGCTGCGGCATTTCGCCCAGCACCAGAACCTCGCGCGCGGCGCCCGTCCGCTCATACCAGATCGCCTGCATGTCCTGTTCTCCCAGCCCTGTCGTTCCGGCGGGGATGATAGGCGGATTCGCCGGTCTCGGCTGCCCCTACCGCGTGCGGGCGGGGGCCGAGGTGCCGCTGGAGCTGCCCGGCACGGAGGATCCGACAAGGAAACCAGCGGCGGCGATCAGTGGCAGGGCAAGAAGGCCTGGCGCGGCCAGCCCGGTGCCACCCAGGGCGCCGCCCCCCGATTCCAGCATGGGCCGCGCCACGGGCGCAGCGCCCGCCTGGCCCGGCGGCGCGATGCGCGGCCTGGGCGCACGGATCACGGGCGGGGATTCAGCGCCGCGCGGCGCGATCACCACATCCGCCCCGGCCGGAACCACGACCACGCGCTGCTGCGCCACCGCCGGGGTGGCGAGGAGCAGGGCGGCGATCACGAAGGCCAGCATGCAACGCATGGTTGACGATACCAGCGAAACCACCCTGCGGGGCAAGGGAAATCAGCCCGCCAGAAGCTGCCGCGCGATGATCACCCGCATGATCTCATTGGTGCCTTCCAGGATGCGGTGCACGCGCAGATCGCGCACGATCTTCTCGATGCCGTAATCGGCCAGGTAGCCATAGCCCCCCAGCAGTTGCAGCGCCTCATCGGCCACGCGATGGCCCACATCGGTGACATGGCGCTTGGCCATAGCGCAGAAGAGCGTGGCATCCAGCGCCTTCTGGTCGAGCTTGGTGCAGGCGCGCCAGAGGAAGGTGCGCGCCACCTCCAGCTCCGTCGCCATGTCGGCCAGCCGGAATTGCGTGGCCTGGAAATCCGAGATCGCGCGGCCGAAGGCGCGGCGCGATTTCACATAGTCCAGCGCGATGTCGAGCGCGGCCTGCGCGCCGCCCAGCGAGCAGGCGGCGATGTTCAGCCGCCCGCCATCCAGCCCCGCCATGGCATAACGGAAGCCTTGGCCTTCCTCGCCCAGCAGGGCCTCGGCGGGGATGCGCGTGGCCTCAAAGATCACCTGGCGCGTGGGCTGGGCGTTCCAGCCCATCTTCTTCTCCTCGGCGCCGAAACTGAGCCCCGGCGCCTCCTTCGGCACCAGCAGGGCCGAGATGCCATCGGCGCCCGCGCCGCCCGTCCGCGCCATGGTGAGGTAAAGATCCGAGGCGCCGGCGCCGCTGATGAACTGCTTCACGCCGTCCATCACATAACCTTCATTGTCCCGCTTCGCGCGCGTCGCCAGCGCCACGGCATCGCTGCCGGAGCCGGGTTCGGTGAGGCAGTAGGAGGCGATCTTCTCCATCGTCAGCAGTTGCGGCAGCCATTGCGCGCGCTGCGCCTCGCCGCCCCAGCGATCCACCATCCAGGCCACCATGTTGTGGATGGACAGGAAGGCGCTGATCGTCGGGCAGCC
Source organism: Acetobacteraceae bacterium (assembly GCA_027487385.1). Lineage (GTDB taxonomy): Bacteria > Pseudomonadota > Alphaproteobacteria > Acetobacterales > Acetobacteraceae > Roseococcus. The sequence goes on along the minus strand of JAIYDS010000054.1, from coordinate 59,311 downwards.
CGTCGCCAAGGCCTCGAACACCACGGCGGCATCGAGGCGCGTGAGGCCGGAGCCGCCGCTTTCCTCGCGCACATAAAGCCCGGCCATGCCGAGTGCGGCGGCCTCGCGAAAGACTTCCACGGGGAAGTGGCGCTCCTGGTCCCAGCGCAGGGCGTGGGGGGCGATGCGCTCGCGCGCGAAGTCGCGCGCGGTCTCGCGCAGCGCCTGGGTGTCTTCGGGGAGGTCAAACATGCGTGGCATCCAGGGCGGCCCAGCGGGCGCGGGTGGCTTCGACATTGCGGCGCTTCACCGGGCCGAAGCCCTTGATGCCGGCCGCCGCCTCGGCCCATTCGCAGGCCTGGGCGTAGTTGGTGGGGTGCAGCTTCGCGATCAGGCGCTCGATGCCCGCGCGGTATTCGGCGATCAGCGCGCGCTCCATGCGGCGCTCCTCGGTGTGGCCGAAGGGGTCGAGCGGCGTGCCGCGCAGGGCCTTGCCGTGCTGGAGCATTCCCATGGCACGCAGCATCCAGGGGCCGAAGCTGATCTTGCGGATGCGGCCGTCGCTGCCGGGCCGGGCGAGCAGCGGCGGCGCCAGGTGCAGGTTGATGCGCGTGGTGCCGGTGAAGCCCTCGGCGAGCTTCGCCTGCCACGCCGTGTCGCTGTGCAGGCGCGCCACCTCATACTCATCCTTGTAGGCCATCAGGCGATAGAGCTGCGTGGCGACCGCGCGCGTCAGGCGCGTCTCGCCGGGCAATTCCGCCGCCTGCACCTGCGCGACGAACGCGCTGTAGCGGGCGGCATAGCGCGCCGATTGATAGGCGGTCAGGTCGGCCACGCGGCGCGCGATCATCGCCTCCAGCGTCTCCGGCGCCTTCGGGGCCGCTTCGGCGGCGAGGCGCCCGGCCTCGAAGGCGGCCAGGTTCTTGGGCACCGCGGCGCCGTTCAACTCGATGGCGCGGCGCAACGCCTCGCGCGACATCGGGATCAGCCCGCGCTGGAAGGCGGCGCCGAGGAGGTAGATGTTCAGGAAGATGAGATCGCCGAATTCGCGCTCGATGGTGCGGGCGGCGGGCAGCGCCACCACCTCGCGCGTCACGGCGCGCACGCTCTCCAGCATGGCGGCGGGGTCATCGCGCGTCTCGGGGTTCAGCACGAAGCGGCCGGTGGGCGAGACATCCGCGCTCAGCACCACGCGGGACCGCCCGGGGCCGAGCAGCGGCCGCGCCATGCGGCCATGCGCGCCGACCAGGTCGGCCGCGATCATCGCATCCGTCTGGCCCTGGCCGATGCGCGGATTGGCGACCTGCTCGCCCACGCGTCCGATCCGCAACTGGGCATAAACACCGCCACCCTTCTGCGCGAGGCCGAGATTGTCCAGCGTGCGGACTGGCCGCCCTTCCAGATGCGCGGCCATGGCGAGGATGGCGGAGAGCGCCGTCACCCCCTGCCCGCCCACGCCGGCCAGCAAGATGTTCCAAGCCTCGCCGGGCGCGGCCTCCGGCAGCAAGGGCAGCGGTGCTTCGCTGGCGATGACGGGTGTCGGCGGCTTCACCGGCTCCGCGCCTTCGAGCGTGAGGAAGGAGGGGCAGAAGCCCTCGACACAGGAAAAATCCTGGTTGCAGCCGGACTGGTCAATGCGGCGCTTGCGGCCCCATTCCGTCTCGATCGGCTCAATCGCAATGCAGTTCGAGGCGCGCGAGCAATCGCCGCAATCCTCGCAGACCCGCGGATTGATGACGGCGCGCTTCGTCGCCTTGGGCGCGAGGTCGCGCTTGCGCTGGCGGCGCTTTTCCGTGGCGCATTGCTGGTCGTAGATCAGCACGGAGCAGCCGGGCACCTCGCGCATCATGCGCTGCACGGAATCGAGTTCGGCGCGCGGGTAGAAGGCGACGCTGCGCGGGATCAGCGGATCACCGCGATGGCGGTCGGGATCATCGCCCACGATGACGACCTTGGTGGCCCCCTCCGCCACCATTTGCGCGGCGATGCGCGGCACCGTCATCTCGCCATCCAGCGGCTGGCCGCCGGTCATGGCGACGGCGGAATTCACCAGGATCTTGTAGGTGATATTGGCCTTGCTCGCGATCGCGGCGCGGATCGCCAGCACGCCCGAATGGCCATAGGTGCCGTCGCCCATATTGGCGAAGACATGCGGCGTCTCGGTGAAATGGTGCTGGCCGATCCAGGCGGCACCCTCGCCGCCCATATGGCTGAACAGGTCGCTCTCGCGATTCATGTCCTTCGCCAGATAGTGGCAGCCGATGCCGGCCAGCGCGTGGCTGCCCTCGGGCACGCGGGTCGAGGTGTTGTGCGGGCAGCCTGGGCAGAAATAGGGCTGGCGGACATCCAGCGGTTCGGCGGCGGCGGCGGCCAGCGCGTCCAGTTCCGCGATGCGGACGGCCAGGCGTTCGGTGCGCAGGGCCTCGGGCAGGGTCTTGGCCAAGCCGCGCAGGATCATCGCGGAATCGAGTTCCGCCAGGTCGCTCAGCACATCCTTGCCGTGCAGGCGCGGGCGCGCGGCCTCGGCGTAAAGCGCCTCGCGCAACTGGGACTCGAGAAAGCTGCGGCGGTCCTCCACCACCAGCACGCTTTCCAGGCCCCGGCAGAATTCGCGCGCCGCATCCCCATCCAGCGGCCAAGCCAGGCCCACCTTCCAGATGCGCAAGCCCCCCATCCGCGCCAGTTCCGGCGTGATGCCGGCATCGGCCAGCGCCTGCTTCAACGTGGACCAGGCCTTGCCGCGCACCGCAATGCCGAAGCGCGCATTGGGCGCCTCCTGCACGATGCGGTTGAAGCCGTTGATGCGCGCGAAGGCGAGTGCGGCCGGCAGCTTGAAATGCCGGACGCGTTCCTCGATCGGCAGGGCCGCATCCTTCAGGCGGATATGCAGCCCGCCCGGCGGAAGCGCCACACCATTGGGCGCCACGGTCATGAGGACTGCCGGGTCCACCGTCAGGCTCATGGTGGCGTCCATCGTCTCCGCGATGCACTTCATGCCCACCCAGAGGCCGGAGAAGCGCGAGAGCGCGATAGCCTTCACGCCATATTCCAGCACCTCGCCCACATCGGCGGGGTCGAGCATGGGCATTTCCAGATCGGCGAAGGCGTATTCGGAGCCGCTGGTGACGGTGGAGGATTTCGACGCCGGGTCATCCCCCGCCAGCGCCAGCACGCCACCCAGCGGTGCTGTGCCGGCCCCATTGGCATGGCGCAGCACATCGCCGCTGCGATCCACCCCCGGCCCCTTGCCGTACCAGATGGCGAAGACACCCTGGTGCTTCGCCTTCGGATACAGGTTGAGCTGCTGCGTGCCCCAGCAGGCCGTGGCCGCGATGTCCTCGTTCAGCCCCGGTTCGAAGACGATGCGATGCTCGGCCAGGCGCTTCTTCTGCTTCCAGAGCTCGCGGTCATAACCACCGAGCGGCGAGCCGCGATAGCCGCTGATATAGGCCGCCGTATCCAGCCCCTCGGCATCATCCAGTTCGCGCCGCATCAGCGGAATGCGCACCAGCGCCTGGGTGCCGGTGAGCAGGGTTTCGCGCCCGGCCGCCTCCCAGCGTTCCTCCAGCGAAATGTCGGCGCGGATGATGCTGTTCATGAAGGTCTCCGGTCCCGGGCGGATTATGACGGTGGGAGACTGCGCTGGAAAGCGCCGGAGGTTTTGCCGCATTCTGTTGTGCAGCGCCGAACTGCCAGAAGGATCTTTCGCGATGGACGCCATTGACCGCCGGATCCTCCGCGCCCTGCATGGCGAGGCCCGGCTGACCAATGCCGAGCTGGCCGAACGCGCGGGCCTCTCCGCCTCGCCCTGCTGGGCGCGGGTGCGGCGGCTGGAGCAGGCGGGCGTGATCCGCGGCTACCGGGCGGAACTGGACCAGGCGAAGCTGGGTTTGCCCGACACCGTCATCATCGAGGTGATGACCGAGAAGCACGACCAGGAGCAGTTGACGCGCTTCGAGGAGGCCATCGCCCAGATGCCCGAGGTGATCGAGGCCTGGCTCGTCACCGGCGAATATGACTACATCATCAAGGCGGCGGTCGGCGGCACGGCGGGTTATGAGCGGCTGCTGCGCGAGAAGATCTACCGCCTGCCCGGCGTGCGCCACACGCGCACGGCCTTCGGCATCCGCTGCCTGAAGCAGGTGTTTACCCCACTGCCGGCTTAATGCCGGGCCGCATCCTGCGCGTCGAAGTGGCGCTTGATGATGCCGAAGCCGAAGAACAGGCCGAAGCCGATCAGCATCAGCGAATAGGCGTAGAGATACCCCTCCGCGACCGTCGCGCCGAACAGGCCGATCAGGGCGAAGATGGCGGACAGCACCAGGAAAAAGCCCGAGGAAATGGGCATGTTCAGCCTCCTTTCTTGAGGTCGTCGTCAAACAGGATGCGCGCGGCCGCGCCATCCAGATCGTCATACTGGCCAGAGCGCATGGACCAGACGAAGGCCCAAAGGCCCAGCCCGCCCAGGAACAAGGCCAGTGGGATCAGCCAGACCAGCGTGTCCATCAGCGTCCCACCCGGAGTGCATTGCCGATGACGGCCAGCGAGGATGTCGCCATCACCAGCGCCGCGATGAGCGGCGTGGCAAAGCCCGCGATCGCCACCGGAACGGCGATGATGTTGTACCCAAACGCCATGGCGATGTTCTGCCGTGCCGCCCGCTGTGCCAGGCGCGCGCGCTCCACCGCCTCGGCCAGCGGCAGCAAGCCGCCGCCCATCAGCACAAAATCGCTCGCCGCCTGCGCGAGGTCGGTGCCCTCGGCCGGCGCAGCGGAGACATGGGCGGCGGCCAAGGCGGCGGCGTCATTGATGCCATCGCCGACCATCAGCACGCGGCGGCCCTGGGCCGTGAGGGCGGCGATCCGGGCGGCCTTGGCCTCGGGCGTGGCGCGGGCGGCGAAGACGCTGATGCCGGCCTCCCGCGCGATGCGGGCCACCACATCCGGCGCATCGCCCGAAAGCAGTTCCACGCCCAGCCCGGCGCGCTGGAAGGCGCGCACCGCGGCGGCGGCATCGGCGCGCAGCGAATCCTCGAAGCGGAAGGCGATGGGCGCGGCGCCGGGACGGGCCAGATACAGGGACATGCCCGCATCCTCGGCCAGGCCCAGGAAGGCGGCCGAGCCCAGCCGCGTCTCGCCATGCATCAGGCCGGCGCCCGGAACCTCCGTCACGCCCTGGGCGGGCGCCACATCCGGGCAGGCGCGCGAGAGGGCGCGCGCCAGGGGGTGGCGGCTGGCGGTGGCGAGGCTGGCGGCGAGGCGAAGATCATCCTCATTCCAGCCGCCAGGCAGCAGGCGCGGCCGGCCCTCGGTCAAGGTGCCGGTCTTGTCGAGCACGACGTGATCCGCACTTGCCAGGCGCTCCAGTCCGGTGGGCGAGGAGAGCAGCACGCCACGCCGGAACAGCGCGCCGGAGGCCACGACCTGCACGGCCGGCACGGCGATGGCCAGCCCGCAGGGGCAGGTGATGATCAGCGCGGCCACCGCCGGCACCAGCGCCGCCTGCCACGGCAGATCACCCAGGAACCACCAGCCGAGGAAGGTCAGCAGCGCCACCACATGCGCGATGGGCACATAGATCCGCGCCGCGTGGTCCGCGATGGAGGTGTAGCGCCCGCGCGCCTGCTCGGCCTGCTCCAGCATGCGGGCCATGGCGGCGAGCGAGCCATCGCTGGCCGTCGCCGTGACGCGCGCGGTGAAGGGCGCGCCCATGTTCACGCCACCTGCGGCCAGCGCCTCGCCCCGCGCGAAATGGCGCGGCAGGCTCTCGCCCGTGGTGGCGGCGGTGTCGAGCAGGGCGGCCTCATCCTCCAGCGCCGCGTCCAGGCGCAGGCGTTCCCCGCTCGCGACCAGGATGCGGGCGCCGGCGGCCACGCGTTCCAGCGGCACGGGATGCGGCTCGCCCAGGACGGTGACGGCGCCCTCCTGCAGGGCGAGCAATTCGGCGGCGCTTTGCCGCGCGCGGCGCCGCGCCGCGCGGTCCAGCACGCGGCCGGCCAGCATCAGCGCCAGCAGCGCGGTCGCGCCATCGAACCAGGTGAAGTCGCCATTGCGCATCGTCTCGCTGAGTGACATCGCCGTGGTGGCCAGGATGCCGAGCGAGACGGCGCAATCCATGTTCAGCCGGCCCGCGCGCAGGCCCCGCCAGGCCGAGCGGAACAGCGGCATGCCGGCATAGGCGATGGTGGGCAGCCCGATCAGTGCGGCCAGCCAATGCATCATGTGGCGCGTGTCCGGCCCCATGTCGCTGCCCGCCCAGACGGCGACGGAGACGAGCATCACATTCATGGCGCCGAAGCTGGCGATGCCCAGCGCGCGCGTCAGTTCGCGCCCCTCCGCATCCTCGCTGGCGCGCAGGCAGGCGGGCGAGAAGGGCGCCACGCGGAAACCCAGCCGCGCGATCAGCGCGGCCAGTTCGTTGCCGCGCGCCGCCGCACCGCGCCAACTCACCGTCAGGCGGCGGGTGGAGAGGTTGGCGCGGGCGCGCAGCACGTCGGGCTCCGCCGCCAGCGCCTGCTCCACCAGCCAGATGCAGGCACCGCAGGTGAGGCCGGAGACGATCAGCTCCAGCGTGAAGCTGCCATCCTTGTTGGCACCGGCCAGGCCGGCAAAATCGGCGCTGGGCGGATCGAGCGGCTTGAGTGCGCCATCCGCACCCTCGCGCCGACGGTAAAAGGCATCGAGGCCGAGGCCTTGCACCAGCGCATGCGCGCCCTCGCACCCCGTGCAGCAGAAGCGCGTCGTGCTGGGCGCACCGCAATGGGCGCAGACCGGGCGGCCGATATGGCTCATCGGAGGGTGAAGCGCTGCCGCAGGTCATGCCGCTCACCGGCGGCGGAGGTCAGCAGGCCGCGAAACTCCCACTGCCCGGCGCGGAGTTCCGGCAATTCCAGCAAGAAGCGGCCCGCGCCGGCGATGTCGGGGAGGGCAATCCGCTCGCCATCCAGGGGGCGCAGCAGATGCGCCTCCAGCACGCCCGCGATGGGCGCATCCGCGCGGTCGCGCGCAGTGACGGTGATCTGCCCGCCCTCCACGCTGGCGCGCAGCGTCCACCCCAGCGCATCCTGCCGCGCCGCCTCATCCAGCACGCGGTTGTAGGTGCGGCCACGGTCATAGGATTGGCCGACGGTGACGCCGGTGAAGGTGGTGAGCGCCTGGAAGATCAGCACGCCATTCACCACCACCACCACCAGCATCCCGCCGACGAAGATCCAGGGGATCCAGCGGCCGCGGGTCGGGTCATGGGCTGGGATGTTCATCGGTCGGGCCCCAAGAAGACGCTGGATTGGCGAAGGATGGTGCGGCCCTCGGCATCCAGCAGGCGGAAGGTGATGGGCGTGCTGCCGCGCAGGCGCAGGCCCTCGGGCGCGGTCACCAGCGCGCGCCATTGGGTGATGCCGTCATCGCGCGTGGTCAGCAGCGGGCGGCCCTGGGCATCCAGCGCCGCATCCTGCACCAGAAGGCGCAGCCCCTGCGGGCCCTCCAGCACCAGCGGCAGCGCCAGATCGCCGCGCAGCTTGTTGGCGAGCTTCAGCGTATAGCCGTTGCGCAACCCGCCATCGGCCAGCTGCACATAAAGCGGCGCGCGGTCCCGCAGCACGGTGAGCGTCAGCGTATCGCGCAGCAGCCAGGCGCCGAGCATGACGACCAGCGCCGCGCTCAGCACGCCGGCATAGACCATGGTGCGCGGGCGGATCACCTTCTGCCGCTTGCGGACGGACATGCCCTTGGCCAGAAGCTCCGGCCCCGGAGCCATGCCCTTGGTCGCGGCCTGGCTGGCGGCGAGGTTCTTCAGCGTCTCGAAGGCCACGAGGCCGGTCGGCCGGTCGAGGCGCTTCATCACATCATCGCAGGCATCCACGCAAAGCCCGCAACCGATGCACTCCAGCTGCTGCCCATCGCGGATATCAATGCCGGTCGGGCAGACATGCACGCAGGCCTTGCAATCCACGCAGTCGCCTGCCGTGGGGTCGGTCGGCTTGCCGCGCGGCTCGCCCCGCCAGTCGCGATAGGTGACGACCAGGCTGTTCTCGTCGAGCATGGCGCCCTGGAAGCGCGGCCAGGGGCACATATAGGTGCAGACCTGCTCGCGTGCCGCACCCGCCAGCACATAGGTCGTCGCCGTGAAGAGGGCGAAGAAGCCATAGACGGCAAGGCTCGCCTGGCCGGTGAGCATGGCCCAGGTGACGCTCGGGGCGTCGTTGAAATACATGATCCAGGCGCCGCCGGTCGCCATCGCAATGGCCAGCCAGGCGCCGTGCTTGATCAGCTTGGCGCGCCACCAGGCGCGGTCCTTCGGGCCCTGGTCCAGCTTGATGCGCGCGTTGCGATCACCCTCGATCCGGCGCTCGATCCACAGGAAGAGGTCGGTCCAGACCGTCTGCGGGCAGGTGAAGCCGCACCACACCCGTCCGAAGAGCGAGGTGACGGCAAAGAGCCCGATGGCGCAGAGCACCAGGATTCCCGTCAGGAAGTAGATCTCCTGCGGCCACAGCTCGAACCAGAAGAAGAACAGGCGGGCATTGCCCATATCCGCCAGCACCGCCTGGTTCGGCGCATTGGGGCCGCGATCCCAGCGCAGCCAGGGCACGATGTAGTAGAGCCCCAGCAGCAGGATCAGCGCGGCCCATTTCCACCGCCGCACCGCGCCCTGCACCGCGCGCGGATAGACCTTCTGGTGCGTGGCGTAGAGCGAGCCCTCTTCGAGCTGCGGCGCGCGGGGCGGGATCACGGACATGACGGGGACCTATTCGCCCCCGCCCAGCGCATGCACATAGACGGTGAGCATGTTGATCATGGCGGGGTCCAGCCGGCCCTGCCAGGAGGGCATCACGCCGGCGCGGCTATAGGCGATGCTGTGCATCACCGCGGCCTTGTCCCCGCCATAAAGCCAGATGCGGTCATTCAGCCGGGGCGCGCCGAGGTCGCGATTGCCCTCGCCGCGATCGGCATGGCAGCTCGCACAGTTTTCGGCGTAGAGCGCCTCACCACGGGTCACGGCCGCGGCATCGGTGCTGCGGCCGGTCAGGCTCAGCACGAATTCCGCCGTGTCGCTCACCTGGGCCGGCGTCAGCATGCCGGTCACCTGGAAGGCAGGCATGGCGATGCCGCGCTGCTCGTCGCTCTCATTGGCGCGCACGCCGTGGCGGATGGTGTGCTGGATGGCCTCGAAGCTGCCGCCATAGATCCAGTCGTCATCCGCCAGGCTGGGAAAGCCGCCAATGGCGCCCTGGCCACCCGCGCCATGGCAGCCGGCGCAATTGTTGGCGAAGGCGACGCGGCCACCCGCCAGGGCGAAGCCGCGCAGCTCCGGGTCGGCCGCGATCTGCTCCGGCGTCGCGGCACGCATGCGGGCCAGCATCGGCTCGATCCGCGCGCGCTCCGCCGCCTGCTGCGCCGGCAGCGCGCCACGCGCCGTCCAGCCGAGCAGGCCCGTCGCGCCGGTGATGGGCAGCGCCGGATAGAGCACGACCCAGACCAGCGAGAAAGCAATGCAGGCGTAGAAGGTGTAGAGCCACCACTTGGGCAGCGGCGTGTTCAGCTCCTTCAGCCCGTCCCACTCATGGCCCGTGGTCATCTGGCCGGAGATGCTGTCCTTTTCGATCTTGGTGGGCATGGCTCAGCGCCTCCTGCTTTCATCGTCCTGGAAGATCATGTTGCCGCGTTGCTGCCATTCGCCGCGCTTGGAAGGGCGCAGGGTCCAGATCAGGATTCCGCCGAAGAGCAGGAAGAACCACACGACCCAGAGGGTGCTGAACAAGCCTTGATATTCAAGCATGTCGCGCGCTCCTCACTGCTGCCGCAGCTGCTCGGGCGTCACGTCGCGGAAATCCACGAGCGTGCCGAGCATCTGCATGTAGGCGACCAACGCATCCATCTCCGTCACCACGCCGGGGTTGCCGTCGAAGGCGCCCTGGCGCGCCCGGGCGTAGCGGGCGGAGAAGCCGGTGCCGTCCGCCTCGGGCCGCGCCTGGGTTTCGAGATCGGCACGGGCATTGGCGATCATCTCGTCGCTATAGGGCACGCCCAGGGCCCGCTGCGCCCGCAGATGCTGCTGGATGTTGCGGTAATCCAGCGGGCGGTCGAGGAAGCTGTAGGGCGGCATGATGCTCTCCGGCACCAGCGCGCGGGGGTTGCGCAAATGCTGGGCCTGCCAGTCATCCGAGTACTTGCCGCCCACGCGCGCGAGGTCCGGCCCGGTGCGCTTGCTGCCCCATTGGAAGGGGCGATCATACATGCTCTCGGCCGCCAGGCTGAAATGGCCGTAGCGCTCGGCCTCGTCGCGAAAGGGACGGATCATCTGGCTGTGGCAGGCGTAGCAGCCCTCGCGCACATAGATGTTCCGGCCCATGAGTTCGAGCGGGGTGTAGGGGCGCACGCCCTGCACGCGCTCGATCGTGCTCTCGATGGTGAAGAGCGGGACCACCTGCGCGAGCCCGCCGATCGAGATGGTGATCAGCGTCAGCACGCCGAGCAGAAGGATGTTCCGCTCGATCATGCCGTGGGAGAATTTCTTGAACATCGGGTTCTCCTTCACTCGGCCGCAACGGCGCCGGCCGGGGCGCGGGCCTCGGCGGGAGCGGGAGCGACGACCTCGTCGCTCGTGATGGTCTTGAACATGTTCCACGCCATCAGCAGCGCGCCCGTCAGGTAGAGCAGGCCCCCCAGCACGCGGATCACGTAGTAGGGATGCATGGCGGCGACGGTCTCGACGAAGCTGTATTGCAGGAAGCCCAGCTCGTCATAGGCGCGCCACATGAGGCCCTGCATGATGCCGGAGACCCACATCGCCGTGATGTAGAGAACGATGCCGAGCGTCGCCAACCAGAAGTGCCACTCGATCAGGCGTGCGCTGAACATCGCCTTCTTCTTCCACAGCACCGGGATCAGCCAGTAGAGCGCGCCGAAGGTGATGAAGCCGTTCCAGCCGAGCGCGCCGGAATGCACGTGTCCGATCGTCCAGTCGGTGTAGTGCGAGAGGCTGTTCACCGCCTTGATGGACATGACGGGGCCTTCGAAGGTGGACATGCCGTAGAAGGCGACGGCGGTGACCGAAAAGCGCAGGCCGGGATTGGTGCGCAGCTTGTCCCAGGCGCCCGAGAGCGTCATGATTCCGTTGATCATCCCGCCCCAGCTCGGCATCCAGAGCATCACCGAGAAGACCATGCCCAGCGTCTGCGCCCAATCAGGCAGCGCGGTGTAGTGCAGGTGGTGCGGGCCGGCCCAGATGTAGAGGAAGATGATGGACCAGAAGTGCACGATGGAGAGGCGATAGGAATAGACCGGCCGCTCCGCCTGCTTCGGGATGAAGTAGTACATCATCCCGAGGAAGCCCGCGGTCAGGAAGAAACCCACCGCATTGTGGCCGTACCACCACTGGATCATCGCCCCCTGCACGCCCGCCGGCGCGGCGTAGGAGAAGGTGCTGCCCCAGCTCAGCGGCAGGGAGATGTTGTTGCCGATGTGCAGGACGGCGACAGTGATGATGAAGGCCAGCAGGAACCAGTTGGCCACATAGATGTGGGGTTCCTCGCGCCGCATGATCGTCCCGCCGAAGGCCACCAGGTAGATCACCCAGAGAACGGTCAGGAACAGGTCCACGAACCACTCGGGCTCGGCATATTCCTTGCCCTGGGTGACGCCCAGCACATAGCCGAGCGCCGCCGTCACGATGAAGAACTGATAGCCCCAGAAGATGAACCAGCCCATCTCCTCGCCGCCGAAGAGGCGGGCGCGGCAGGTGCGCTGCACGATGTAGAGGCTGGTGCCGATCAGCGCGCTGCCGCCGAAGGCGAAGATCACGGCGCTGGTATGCACCGGGCGAAGCCGGCCGAAGCTGGTCCATTCCAGATCGAGATTCAGCAGCGGGAAGGCCAGCTGCGAGGCGATCACGACACCCACCAGGAAGCCCACCACGCCCCAGAACATGGTGGCGATGGCGAAGGCGCGGATCGGCCCCTCCACATAATCCGGTGGGCTGCGCACAGCCATTGCGCCCGCGGGCGCGGCACCTGCCAAGGCCATCTCTCTTTGTCCTTCCTCATGCCGGCGCCCCGGGCGCCCTGCCAAACCACGATGGCACGGAAGCATCCCAACAGGGCAAAGTCTTTGATCCGGATCAAGGCACGGATTCCGAAAACCGGTGCTACTCTCGCCGGACCGCAGCGGAACCGGAGGGCCAGGCATGAGCAGCGAAACGACCACCACTTCCAACGCCGAGGAACCTCCGGCGCGGGTGAGCCGCGTACGCCATGTCAGCACCGACCGGCCCTGGACCTGGCTGACGCTGGGCTGGCGGGACATGATGGCGAACAAATCTGTCAGCCTCGCCTATGGCGCGGTGCTGACCCTGGCCGGCTGGGTCGTGACCCTGCTGAGCTTCGAGCTGGGCACCGCCTGGGCCATCCTGCCGGCCACGGCGGGCTTCTTCATCGTGGCCCCGCTGCTGGCCACCGGGCTTTACGAAACCAGCCGGCGCCGCCTGGCGGGCGAAACCACGACGCTGGCCGAGGCCATGGCCGGATTTCGCCGCAACCCCACGCAGATCGCCATGATGGGCGTGCTGCTCCTGGTGCTGCACCTGTTCTGGGTGCGCATCGCCGGGCTGCTCTTCGCGCTGTTCTTCGGCCTGAACTTCGCGCCCTCGCTGATGGACCTGCCCATGGCCATGCTCCGCAGTGATGACCTGCTGCCCTTCCTGATCATCGGCACGGGCTTCGGCTTCATCCTGGCTGCCGTCACATTCGCCGTCTCGGCCGTCTCCATCCCCATGCTGCTGGACCGGCCGGAGCTGAGCTTCCTGGAGGCGGTGACCGTCTCGATCCAGGCGGTGATGGAGAATTGGCGCGCCATGGCGCTTTGGGCGGGCTTGATCGTGGTCTTCACCGGTCTGGCGCTCGTGCCCTTCTTCCTCGGGCTCGTGCTCGCCCTGCCGCTGATCGGGCATGCCACCTGGCATGCCTACAAGGATCTGGTGGTGCGCTGAGGCGCGCTACCAGCCGGCCTGGAAGGTCACGCCCTGCGGCAGCATGTGAGCCTGCATCTCATCCAGGTCATAGCTGCGGATGAGGTCCTCCAGGAAGAAGGTTGAATTGCTGCCCCGCTTCAACAGGGCTTCCGAGAAGGCCGTCGCCCAATTGGATTCGGCCGGCGCGCCGGTCATGTCGCGGATCAGCGCCTCCAGCCGGCTTTGGCCGGTCCGAAGCTCGGGCAGGATTCCCTGGGCGGCGGTGACCATCACCTGCATGGCGAAGAAGTCCATGCGGCCGCTGATCACCTCCTCCGCGAGCCAGAGCGCGAAGCTGGTGGGGTCCGGCTTCTGCGGCTCTCCCACCGCATCCAGCTCGTCCAGCCAGGGGCGCGGCACGAAGAAGCCACCATTCGCGGCCCTTGTGTCCGCATGGTTGAGCGCATCCAGCCGCCAGTTCACGAAGTCATTCGCCACCTGGGCCCGGCTCACGCCGCGGTCCAGATTCGCCGTGTGGGAGTTCAGGCCGGAGCTGCTCGTCCAGCCCACCGAGTTGATGTACAGCTGGTTCACAAACCCGCTGTTGCTGAGCTGCCCGAAGCCATTTGCGAACTCGGCCGTGGCCATGACCTCACTGATGAGGGTCCGATTGCTGGCCCCCTCCGCCAGGCGCTGCACCCCCGCCGCCATCTCGCCGTGGCGCGGCTCGCGGTTCAGCAGGGTTTCGTAGATCGTCCAGACCCGCGCGGCGAGACCATCGCCCGAGAAGGTGATGTAGCCGTCCAGCAGATCGATCACCGCGGGCTGCTCGACGGTCACGCTCCCGCCGTCGCGCAGCTGGATATGGATGAGCGAACCGAAGTCACGAATCGAGGCGATGTCATGGCTCATGCGCAACGAAAACAGGTTGCTCGCTCCCGCCCAGCTGAAGCCATGCGCGGATTCATGGGTTTCCAGCAGGTCCACCGTCCCGCCATTGTTGATCCCCGCCGCGGTGATGCCGATGGAGACGGTCAGCGCGGAGGATTGGCGACCGTCGGAGACGGTGATCACCACCTCCCGCTCCGGGCCATCCGCCAGGGGGATGGAGACGCCGCTGCGCAGGCGAAGCGTGTCGCCCACCACTTCGAAGACCCATTGGTCATCCTCGCGGATGGTGAAGGTGAAGCCGGTTGCGGTGTCAGGGTCGGAAACCTGCAGGCGCCCGATGGTGGCGCCGGCCGCCCCGGCCGCCACCATGCCACCGGTGGCGAAGCTCAGCCCCTGGGGTGGTGTGTCATCCACATTGAGCAGCGCGATCGAATAGCTCGCCTGGCTCTGCTGGATGGTGCCGTCCTCCATGAAGAATCGCAGGTGGAAGCTGATGTTGGTGGAGATGTTGTTGGTCACGAACCACTCATGATCCGCCATGGCGATGGGCGCGATGGTGAGCATGCCGGTGGCCCGGTTCAGCGAAACGTCAAAGAAGTTGCTGCCGATCCCGATCAGATCCACGAAGCGGATCAGCGCGGGGTTGATGTGCAGCCGCAACTGGCCAATCCAGTCCCAAAGCGGCGTGTCTTCCCTGATCTGACCGGGCAGCGAGCCGGTGAGCACGACGCCAGACATGTTTGCGGACCCTCAGCCTTGCAGCGCCCGCAGATGCCACGGGCTTGGTGAAGCAAGGGTGAAGCGCCTCAGGCGATGAGCTGGACCGCCAGCCCGCCCAGGATGGCGGCATTGAGCAGGAAGAGGGCGCCGCCCAGGGCGCGCCAGCCCGGGCCGACCAGCCGACCGAAAAAGCGCCCCAGCAGCGCCACCGCCGCCAGCGCCGGCACCGTGCCCGCCACGAAGGCCAGCATGGCCAGCGCCCCGGCGAGCACACTGCCCGAGGCCGCCGCCGCGGCCAGCGCGGCATAGAGCAGCCCGCAGGGCAGGGCCGAGAGCAGCAGGCCCAGCCGCACGCCGCGCCAGCCGGTCGGCGCCGCCAGCAACCCACCCAGCCGCGCCTCCAGCGCGCGGGGCAGGCGCGGGGCGGGCAGCCTGGGCAGCCAGGCCGAAAGCCGCGCCGAGGCCTGGCCCAGCATCAGCACCGCGGCCGTGAGCAGCAGCAGCGCGGCCAGCCAGCGCAGCCCGCTGGCCTGCGCCAGCAGCGCCCCCGCCCCGCCAGCCACCGCCCCCAATGCCGAGTAACCGAGCGCGCGCCCCAGGTGATAGGGCAGCAGCGCCGCGCCCCCCAGCCGCCGCAGCATCCCGCCGCCCAGGCTGCCCTCCGCCCCGGCGGCGGATTGCGCCAGCACGAAGGGGCCGCACATGGCGCTGCAATGGGTCAGGCCGCCCGCCAGCCCGGCCAGCAGCAGCGCGCCCATCAGCGCGGGAACACCAGCCGGGCCCAGGGCCGCCAGATCATGAAGGCAATTCGCAAGCACACGATGCTCCTAACCCGGATCGGCCGGCACAGCCTTGCGCCGCCTCAAGCCAGCTCGGTCCGGGCTTCATAAAGCTCCGGGAAGAAGCGCCGCTCGATCGCCTTGCGCAGATAGGCGACGCCGGCGCTGCCACCCGTGCCACGGGCATAGCCGATGATCCGCTCCACCGTGCGCATGTGGCGGAAGCGCCAGGTCTGGAAGCTGTCCTCCACATCCACCAGCTCCTCGGCCAGCTCATAGAGGTCGAATTCGCGCTCGCCCTTCGCGTAGATCCCGGCCCAGATGGCCGTCACGGCGGGGTGGCTTTCATGCGGCCGGGTGAAGTCCCGCTCCAGCACCTCCGCCGGCACGGGATAGCCGCGGCGGGCGAGCAGGCGCAGCGCCTCGTCATAGAGGGAGGGCGCCTCCAGCGCGGCCCGCAATTCCGCGTGCAGCTCGGGCCGATGGGCATGGGGCTTCAGCATGAAGGCCTCCTTCGCGCCCAGGCGGAATTCCAGCGCGCGATACTGCCAGGACTGGAAGCCGGAGGAGCTGCCCAGATGGGCGCGAAAGGCCAGGTAGTCATGCGGTGTCATCGTGCTCAGCACGTCCCAGGCCTCGATCAGCTGGCGCTGGATGCGGCTGACGCGGGCCATGGCCTTGAAGGCGGGACGCAACCGGTCCTCCCGAATGCAGCCGATGGCGAGGTCCAGCTCATGCAGCAGCAGCTTCAGCCAGAGCTCCTGCACCTGGTGGATGGTGATGAAGAGCATCTCGTCATGCTGGTCCGACACAGGCTTCTGCGCGGCCAGCAGCACATCAAGGCCGAGATAGTCGCCATAGCTCATCTTGCGGCGAAAATCGGTGGTGAGACCCGCATCGGGGCTCTGTTCGGGTGGGGCGTCCGGTTCCATATCGCCATCATGGATGATCTTCGGCCGCATTTCTCGCATTTCCTCGGCGCCGACCCGGGGCGGCTGCATTTTGCCGCGCATAGCCACCATCCCTGGCCCGATGTGACGCGCGACGCCCAGCTCGCCGCCTGGGACCTCGCGGCGCGGCGCATGGACCACAAATGGGAGGAGGTGCTGGGCCCGGCCTGGGCGGAGGCGCAGGGCCATATCGCCCGGCATCTCAACCTGCCCGACCCCTCCAGCGTGGTCTTCGCCGTCAACACCCATGAATTCGTGCTGCGCATCCTGAGCGCGCTGCCCACCCGCCCGCGCATCCTGACCACCACCGGCGAATTCCACTCCTTCGC
Organism: Acetobacteraceae bacterium; assembly: GCA_027487385.1. Classification (GTDB taxonomy): domain Bacteria; phylum Pseudomonadota; class Alphaproteobacteria; order Acetobacterales; family Acetobacteraceae; genus Roseococcus. The sequence goes on along the minus strand of JAIYDS010000054.1, from coordinate 42,718 downwards.
CCGCCAGATCGCCCGGCTGGAGGAGGATGATCTGGTCCAGGTCACCCGCATCGCCGAGGGGCCGGAGGTGCTGGAAGGCCTCATCGCCGCCGCACCTCAGGGTTTTGACCTGATCTGGGTCAGCCAGGTGTTTTTCGGCAGCGGCCGCGCGCTGCCCATGGCGGGGCTGGCTGCCCTGGCTGCGGCGGCGGGCGAGGCCGCCTTGGTGGTGGATGGCTATCACGGCTTCATGGCACTCCCGACGGATTTCGCGCCCCTCGCCGGCCGCGCCTTCTATCTCTCGGGCGGCTACAAATACGCCATGGGGGGCGAGGGCTGCTGCTTCCTGCATGCGCCGCCGGGCTGGCTGATGCGGCCGCGCAACACCGGCTGGTTCGCCGCCTTCGGCCATCTGGCGGGCGCGCAGACCGGCGTGCCCTATGCGACCGACGCCATGCGCTTCATGGGCGCCACCTTCGACCCCTCCGGCCTGTTCCGGCTGAATGCGGCGCTGGGCTGGCTCCAGGGGCTGGGTATCGGCGCGGCCGAGATCCACGCCCATGTCCATGCCCTGCAGGCGCGCTTTGTCGCGGGGCTGGGGGGCACCGGGCTCGATCCCGCCCGGCTGGTGATTCCGCTGAGCGACCCCGCGCGCGGCAATTTTCTCACCTTCGACCTGCCGGATGCCGAGGCATGGTCGGCCCGGCTGGATGCGGCGCGCATCGTGACCGACCGGCGCGGCAGCCGGCTGCGCTTCGGCTTCGGCCTCTATCACACGGCAGAGGAGGTGGATGCGCTGCTGGAACGGCTATCGTCCGGCGCGAAGGGCTCTGCTAAAGCCCTGTGATGCTTGCACTCACCATGGGGGAACCCTCCGGCATCGGCGCCGAGATCGCCGTGAAGGCCTGGCAGGCGCTGCGCGCCACCGGCCCTGAATTCCTGCTGATCGACGACGCGGAACGGCTTGTGGGCGCGCCCATCCAGCGCATCGTCCACCCATCGGAAGCGCGCTTCGCCGAGGCGCTGCCCGTGCTGCACCGCCCGCTGCCCGTGGCGGCCATTCCCGGCCAGCCCCAGGCGGCGACAGCCGCGGCCGTGCTGGGCGCGATCCGTGAGGCGGTGGCGCTGGCGCTCGGCGGCGCGGTGGATGGCGTGGTGACCAACCCGATCCAGAAATCCGTGCTCACCGCGGCCGGCTTCCCGCATCCCGGCCACACCGAATTCCTGGGCGAGCTGGCCGGCACCGGCGTGCCGCCCGTGATGATGCTGGCCTGCCCGCAACTTCGCGTCGTGCCCGTCACCGTGCACGAGCCGCTGGCCCGCGCCATCGCGCGGCTGACACCAGAGTTGATCGTCGAGCATGCCCGCATCACCCATGGCGCGCTGGTGCGGGATTTCGGCATCGCCGCCCCGCGCCTGGCCGTCGCGGGCCTCAACCCGCATGCGGGCGAGGCCGGGACGCTGGGGCATGAGGATCAGGCGATCGTCGCCCCCGCCGTGGCGCGGCTCCAGGCGCTCGGCATCGCAGCCAGCGGCCCCTGGCCACCGGACACTCTGTTTACGGCTCACTCTCGTCCGCTCTATGACGCCGCCATCTGCCTCTATCACGACCAGGCGCTCATCCCGATCAAGACGCTGGACATGGCCGGCGGCGTCAATGTCACGCTCGGCCTGTCCATCATCCGCACCAGCCCGGATCACGGCACCGCGCTGGACATTGCCGGCAAGGGCCTGGCCAGCGCCGAGAGCCTGATCGCGGCCATCCGCCTGGCCGCCCAACTTGCCGAACATCGAAGGAACCGCCACTGATGCGCCTCTCCGTCAACGTGGATCATGTGGCGACGCTGCGGAACGCGCGCGGCGGGCATTTCCCCTGCCCGGTTGAGGCGGCGCGCCTCGCCATGGCTGCCGGCGCGGATGGCGTGACGATGCATCTGCGCGAGGATCGCCGCCACATCCGCGACCGCGACCTGGAGCGGGTCGCCACCGAGGTGGAAACCCGCCTGAACTTCGAAATGGCCGCGACGGAGGAGATGGTGGCCCTGGCCGAGCGACTGCGCCCGCCCGCCGTGTGCATCGTGCCGGAGAAGCGCGCCGAACTCACCACCGAAGGGGGCCTGGACGTGCTGCGCGCCGGCCCCTTCCTGGCCGAGGCGATCCGCCGCCTGGCCGGGCTTGGCATCGAGGTCTCGCTTTTTGTGGAGCCTGATGCATTGCAAATTGCAAGAACCGCCGAGCTGGGCGCCCAGGCGATCGAACTGCACACCGGCACCTATGCCGATGCCGCCCCCGAGGCTCGGGCCGGTCTGGCCGCCCGGCTGGCGGAGGCGGCGCGTTACTCAAAAACCCTGAATCTTCAATGCCATGCCGGCCATGGGCTGAGCTACGAGACCATCACGCCCATCGCCGCCATCCCCGAAATCAGCGAGGTTTCGATCGGCCATTTCCTGATTTCGACCTCGGTTTTCGAGGGTCTGCCGACCGCCATCGCCCGCATGAAGGGGTTGATCGCCGCCGCGCGGGGCTGAATCCGGGCTGGCACGCTGGCTGCAACACCTCTGGCACAACCCACACCGAACAGGAGTTGGCCATGAGCAACCAGAGCTTTTCCGCCGCCCGCCGCCAGCGGATCGAAGACGACCAGCCCTCCGCCCTGTCCTATTGGGGGACGGGCTTCGCCTGCCTGGGCTTCCTGCTTTTCGTCTTCTGGCTGGCCGGGCTCAAATTCTAGAGCGTGCTGCGTTCACTCCGCACGCCCCAGACTTTGCTGAGAGCATGATTCAGCGTCTCGGCGATTCCGCCTCAACGCATCATGCTCTGAGGCCCAGCGGATCGACCCTTACGCCGCCGCCCGACGTGCGCGGCGGCGTGCGGTCTTCAGCACCGACCGCACGGCGGCGGCGAAGCTGGCCGGCATCGCCCGCAACAGGGCCGGCTTCGCCAGCACCCCGAGATAGGCTTCGCCGATCTCCTCCGGAACATCACGCCAGGAGGGCGCAGACCCCCGCTCCGGCGGCTCCGGCGTGGTCGAGGACGGAATGACATGTCCCGGCAGGAGCGCGTTCAGCGCGTCAACATCCCGATTGTAGAGGTCCCGCAGGGCGCACCAATCGGCCCGGCTCATGTACTGCACGCGGGCTGGCTCCAACCCCGCCGCCTCGAGCGCGAGGCCGCAACGGACGGCCAGTCGCTGCATCCACTGGCGGGTTGTCGCTTCGCGCCCGCGCTCCGCCAATGCTTCCTCCTCCTCGGCCGCGTCGCCGGCAGGCAGGCCGGCGGCGATTTGGCGGGCCAGTTCCAGGAAGGTCCAGGGCGGAGATTCATTCACGCGCTTGAAGGGCGCCATTGGCGTGCGGATGTCCATCGCGGCCAAGAGGTCGAGGATCAGGTCGCCCCCGACCAGGTCATCCCGATGCAGGCTGCGCAGGCGAATATTCTCCGCGCCGAAGATCTCCAGCCAGGGCTTCACCCCCTCCACCACCGAGACGGTTTCGGGCCGGCAGCGATGCGCGATGAAGCCATCCATGTCCAGGATGTTCTCGCCGCGCTTGGTCTTCTGGGCATAGATGGATTCGACCCAGGCCGGGTATTCGCGGAAATAGATCAGCACCCGGACCGGCGCGGTGCCGAGAAAATCACGCAGCGCCTCCGCGTTGCGGCGGGAGCGCGCGGCGTCATGCTTGAGGAAGCTCTCGCTGCTCAGCAGGTAGGAGGTGCCGTCGGGGACCTGCATCGCATCGCGCAGCGCGGCCATCGCCACGGGCACGCTGGCGGCACGGCGGCGGGGCCGCGCCTGACGGGCCACGATGCCCAGCTCCATATGGTGTGCCGCGCCGCCCTTGCCGAGCAGCGGATAGACCAGCCCGGCCGCACGCAGCGCCTCGGCCTGTTGCGTGGCAAAGTGCTGAATGCTGCTGGAGCCGCATTTGCCCAGGCCGACATGCAGATGGATCATGGCAACCGCCGGTCCATGCGGGCCTTCCGCCAAAAGCCATTCATTCGCCGTTCGCCCCGGGACAGGTCAATAGACAAGCGACACAAGTTACGTGGCCCGGGCCCGGGCCACAAGCGGTCCACCGCCGGGAGGGGAGGGCAGCAGTTCCTCACTCCACCGCCAGGGCATCGCAATTTGCAAGGCGATGCGCAGGGCCAAGGGGCTCATGCGCCAAGGCGATGTTTGAACCACCTGTCCCGAGCCACGGCAGAGCGCAGGGAAAACGCCGATTTGGCAGCGAAACCTTGAGTTTTCGCGGAGGCTGGAGCAACTGGCATGCGGCCTGCACCGCCCTCGGCAATCTCCCACCCCACAGGAGCAGCCATGAGCCAAGCCGCCACCCTCCGCCGCAACCGCTTCCAGGAAGAAGAGCCCTCGGCCATCGCCTATTGGGGCACGGGGCTGATGTGCCTCGCGGTGCTCGTCCTGGTCTTCTGGCTGGCCGGTCTGCGGTTCTGAGGCCCTCTCCGGAACCCCGCCCCGCCAGGCCGGCGGTAAGTCAGACCGACGCCACGGGCCGGGCGCCCAGGATATGCGCGATGGCATAGGTCAGGTCTGAGCGGTTCAACGTGTAGAAGTGGAACTCATCCACTCCATTGGCCTGCAGGATGCGGACCTGCTCGGCCGCCACCGTCGCCGCCACCATGCGGCGGGTGGCTTCGTCATCCTCCAGCCCCTCGAACAGTTTCTCCAGCCAGCCCGGCACCGAGGCGCCGCACATGGCGGAGAAGCGCTTCACGCTGGCGAAGTTCGAGACCGGCATGATGCCCGGCACGATGGGCAGGTTGATCCCCGCGGCCAGGCAGCGATCCAGGAACCGCAGATAGACGTCCGTATCGAAGAAATACTGCGTGATGGCCCGGTTCGCGCCCGCATCCATCTTGCGCTTGAAATAGTCGAGATCGGCATCGGCGGAGAGGGCCGCGGGATGGGTCTCCGGATAGGCGCCCACGCTGATGTCGAAATCCGCAATCCGCCGCAGGCCGCGCACCAGGTCCTCGGCCTGGGCATAGCCGCCCGGATGGGGCGTGTATTCGCTGGCGCCGGCCGGCGGGTCGCCGCGCAGCGCCACGATGTGCCGCACGCCGGCCGCCCAGTATTCCCGGGCCACCTCGTCCACCTCCTCACGCGTCGCGCCGACGCAGGTGAGATGCGCGGCGGGCGTCAGGCTGGTCTCGCGGACCAGCCGAGCGACCGTGTCATGGGTGCGCGCGCGCGTGGACCCGCCCGCGCCGTAGGTCACGGAGACGAAGCGCGGGCCAAGCGGCTCGAGCCGGCGGATGCAGGTCCAGAGCTCGGCCTCCAGCTTCTCGTTCTTCGGCGGGAAGAACTCGAAGGAGAGCTTCGGCGCCGGCAGGCTGCTCGGCGAGGGGAGCGTGCCGAAGCGCGGGCCGGTCAGCCAGCGTTCCAGGGTGTTGTTTGGGGCGGTATCCATGGCGGAGGGTTTGGCGTCGGTGCCCGCTTTTCGCAAGGGGTCGGCGCCGGCGCCGTGACGTTTCGTGACATGGCCGCAACTTGCCCCAAGTGGTCAGGTCGTGCTTGTTAGCCGCGCATGGCCGAATTCCTGGCCTCCTTTGCCCAGCGTATCCCGAGAAAGGTTCGCCTTCACCCATGCGCTCAGGTCCTCTCCTGGCTGCCGCCCTCCTGGTGATCGGGCTTGCGGGTTGCGCCACCCGCCCGCCCGCTTCCGACCCCGAGGCCCTGGCCGAGTTCGAGGCCAACAACGACCCGCTGGAACCCTTGAACCGCGGCATGTATGAGGTGAACAACGCGATCGACGCCGTGGTGCTGCGCCCGGCCGCCGTCGCCTATCGCGCCGTGATCCCTCCGCCCCTGCGGGAAGGCGTGCGCAACGCGCTCGGCAATCTGCGCGCCCCCACCATCCTGATGAATGACCTGCTGCAAGGCGAGATGGACCGCGCCGGCCGCACCGCCAGCCGCTTCCTGATCAACTCCACCCTCGGCCTGGGCGGCCTCGTGGACGTCGCCGAGTGGCAATTCGGCATTCGCGGCCATGGCGAGGATTTCGGCCAGACCCTGGCCGTCTGGGGCATGGGCGAGGGGCCTTACCTGTTCCTGCCGGTGCTCGGCCCCTCCAACCCGCGGGATATGGTCGGCGCGGGCGTGGATGCGGTGGCCAGCCCCTGGTTCTGGTTCGGCCAGGGCCAGGTGGTGGAGATCCTCCGCTATGTCCGCACCGGCATGACCATCCTTGATGCGCGGGAGGGCGTGCTGGACACGCTCGATACCCTTTACGCCACCTCGCTGGATCCCTATTCGACGCTGCGCAGCGCCTATCGCCAGCGCCGCGCCAATGAGATCACCAATGCCGGCCAGCCAGCGCCCGAAGCGGCCGGCGGCACCGGCTTTGGCGTCGGCGTCGGCGCGACAGTGCCGCCGGCCGCAACCCAACCCTCACGCTGAGCACATCCCACATGCCCCTGATGCCCCTCGGCCGGCGCGCCAGCCTGTTCCTGGGTGCCGCCCTGCTCGCCCCCCTGGCCCTGGCGCGCCCCGCCACCGCCCAGATGGATGCGACGCGTGCGGTCAATTTCATCCAGTCCACCGGCAATGCGCTGGTGGAAGCCCTGAACAGCACCACGCTGAACGCCGCCCAGCGGCGCGAGCGCGTGGCGAATATCCTGCGCCAGGCGGTGGATATCGAGGGCACGGGCCGCTTCATCCTGGGCCGCTGGTGGCGGGTGGCGAGCCCGGCGGAGCAGCAGGAATACATGCGCCTCTTCGAGGAGACGCTGATCCGCAACCTGGCCGCCCGCCTGGGCGACTACCAGGGCGTGCGCTTCTCCCTCGGTCGCAGCCAGCAGCGCACCGAGGAGGATGTGCTGGTCACCACCGTGGTCGAGCGCGCCGGCACGCCGCCCATCAACCTCGACTGGCGCGTGGCGGATGTGAACGGGCAGCCCCGCGTGGTGGACCTCGTGGCCGAGGGCACCTCGCTCCGCCTCACCCAGCGCAGCGAATACAGCGCCGTGGTGCAGCGCGGCGGCAACCAGGTCTCGGCCCTGCTGACCGCCATGCGCGGCCAACTCCAGCAGATGCAGGCGCGGCAATAGGCCGGGGCCAGCCGGCCCGCATGCCGTGAAAACCGGGGCCTTGAAACCAGGCCCCGCCTCATGCAGGAAGCCGTGATGGTGGAAGAGCCCGGCTATGTGCAGGAGGTGAAACGCGAATTCGCCAGCGTCCAGCTGGCGCCGCTCAGCATGTCCCCGCAGCCGCTGCCGCCGCGCATCTCGCCCATCCTCATCTCGGTCATCAAGGATGAGGGGAACCGGCTGGCGGATCTGCTGCGGCATTATCGCAGCCTGGGCATCCGCCGCTTCTGCTTCATCGACAATGGTTCGACCGACGGCTCGATCCCCTATCTGGCGGCACAGCCCGATGTGGACCTTTACCAGCGGCCCGGCGGCTTCGACTGGAAGCTGAAGCAGGGCTGGATCAACCGCGCCATCGCCGGCTACGGGCTGGAGCGCTGGTTCCTCTATGTGGACGCGGATGAGCACATCGTCTTCGATGATTGCGCCCGGCGCGGCTTCGAGGAATTGGCGGCGGAGATGGAGCGGCGGGATCTCTGGCGCGTGCGCGGCTTCATGCTGGACATGTATGCCGAGGGCCCGCTGCTCCGCTCCAGCTACCGCGCCGGCGATCCGCTGCTGGAAAGCTACCCCTTCCACGACACCACCGGCTATGTCGAGAGCCGGTACAAGGAGGTGCTCTCGGTCAAGGGCGGGCCGCGCCGCCGGGTCTTCGCCGCGGCCGATCCGGGCTTCAACCCGGAGATGGTCAAATACCCGCTCTTCCGCCTGAAGCCGGGCGAGTTCATGGCCAATCCGCATCATATCTGGCCCTATGACGGGAACTTCCTCTCGCCCCGGCACCTCGCGATCCTGCATTTCAAATTCCTGCCGGATGTGGCGGAGCGTATCCGCCGAGCCCTGGCGCAGAAAAACTACTGGGGCGGCAGCGCGGAATATCGCTGCTATCATGAGGTGCTGAGCCAGGCGCCCGAGCTCAGCCTGCATGGCCCGGTCAGCGCGCGCTATACCTCGCCCGAGGGGCTGCTGGCGCAGGGCCTGATCGCGCGGTTGGACTGGCCACGCGCGGCCAGCCGCGGCCATGCGGTGATGGCGGCGGCGCGGGCGCATCGCGCCGCACTGGCGGCCGCCCTGCCCTTCACCCCCCATGCCCCCACGGCGCCCCCCGCGGCGCCAACGCCGCCTCTCCCGGCGGCCGCGCCGCAGCGGGTCAGCGTTGCAGCACCGCCGCCCAAACCCGCAGCCGCGGGGGGCGAGGCCACGACGATCCGCCCCGAAGCCCCGGTCGCCCGCGCGCGGGATGGGCGCTTCACCGTCACGGTCAATGAATACCGCTCCAAACCGCCCAGCTACCGCCACCTGGACCTCACCATCCCGGACCTGCCGCTGGAGGATGGGCAAAGCGTCGCGGTGCGCTTCAAGCTGGGGCTGAGCGGCGTGGCCCCAAGGCTGGAATTCCGCCCGGGGCCGAACTGGCCGCTCTTCGCCAAGGCCTGGCCCGGCGAGGAGGCGGATCATTTCGGCCCGGTCTTCCGCGTCGGCCCGGGTGGCCCGCGCGCCAAGGTGATGGCCCTGATCCCCGAGGCGGCCGACCGCGCCGCCATCGCCGCGATCATCGCCCAATTGCCCGACATCGTCGCCGCCGTGCTGCCCCAGATGCCGCTGAAATCCGAGGATATCGTGCTGTTTTCCCGCGCGGCGGTCGAATTGCCGGCAGCGCTCTCATGAGCGAGGCCGAGAATCCGGTGAGCGAGGCCGCCCTGGCCGAACTGCTGGGCATTCACTTGGCCGAGATGGAAGCCCGGCTGGACGCCTGGGGCAGCGCGCTCCAGCGCGGCATCCCCGCCGCGGCCAATCCGCTTCCTCCGCCGGAGCGACCCTCTCCGCCCCGCCCGGAACTGCGCCTCACCCCGCTCGCCGCGGAGGATTTCAGCACCGGCTGGGCGGGCTGGACGCATCACCAGGCGGTGCGCCTGCACCCCGGCGGCGCCGTCGAGTTGCGCCAGGCCGAGAGCACGCCCGGCATCAGTTCGGTCTGGCGGCAGGTGGCAGGAGGGGCTCTGCTTCAGATCCAGGTCACGCTGGACCTGGAGGAGCGGGCGCGCGGGGTACAGCCCGTGTTGCGCCTGGTGAATGAGCGCGGCCAATCGCTGGGCCCGGACATGCCACTGGTCGAGGGCAGTTCCGCGCATGTCTTCTACATCCCGCTCCAGGCCCAGCGCATCCGCGCCCATGTGATCGCCTTGCGGCCGGAGCTCGGGCTTGGCTTCACGCTGCGCCGCGTGACCTGGTCGCTGCTCGATCCCGAGAGCCACCAGGCCGCGCTGCGGCATGATCTGGGCGCCCCCGTCATCGCCTCCCTGGCCTCCATCCCGGAGCGGCGGTCTCTCCTGGCGGATGCCGTGGCCAGCCTGCTGCCCCAATGCGACCGCGTGCGGGTCTTCCTCAACAACTACCCCGACGTGCCGGATGTCCTGAACCATCCCCGTGTGGATGTCCGCCGCTCGCAGGATTGGGACGACAAGGGGGATGCGGGGAAATTCGGCTGGGTGGATGTGCTGGAGGAGCCCGGCTACCGCATCATCGTGGATGATGACCTGACCTTCGCGCCGCATTTCGCCAGCCACATGGTCGCAGGGCTGCGGCGCTACGGGGATGCAGCCTTCGTGGCACTTCATGGCGTGCTGCTGCGCCAGCCTGTCTCCGCCTATTACGCCCCGGAATCGCGCAGCACCTTCCATTTCGGCAATCCCCTGCGGGGTGACCGCACGGTGCATGTGCTGGGCACCAACGCCTTCTGCGCCCATAGCGACCTGCTGAAGCTCCGCTGGGCCGATTTCGGCCATCGCAACATGGCCGACATCTTCGTGGCCCTGCACGCCCAGCACCGCCGCATTCCGATGATCGCCCTGGACCGTCCGCGCCACCTCGCCTGGCAGAACGAGCAGGAAGGCGGGTTCGACACGATCTACGACCATTCGCTGAAGGCCACGCGCTCGCGCTTCGATTCCTCGCTGGTGCAGGATGCGCTGATCCATCACGCGTGGCCGCTCACCTTGCAGCCCACGGCGCGGTCCAAGATCATTCTGGTCATGCTGGCCGAGAGCCTGGCCGCCACCCAGGCCCTGCTGGAAACCTGGCAGGCCCAGGCCTGGACCGATCATGACTGGGTGGTGGTCCTTTGCCCCATCTCCGATGATCCCGAGTTGGCCGGCTGGATCGCCGCGCTGCGACTGCCCGTCGAGCTGCACCTGGTGCCGAGCGCCGGCCTGGCGCCCGAGGCGCGCATCGCCGCGGCGCTGCGGCTCGCGCTGCGGCTGGACGGCGCGCTGCTGGGCGTGGTGGGGGAGGAGATCCGCTTCTCCGGCGGGGAATGGGCCAAGGCCGCGCTCGATCAGGTCTCACGCCACCCGGGCGCGGCGGTGTTCGGGCATCGCGGGGCAGGGGGGCAGATCGTCCTGGGCTGGGAGGCCGCCGATGCCGAAGGGCTGGCGCCGCGCCTGGCGCTGATGGCCCCCGCCTTGGCCCTGGCGGCAGGGGATCTCGATCCGCAGCAACCGGACGCTTTGCCGGAATGGTTCGCCCGGCTCGCCCTGGCGCAGTCCGGCCCCGGCCGAAGGCCGGAGCCGCCTGATCTCGGCCGGTGGATCTTCTGCGCGGCCGAGCCGGGCCCATCGCCCCTGCCCGTGCCTGAGGCCGAGGCGGTGCGGGCCAAGGTGGGCTGGCGCGCCATCCTGCCTGCGCCACCGCTCGGCCGCACGGTCCATCACATCTTCCAGCGCATCTGCGTGATCAATCTGGAGCGCCGGCCCGACCGCTGGGCGGCGGTGCAGGATCGCATGGCCCGCGCCGGCATCACCGCCGAACGGGTGGCGGCGGTGGATGGGCGGGCGCCCGGCATCGCCGCCGAATTTGCCGAATACGCAGCACTTCCCCCCCTGCCGCGCCCGGCGGGCGTGCGCCCCGTCACCTCATCCTGGCAATTCTACCGCGACCATGACAGCCAACAGGCACGAATCGCCTTCGAGGAGGGGCGGACCGGCCGCAAGGCCATCGCCTCGGCCGGGGCGCTGGCCTATCTCATCACCTGGCAGGGCATTCTGGAGCGCGCCCTGACCGATGGGGTGGAGAGCCTGCTCGTCCTGGATGACGACGTGGCCTTCCACAGGGACTTCGGGCCCCTGCTGGCCGCCGCCCATGCCGAGCTGCCGCCGGATTGGCTGGTGCTGCAACTGGGCACGCTGCAATACAATTGGGACCGTGCAGCCATCACCCCGGTCGGGCGCCACCTCTACCGGACCGAGGGCAGTGCCATCGGCTCCCACGCCGTGGGCCTGCGCTTCGAGGTGATGCCCTTCCTGCTGGAACTGGTGAAGCGGCGGGACCTGCCCTTCGACACGGGCCCGCTCTCGGCGGCCACACTGGCCTTCCGCGACCGCTGCTTCGTGGTGACGCCCAATGCGGCGATCCAGGTGCTGGAAGACAGCGACATCGGCACCTCGGAATTCCAGAAGACGCGGACGCTGGAGACGGCGGCGGGGACCTATCGGTGGCACTTGCCGGATTATGAGTTGTAGGGCTGGCCCCCGCCGGTCGGGGCCGCGCGGCCCCGGAGCTGAGCGATAGGGCGCGCGCCCGGCGCGGCGAAGGGCGCGCTAAGCCGGGCCGATGGAGCCTGTCTTCGCCTCAAAGCGCGAAATCGGCCGTCCGGTCCAGGAAGTCGTGGGTGTGGACGAGCACGCCTTCCTCGCTCACGCGAACCAATGCGTAGGCCGGCGGTTCGTGACTGCCGGGGGCGGTGGGGCGTTCGCTGAAATCCAGCCCCACCTGGTGCGAGGTGCCACGCAGCGAGGAAAAGGGAATTCCCCGCCAGGAGCCCGCCAGCGGTCGGTGCAAATGGCCATGGAACAGATGCCGGATGCGGGGCGCATGCGGCGCCAGCACCTGCCAGAGCGCATCAGTGTCGAGCAGCGGAATCAGGTCCATCCGCGCAATGCCGACGCGATGCGGCGGGTGGTGCAGGAAGATCAGCACATCGCCCTCGCTCTCCGCCAACCGTGCGGCCAGCCATTCCAGCCGCGTGGGGCACAGGCGGCCGGCATGGGTGCCGGGCTCATTCGTGTCGAGCATCAGGAAGAGCCCGGCCGGCGTCGGCAAGGCCTGCTGGACGAAGCCCGCCGCATCGCGCGGCACGGCCGGGAAAGCCGCGCCGAAGGCCGCACGGTCATCGTGGTTGCCGAGCAGCAGGTGCACAGGCATCGGCAGCGGCGCCAGCAGCGCCGCCAAGCGCGCATAGGCCGCGGGCTCGCCGTGATGCGTGAGGTCGCCGGTCACGACCAGGAACTCGGCCGGGGTGGCGGAGTCAGGGCCATGCCGGGCGGCGATATCGGCCACGGCCGCGGCCAGGCGCTCGCCCGGGTCGAGGCCATAGAGGGGCGGCGCGCCCTCCGGCGTCACATGCAGGTCGGTGATGTGCAGGAAGGTGAAGGGCGCGCCCATGGATCAGCTCCGGCGCGGCAGCAGGTTCTGCACATCGGCCGTCATGCGGGCCAGCGCCGCATCGGGCTCGGCGCGGCGGGCGACGACGCTTTGCAGGTGGTCATTGATCACATCGGTGATGCGCAGCGCATTCTGGCCGGGGAAGGCATACCAGCCGGTGATGGAATCCGCCTGTCGGAAGGTCGTCAGGTGGTTGGGATTCTCGCGGTAGAAGCGGGCCAGCATGTCCTCGCGCTCGGCGGGGATGGTGCTGGCAGGCATGTAGCCGGTGGCGTTCACCATCATCGTGGCGCCGATCGGGCCGGTGGCGAATTTGATGAACTTCCAGGCCGCCGCCTGGCGCTGCGCGTCGCGCGTGAAGATCATGCCCACATTGCCGCCGGCCGGGATGCGCGCATTCGGCCCGGGCAGCGGATAGCGCCCGGTCAGCAGCGGGAAGCGGCCGCCGATCTCGCGGTTGTAGCGGCCGAGCTGCGCCGTGCTCTGCATGGAAATGCCCAGGCGCCCGGCGAAGAAATCGGTGAACATGGTGGCGGGGCGGATATCGGGCATGCGGCCGTCATCCACGAAGCTGCGCAGCGTGCGCATGGCGCGCTGGCCATTGGCATCGCCGAAGGCCACCTGGGTTTCCTCGGCATTCAGCATCCGGCCGCCATGGCTGAAGACGAGGCCCTGCCAGGACCAATTGCCCGTGATGGTCCAGTCGAAGAACATGCCGGTGATGTTCTCGCCGCTGCCATGGATGGCGCGGGCCAGTTCATTCACCTCGGCCCAGCTCGAAGGCGGGCGCTCCGGATTGCCGCCGGCGCGGCGCATCAGATCCACATTGTAGTAGAGGATGGGCGTCGAGAGCGCGAAGCCGATGCCGGTCTGCGCCTGACCGACCTGGCCGAGCGAGAGCAGCGTCTCGGAATAGCCGAGGCTCGCCGTCTCGGGATCGGCCGCCATCAGCGGCTTCAGATCCACCGGGATGTTGCGCTCGGCCAGGGTGCGCTGGCGGTTCAGGCCATGGAAGGCGACATCCGGCAGGGTCCTGGTGATGCTGTCGCGCAAATGGCGCTGGAGGATTTCCTCATAGCCCTGCTCAGGCGCGCGCCAATTGATGCGGATGCCCGGGTTCTCGCGCATGAAGGCGGCGCTGACATCTTCCATCAGCCCACGGAACAGCTCGGGGATGGAGTATTGCGCGGTGAGCTCGATGGTCTGGGACTGCGCGCGCGCATAAAGCGGCGCGGCGAGCGGGATGGCGAAGGCGGCACGACGGGTCAGGCGCATGGGGGTGTCTCCGGTTGGGGGGTTCACTTCACGGAACTCATGGTCACGCCATCCACGAAGGCGCGCTGCGCCAGCAGGAAGGCGATGACGAGCGGCGCGGTGACGGCGGTGGCGGCGGCCATCAGCGGGCCGAAGGAGGTGCCGGCCTCAGCATTGGAGAAGAAGGCGATGCCGAGCGGCGGCGTCATCAGATGCTCGTCCTGCACCGCGATGAAGGGCCAGAAGAACTCGTTCCAGTTCCAGATGAAGGAGAGGCAGGCGAAGGCCGCGATGGCGGGTGCCGCCGTCGGCAGCATGATGCGCCAGACGATGCCGAATTCGCCCATGCCATCCATGCGCGCCGCGGCGATCAGATCATCCGGCACGGTGCGGAAGAATTGGCGCATCATGAAGATGCCGAAGACGCTGATGGTCGAGGGCAGGATGATGGCCGCATAGGTGTTCAGCAGTTCCAGCTGCCAGAGCGCAATGTAGAGCGGGATGGCCGGCACTTGCGGCGGGATCAGCAGCGCGAGCATCACCAGCGCGAAGCTCACCTCCCGCCCGCGCCAGCGCAGCTTGGCCAGCGCATAGGCCATGGGGAGTGCGGTGATCGCCTGGGCCGCGAAGATGCAGAAGGTGACGATGAAGCCGTTCAGGATGAAGCGCGCCAGCGGCACCTTGGTGAAGGCATCGCTGTAATTCTGCCAGGCATGCCATTGCACCGGCAGCAGCCGGAATCCCGGGGCGAAGACCTCGCCCGGCGATTTCAGCGAGATGGAGACCATCAGCACGAAGGGCGCCAACATGATGGCCGCGCCGATCAGCAGAAAAAAATGCCGCATGGCTTCGCTGGCGAACCGATTCACGCCTCCGGTGCTCGGCTTCGCCTGCGCCCTCCGACGATCGGCTCGCTCAACCATAATGCGCGCGCCGATCGAGGATGATGGTCTGCGCCAGCGTCAGGGCCAGCGTGAAGATCAGGAAGATCACCGTGATGGCCGCGCCATAGGCGCTGCGCAGGAAGGTGAAGCCGTTCTGCACCATGGTGTAGAGCAGCACCTCCGTGGCTTTCGACGGCCCGCCCTCGGTCAGGACCGCAACCGTGTCGAAGACCTGGAAGCTGCGGATCGCGGTGATCGCCACCACGAAGACCAGGGCCGGGCCCAGCAGCGGCCAGGTGACGCGGCGAAATCGCTCCCACGCGCCATCCGCGCCGTCTATCGCCAAGGCTTCGTACATGTCCTTCGGGATGGCTTTCAGACCCGCCATGAAGAGCACCATGGCGAGCCCCAGATTTTGCCAGACGCCGATGACCGCGAGTGCAAACAGCGCCGTGTCCGGGTTCTGCAGCCAATCCGTGGTGGGCAGGCCGATGGCGCGCAGCGCCTGGTTCACGAAACCCACCGTCGGGTGGAACATGAATTCCCACACCAGCGCCATGGCCAGCAGCGTGGAGGCCACGGGCACGAAATAGGCCGCGCGATAGAAGCCGCGCCCACGGGTCACGCCCTCGATGGCGATGGCCGCCAGCAAGCCCAGCCCGACCGTCGCCGGCACGGAGATGCCGACATAGATCAGCGTGTTGCGGAGGCTGATCCAGAAGACGCGGTCGCCCCAGAGCTCGGCATAGTTCGCGAGGCCCGACCAGGCGATCTCGGGCTCGCCGAAATTCCAATCGGTGAAGGAGAGCAGCGCCACCGCCACGGCGGGGCCGAGCAGCATGGCCCACATGAGCAGCATGGCCGGCAACGCGAGCAGCCAGGCGGTGAATTGCTCCGCGCCAGCGCCGGGCCGCGCGCCGCTGCGCGGGGTGACGTCAGTGGAGCGCATGTTCGCGCCGCTCGGCCTGCAAGGGCAGGCGCGCACCCGCCGGATCAAAGAGCATGGCGCGCGCGGGCATCAGCGCCACCGCATGGCCGGGGGCAAGGCCTGCCACATGCTCGGGCGCCAGGCGGGCCAGGGCCTGCGCGGCGATGCCGGGGATGGTGGCGTGCAGGATCACTTCGGCGCCCAGCCGCTCGATGCGCGTGACCCTGGCCGGAATGCCGTGCTCCGCAATGCGCAGGGCCTCGGGCCGCACGCCCAGTGTCACCACGCCGCCCAACTCGGCGCGGAAGGGCAGCGGCGTCTCCGCCACCTCGACGCGGCCCTCGGCCATGACGCGCGCGGGCAGAGCGTTCATCGGCGGCGAGCCCACGAAGCGCGCCACCTCCAGGCTCGCGGGATCATCATAGAGCGTCTGCGGCGGGGCCACCTGGAGCACGCGGCCCTCGCGCATCACCGCCACGCGGTCGGCCATGGCCATGGCCTCCTCCTGGTCATGCGTGACGTAGAGAACGGTGGCGCCCAGGCGCTTCTGCAACGCCACAATCTCGGCTCGCGCCTCGCCGCGCAGCCTGGCGTCGAGGTTGGAGAGCGGCTCATCCATCAGGAAGGCGGCGGGGTTGCGCACCATCGCCCGGGCCAGCGCCACGCGCTGCCGCTGCCCGCCCGAAAGCTGCGAGGGGCGGCGATCCAGCAGCGGATCCAGCGCCAGCGCGCCCGCCACACGCGTCACCTCATCGGCGATGCCGCGCCGCGTGGCGCCGCCCGAGACACGCCCCAGCAGCGGCACGCGCTGCCAGGCGGAAAGCCGACGCAATTCCAGCGGCAGCGCGATGTTCTGGCGCACGCTCATATGCGGATAAAGCGCGTAGGACTGGAACACCATGGCGAGGTTGCGCGACTTCGCCGGACGCTCGGTCACATCCTCCTCGCCCAGCATCACGCTGCCGGCATTGCAGCCTTCCAGCCCCGCGAGGATGCGCAGCAGGGTGGATTTGCCGCAGCCCGATGGGCCAAGGATCGCCAGGAACTCGCCATCGGCGACCTCCAGCGTCACATCGCGCAACACCTCCGTGCCGCCGAAGCGCTTGCTGATCCGATGCAGCGTGACGCGGGCCATGGCGGGCACTCACCAGAGGTTGGACACCCCCGCCTTATGCCAAGCGCACCCGCCCCCCGTGTGTGACCTTGCCGTGAAACCCGCGGTTTCTATACGAATTCCAGACTTGTGCGCGGATCACTCCGCCACAAAAGCCTGGGTCCGCACCAGCCGCGCATAAAGCCCATCCATCGCCATCAGCTCGGCATGCGTGCCCTGCTCGATGGCGCGGCCCTCCTCCATCACGACGATGCGATCCGCCTTCTGCACCGTGGCAAGCCGATGCGCGATGACGAGCGTGGTGCGGCCCGCGCGAAGCGTTTCCAGCGCGGCCTGCACGGCGGCTTCGTTCTCCGCATCCAGCGCGCTGGTCGCCTCGTCCAGCAGCAGCACGCGCGGATTGCGCAGCAGCGCGCGCGCCAGGCTCACCCGCTGCCTTTGCCCGCCCGAGAGCCTTCCGCCCGAAGGGCCGAGCAGCGTGTCATAGCCCTGCGGCAGCGCGGCCAGGAAGCCGTGCGCCTGGGCCGCGCGCGCCGCCTCCTCCACCTCCGCGCGCGTGGCACCAGGCCGCCCGCAGGCGATATTGGCGAAGGCGGTGTCGTCAAACAGCACCGCCTCCTGCCCCACATAGGCGATGGCGTCGCGCAGCGAGGCGATCTGCAGACCACGAATATCCGCACCATCCAGCGTGATGCGCCCGGCACTCGCATCATAGAGGCGCGGCAGCAGCGTGATGGCGGTGGATTTGCCGGCACCCGAAGGCCCGACCAGTGCAACCGTCTGCCCCGGCTTCGCCACGAAGCTGAGTTCCTCAATGGCGCTCACATCGCTGCCGGCGTAGCGGAAGGCGACATGGTCGAAGACCACCTCGCCCTTGCCGGCGGGCAGGGAAGCGGCATCCGGCGCCTCGGTAATGTGGCGCTTCTCATCCATGATGGCGAAGACGCGGCTGAGGCCGGCGAGCCCCTCCTGCAAGGCCGCGTTCAGCGAGCCCAGCGAACGCACCGGCCGTGCCGCGATCAGCACGGCGGCGACGAAGCCGGTGAATTCGCCGATGGTGCCCATGCCGCTGGAGACGCGCCAGCCGACAAAGGCCAGCACCAGCGCGACCGTCAGCCCGCCCAGCACTTCAAGAATGGGATCCACGCGCGCGCGGGTGGAGGCGATGCGATAGAGGCTTGCGCGCAGCTCCGCGAAGGCATGGCGCGCGCGGCCTTCCTCCTGCGCTTCCAGCCGATAGGTGCGCACCACGCGTGCGGCCGAAAAGCTCTCATTCAGCAGCGCATTGGTCTCGCCCACGCGGTCCTGCATGCCGGAAGAGGCGCGGCGGATGCGCTTGCCGAGCGTCAGGATCGGCCAGGCGGCGATCGGATAGAGCAGCGCCGCCCCCAGCGCCAATTGCCAATCCAGCCACAGCATGGAGGCGACGAGGCCGATGATGGTCAGCACATCGCCCATGCCGTTCACGCTGCGCGTCAGCGCCTCGCGGATCTGCGTGGCGTCCGTGGTGAAGCGGCTGGCATGGCGGGCCGGCGCCTCGGCGGCCACGGTCGCGTAATCGGCGCGGGTGAGGGCGGTGAAGAGGCCGTTCTGCAAATGCTCGATGCTGCGCAGCACCGCCGCCTGCATGGTGATCTGCTGCAGATACATGAAGCCGCCGCGCAGCGCCGTCACCAGGATGATGAGCGGCGGCAGCAGCCAGATCACGCTCAGGTCGCCGCGCCCGAACATGTCGAAGCTCTGCTGGATGATGATGGGATAAAGCGCGGTGATGCCGGCCAGCCCCACGGTGAAGAGCACGGCCCAGGCCAGGCGCTTCTTCTGCTCGAACAGGTGCTCGCGCCAGAAGCGGCGGATGAGGGGCAGCGATGCGGCGGGCTTGGTCATGCCCGCCCCGCTATCAGGAAGCTTTCCCGAACGCCAGTTGGCGCAGTTTTTCCAGGCAGGCGGCGTGGTCCGCGGCGGCGCCGGTTTCCAACCACCAATCGCGCACGGCGGCCAGCAACCCGCCGATGCGCGGACCATGCGGCAGGCCGAGCGCCAGCGCATCGCGCCCCTGCAAGGGGAAGGCTGGGCCAAGGCCGGGCGGCAGGGCGTCCAGCAGCCCGGTGAAATCCGCCGCAGGCTGGGCGGCCGCCGCGACCAGGATGATCTCCGCCGGCAGGGCCGCCTCGCTGCGGATGCGTGCGCGGGCGGTGAAGCGGCGCAGCGCATCGGCGTCACGCTCCTGCGCCGCCGGGGCATCGGCGATGGCGTGCAGCGCGCGCAGCCGCGCCGCCTCCTCGCCCGAGAGCCGCAGCCGGCTGGCCAGCGCCGTGATGTCGGTGCCGACGGGCAGCAGGATGGCGATGCGCAGCAGCACATCCGTGATGCCCCGCGCCAGGGCGAAATCCAGCCGGGCCGCGGCGCCCGCCTCGGGCAGCACCGCCGGCAACACGCCCGTTCCGGCCATCAGGCGCAGCGCCGCGCGCGGATCAGGTGCCGCCATGAGGCGCTTGATCTCGCTCCAGACGCGCTCGGCCGAAAGCCGCGCCAAGCCAGGCACCGCAGCGCGGATGGCGCGCACCGCCTCGGCATCGGGCGCATCGCCGCCATAACGGGCCTGGAACCGAAAAAATCGGAGCGCGCGCAGGTAATCCTCGCGCAGGCGCTGGTCGGCCTCGCCCACGAAGCGCACGCGCCGCGCGGCGAGGTCGGCCTCGCCGCCGAAGGGGTCATGCAGCACGCCATCGGCGCCCATGGACATGGCATTGATGGTGAAGTCCCGCCGCGCGGCATCCTCGCCCCAGTCGGTGGTCCATTCCACCTCCGCATGGCGGCCATCCGTGGTCACGTCTCGCCGCAACGAGGTGACCTCGATGGGGTGGCGGTCCAGGAGGGCGGTCACCGTGCCGTGCTTCAGCCCGGTCTCGAAGACACGGAACCCAGCCGCCGCCAGGCGCTCGGCGATCACCTCGGGCGGGAAGGGCGCGGCCATGTCCAGGTCATGCACCGGCAGCCCGGCCAGTTCATCCCGGACGCAGCCACCCACAGCACGGGAATCGGCCAGGGCGGCGAAGACGGCCTGCGGCCCGGGGGCCCGCAGATAGGCCGGCAGGCTCAACGCGCGACGCCCTCGCCCCGCAGGATCACACCGCCCTCGATGCGCGCCGGCACATATTTCTCGCCACGCTCGAAGCTGCGGGACAGTCCGTAATAGGCCGCCCCCGCCACGGCGCAGACCACGCCGATGGCGGCCAGCATGACGATGCGCTGCGAGGGCTCATGCCCCGGCTTGCGGCCCATCAGCCGCCACCACAGGAGATAGGCCAGGAAGGGCAGGCTGAAGAGCGAGAATTCCAGAAATACGGCCATCAGGCCTCCCGCAACCCACGCGCGAGATTGACCAGGATCGTCGCCGTCGCCCCCCAGATGAAATGTTCGCCATGTGGCCAGACCCAGTATTCCCGCATGCGTCCCTTCCACTCCTTGCGCTCGCGGCGCGGCGCCTCCGGATCAAGTAGGATCGCCAGCGGGAATTCGAAGGCCAGCGCCACTTCGGCAGGGTCGGGCGTCAGGGTGAAGCCGGGCTCGATCAGGCCGAGGATCGGCGTGATCTCATAGCCCGTGCCGGTGCGGTGGCTGGGCATGCGCCCGGCGAGGGCGGGCAGGCGCGGGTCCAGCCCGATCTCCTCGGCGCTTTCGCGCAACGCCGCCTCTTCGGGCGTTTCGCCTGGCTCGATCCGGCCGCCCGGGAAGCTCACCTGGCCCGCATGATTGTTCAGATGCGCGGCCCGGCGCGTCAGCAGCACGGTGGGCGCGTCCGGATGCAGGATCAGGGGGACCAGCACTGCGGCCGGCTTGATGGCGCCGAGATGCGGCTGCACCCCGTCATCGCTGGTCGTGGGCGGCAGGGAGTGCAGGAAACCGGGATGGCTCAGCCGCGCACGCAGGGATGCGGCGTTCACTCCGCCGCCCAGATCGGGGGCGAGAGGGCGGGTTCTGCCACCGCCTCGTCAATCGGGAAGAAGACGCCCTCGCTCCAGACGCCCATCAACTCCCGCCCATCCACCGTCTCGGTGACGGCGAGCGCCACCATCTCGTAGAAGACGGCGCGGTTGATCTTCGCCTCCAGCCCGGGGCGGACCATGATGTAGGGGCGCGGCTCCCGCGTGCGGGGGTCGAGTTGCACGCGAATCGGGTGCTCGGCATTGGCCGGAACCACCTCGTCGCAGTTGGTGCGGAAACTGAGACACTGCCGCACGGCGCCGCCGCATTCGCAATCGCGCCAGACCATTTCGACCGCGATGAAGGGGGCGTCCTCCACCTCGATCCGGCCGCGCTCCACAGGGGTCTCCAGCAGGTAGCTGCCATCGGCTTCGCGCTTGAGAACACTGGCGAAAAGGCAGACCAGCTCCTTCCGGCCGATGGGGCTGCCCTTGTAATACCAGGTGCCATCCCGCGCGATCCGCATGTCCAGGTCGCCGCAATCATGCTTGGCGCGCAAGGGGGCGCCCTCGGCGGCGTTTGTCGGCGCATTGCTCACGGAATCAGCACTCCCTCGCGCCCAGGCGGGGGCGGGTGTCGTATTCGATGCTTTGATCCGGCGATGGGGCGGCATAGTCTTCCCTGGCAATCCACCGTGTGGTTCGGCGATGACACCCAACGCAGCATCGCCCCCCGCACCTCGTCAATATGGGAACCGCAACCACATGGGTGAAGTGGCAGACAGCAATTCGTTGATGACCGAGATCGAAACCCTGGGCGCCCGCCTGCAAAAGGCGAAGGCATCCATCGGGCGGGTCATCTTCGGGCAGGAGGAGGTGGTGGATCAGGTGCTGATCACCTTCCTCTCCGGCGGGCATGTTCTGCTGGTGGGTGTGCCGGGCCTGGGCAAGACGAAGCTGGTGCAGACGCTGGGCACCGTCATGGGTCTGGAGGAACGCCGCGTCCAATTCACGCCCGACCTGATGCCCGCCGATATCCTGGGCAGCGAGGTGCTGGAGGAAGGCGCCGATGGCAAGCGCGCCTTCCGCTTCCTGCCCGGCCCCATCTTCTGCCAATTGCTCATGGCGGACGAGATCAACCGCGCCTCGCCCCGCACCCAATCGGCCCTGCTGCAGGCCATGCAGGAGCACAAGGTGGCGATCGGCGGCCAGGTCCTGCCCCTGCCCGAGCCCTTCCATGTGCTGGCCACCCAGAACCCGATCGAGCAGGAGGGCACCTACCCCCTGCCTGAGGCGCAGCTGGACCGCTTCCTGCTCGAGATCGAGGTGGATTACCCGAGTGCCGAGGCCGAGCGCGCCATGCTGCTGGCCACCACCGGCGCCAGCGAGGCCAAGGCGACGCCCGCCATGACCGCGCAGGAGCTGATCGCCGCCCAGCAGCTGATCCGCCGCATCCCGGTGGGCGAGCAGGTGGTGGATGCCATCATGAAGCTGGTGCGCGGCGCGCGCCCCAGCGCCGATGGCCTGGCCAGCGTGCGCAACAACCTGGCCTGGGGCCCCGGCCCGCGCGCCGCCCAGGCGCTGATGCTGGCCACCCGGGCGCGGGCCGTGCTGGATGGCCGCCTCTCGCCCAGCCTGGATGACGTTCTGGCCTTGGCCGAGCCCGTTCTCCGCCACCGCATGGCCCTCTCCTTCGCCGCGCGGGCCGATGGCGTGAAGCTTGGCGACGTGATCGCCGAGCTGAAGGCCAGCCTTGGCTGAGGCCGCCCTGAGCCCGGCGATTGCCGAAGCCGCCGCCTCGCGGCTCCCGCCGCTCATCGTGGCCGCCGAGCGCATCGCCGCCACCGTGATGCAAGGGGTGCATGGCCGCCGCCGCTCGGGCCATGGCGATGCCTTCTGGCAGTTCCGCCCCTACACGGCGGGCGATGCCGCTGCCCGCGTGGATTGGCGGCAAAGTGCCAAGGCCGACCGCCTCTTCGTCCGGGAAACCGAGTGGGAGGCGGCACAGACCGTGCTGCTCTGGCGCGACCCCTCGCCCTCCATGCAATGGCGCTCCAGCCGCGAGCTGGAGACCAAGGCGCATCGGGCGGACCTCCTGCTGCTGGCCCTGGCTTCCCTGCTGCTGCGCGGTGGCGAGCGCGTGCGGCTGATCCCGGGCGACCGCCGCGCCTTCATGGGCCGCGCCGCCCTGCCCGCCCTGGCTGCGGCGCTGATGCGCCCGGTGCCCGAGGGCTCGCCCGAGCTGGACCTCTCCGTGCCGCGGCATGCGCGCCTGGTCATGTTCGGGGATTTCCTGCAGCCCATCCCGCAGATCCAGGCGGCGCTTGCCAGCTTCGCCGCCCGGCCGGTGCGGGGCCAGATGCTCCAGGTGATGGATCCGGCCGAGGAAACCCTGCCCTATTCGGGCCGCATCCGCTTCGACGGGCTGGAGGGCGAGGCGCCCTTGCTGGTGCCGCGCGTGGAGACCATCCGCGGCCTTTATGCCGAAAGGCTGGCAGCCCACCGCGACGGCATTTCCACCATGGCGCGCGCCGCCGGCTGGGGCTTTGCCACCCACCGCACGGACCAGCCCCCCCACGCGGCGCTTCTGGCGCTGTGGCAGGCCTTGGCACCATCATGAGGGCGCACGCACAGCCGGAAGGTGCAGGAAACTCAGTTTCCTGCCAGGGGGTGTGGGGGGCGGCGCCCCCAACATGATCACCTTCGCCGCCCCCTGGCTGCTCCTGGCCCTCCCCGCCCTGCCCCTCCTCTGGTGGCTGCTCCGCGTCACGCCCCCCCAGCCGCGCCGGATGGATTTCCCGGCCGCCATGCTGCTGCGCGACCTGCCGCTGGCCGAGGAGACCCCCGCCCGCACCCCCTGGTGGGTGCTGCTGATGCGCATCGCCGCCGCGGCCCTGCTGATCCTGGGCCTGGCCCGCCCGGTGCTCGGCCCCGGCGGTGAGGGCTCCAGCGCCGGCACCCTGCTGCTGGTGGTGGATGATGGCTGGGCCTCCGGCCCTGATTGGCCGCTGCGCATCGCCATCGCGCAATCCGAGCTGGACCGCGCCGGGCGCGAGGGCCGCCCCGCCGCCCTGCTCACCACCACCCCGGGCGAGGGCGCCGCGCCGCCGCGCGTGCTCGGCCCCATGCCGGCGCAGGACCTCGCCCCCCGCCTCGCCGCGCTCCGCCCCCGCCCCTGGCCGCCCGACCGCGCCGCCGCGCTGGCCGCGCTGGAGGCCTGGACGCGCACGGAGCCCGGCCGTTTCAGCGCCCTCTACCTCTCTGACGCGCTGGCCCACCACGATGCCGCGGCGGCCGAGGCGCTGATGGCGAAGCTCGGCCCCGGCCTGACGCTGGCCCGCGCCGAGGAGCGCCCGGTCCGCCTGCTCACCCCGCCCCGCGCCGAGGGCGACCGGCTGATCGCCACCCTGCGCCAATCCCCCGTCCTGATCCCAGGCGAGGCCAGCCTGATCGCCCGCGCCCAGGATGGCCGGGCGCTGGCCCGCGCCAGCTTCGCGCTCGGCGCCGGTGCCACCGAGGCGCAGGCGGTGCTGGAATTGCCGACCGAAATCCGCAACCGCGTCCATCGCCTCGACCTCGCGGACGAGAACGGCTCCGGCGCCGTGGTGCTGCTGGATGAGCGCTTCCGCCGCCGCCCCGTGGGCCTGCTGCCCGGCGCCGAGGAAGCCGCCGATGCGCCACTGATCGGCGATCTCTTCTACCTGGAGCGCGCGCTGAATCCCTTCGCGGAGCTGCGTCGCGGCGATGTGGAACGGCTGCTCGCCCGCCCCCTTTCCGTCCTCATCCTGGCCGACCGCCCGGTGGCCGAGGGGCCGGAACTCACCGCCCTCACCCGCTTCGTGCAGCAGGGCGGCATGCTGATTCGCTTCGCCGGCGCGCGCCTCGCCGAACGGCCCGATCCGCTGCTGCCCGTGCAGCTTCGCGCCGAGCGGCAATTGGGCGGCTCCCTCTCCTGGGAGCAGCCGCAGCGCCTGGCCCCCTTCCCCGAGGGCTCGCCCTTCGCCGGCCTCACCGTGCCCGCCGAAGTGACGGTGGAGCGCCAGGTGCTGGCAGAGCCCTCACCCCGCCTCGCCGAGCGCGTCTGGGCGCGGCTGGCCGATGGCACGCCGCTGGTCACGGCCGAGACGCGCGGCGCGGGACGGATCGTGCTCTTCCACGTCACCGCCACGGCGGAGTGGTCCGACCTGCCGCTGTCCGGCCTTTTCGTCTCCATGCTGCGGCGGCTGGTGGCGCTCTCAGGTGGCGTCGCCGGCACGGAGGGCGAGGCGATGCTGGCCCCGCTCGAAGCCCTGGACGGATTCGGCCGCGCGGCGCCGCCGCCGCCCGGCGCGCAGCCCTTGCCCGCGGCGGGCGAGGTGGTGATTTCCGCCCGGCATCCGCCCGGCTGGTATGGCACGGCCGGCGGCGAGGGCTATCGCCGCGCCATCAACCTGGGCGAGACGCTCCCCGCCCCGGCCCTGCATGCCCAACCGCCGGCCGGCACCACGCTGCGCACCATCGCCAGCATCCCGGCCGAGCGCGACCTCGGCCCCTGGCTCATGGCGCTAGCGCTGGTGATCCTGGCGCTGGACCTGCTGGCCTCGCTGAAGCTGCGCGGGCTGCTGACGCCCGCCCGCGCCGCGGGGCTCGCGCTGTTGCTGGTCTCCGCGCCCGCTGCTGCGCAAGCGCCGGAGGGACAATCCGCGTTGGTCACTCGCCTCGCCTATGTCGTCACCGGCGATGCGACGCTGGATGAGACCATGCGCCAGGGCCTGGCCGGGCTCTCGGATTTCGTGAATCGCCGCACCGCCGCGACGCTGGCCGACCCGGTGGGCGTGACGCCGGGGCGCGATGATCTGAGCCTTTACCCCCTGCTCTATTTCACCGTGCGGCCCGAGGCGACGGCGCTGGACCCGGCGGCCGTGGCCGCGCTCAACACCTTCATGCGCAATGGCGGCATCATCCTCTTCGACACGCGCGACGAGGGCTCGGGCGAGGGCTTCGCCCCTGGCGCCCGCCAGGCGCTGCGGCGGGTGACGCAAGGCCTCGCCATCCCGCCGCTCATGCCGGTGCCCGAGGAACATGTCCTGCGCCGCGCCTTCTACCTGCTGGCCGAATTGCCCGGCCGCTTCGCCGGCGGCACCGTCTGGGTGAGCCGCGAGCAGGACCGCGCGAATGACAGCGTCTCGCCCGTGGTGATCGGCGGGCATGACTGGGCGGGCGCCTGGGCGGTGGATGCGCGGGGGCAGAGTTTGCACGCCGCCGTGCCCGGCGGCGCGCGCCAGCGCATCCTGGCTTATCGCTTCGGCGCCAATCTCGTGATGTACGCGCTGACCGGCAACTACAAGGGCGACCAGGTGCATGTGCCGGCCATCCTGGAAAGGCTCGGCAATTGAAGCTCCCCACGAACCCGCCTGCGGCGTCTTCGCGGGGGCCCAGACTGTGTTCCCCGCAAAATCGCTGCGCGCTTTTGCGGGGGCCCCGGGTTGGCGCTTTGTCCTGGGGGGCCATCCAGGGGCATGCGGCAAAGCCGCATGCCTGTGCCGGGGGGCGGAACCTTGGCAGGGCGCGGCCATCCGGCTCGGCCTTCGCGCATCGTGAGGATGGATGGCAGGGAGGGTGTCTTCGCCGTGATGGAGCGCCACGCACCACGAGCCTCCGCGCATGAACACCTCGCTCGCCTTCGATTTCGCGCCGATCCTGCCGCTCTGGCTCCTCGCGGCGCTGGCTGCGCTTTGCCTTCTCGCCCTGCTGCCGGCCGCGCTGCGCCGGGCGCGTGGCGTCTGGTGGCGCGCCGCTGCCTTCGCGCTGATCCTGGGCGCCCTGGCCCAGCCGCGCCTCGTCGAGCAGACGCGCGAAACCCGGCCCGACATCGCCCTCCTCCTGGTGGACCGCAGCGACAGCACGCGCGTCGCCGCCAACCACGCGGCCAGCATCGAGGCCGCGCGCCGCCAGATCGAAGCACGCCTCGGCCGCATGCGCGATGTGGAACTCCGCGTCGTGGACATCCCCGAGGGTGGCAACCAGGGCACCCGCGCCTTCGCCGCGCTGGAACGCGCTTTGGCCGATATCCCCGCCGCGCGCCTCGCCGGCGTTCTGCTGCTCTCCGACGGCCAGGTGCATGACGTGCCCGCCGATGGCAGCTGGGCGCCGGGCGAGGGCGTGCCGCTGCACCTTCTCATGCCCGGCCGCGCCGGCCAGACGGATCGCCGCATCCGGCTGATCGAGGCGCCGGGCTTCGGCATTGTCGGCCGCAGCGTGGAACTCCGCCTGATCATCGAGGATCTGGGCGTGGCCCGCGCCGAGGGCGTGGCCCAGCTCACCCTGCGCCGCGACGGCGCGGCCCCCATCACCGAGGCCGTGCCCATCGGGCGCGAGCACCGGATCACCCTGCCCATCGAGCGCGCCGGCCCTTCGGTGATTGACCTCGTCGCCGAAACCCGGCCGGGCGAGGTGAGTGACGTGAACAACCGCGTCGTCGTCACGCTGAACGGCGTGCGCGACCGGCTGCGCGTGCTGCTGGTCTCGGGCGAGCCGCATGCGGGCGAGCGCACCTGGCGCCGGCTGCTCAAGGCCGATCCGGGCGTGGACCTCGTCCACTTCACCATCCTCCGCCCGCCCGAAAAGGATGACCTGACGCCGCTCAACGAACTCGCGCTCATCGCCTTCCCGGTGCGCGAGCTCTTCCAGGTGAAGCTGCGCGAATTCGACCTTGTGGTCTTCGACCGCTTCGCCAATCGCGGGATTTTGCCGCCGACCTATATGCGCAACATCGCCGAATATGTGCGGGCGGGCGGGGCACTCCTGCTTTCGGTCGGGCCGGAATTCGTGGGGCCGACCAGCCTGGCCGCCACACCGCTCGGCGCGGTGCTGCCGGCGCGGCCGCTCAATCCGCAGCAGGCGATTATCGAGCAGGCCTATCGCCCCCGCATCAGCGGCGCGGGCGCCCGCCACCCCGTCACGGAAGGCATGCCCGGCGGCAACACCGAGACGGCCGAGCCCAGCTGGGGCCGCTGGTACCGCACCATCCGCGCCGATCCCCGTGCCGGCACCACGCTGATGGAAGGGGCCGGCGGCGCGCCGCTGCTGATCCTGGACCGCGTGGGCCAGGGGCGCGTCGCGCTGATGCTCTCGGACCACATCTGGCTCTGGTCGCGCGGGCATGATGGCGGCGGGCCGCAGCAGGAATTGCTTCGCCGCACCGCGCATTGGCTGATGCGGGAGCCGGAGCTGGAGGAGGAGGATCTGACGGCGCGGATCGAGGCGGGGCGGCTCTTCATCGCCCGCCGCAGCCTGGACGCGACGGCGCCGCCCGAGGTGAGCATCACCGCGCCCGATGGTAGCGTCAGCCGCGCGCCCCTCAGTCCCGGGGCGGGCGGGCGCGCCACCGCCGAAGCCCTGGCCGAAGCCCCCGGCCTCTGGCAGGTCAGCGATGGCCGCCGCCAAGCCTTCGCCGCCGCCATGCCGGCCAACCCGCCGGAATTCAGCGATCTCCGCTCCGACCCCACGCGCTTGCAGGCGCTGGTGAATGCCACGGGCGGCGCCGCACGCTGGGTGGGCGAGGGTACGGCCCTGCCGGATCTCCGCAGCGTGGCCGCCGGGCGGGACGCGCAGGGCGCGGGCTGGCTGGGGCTGCGGAAGCGCGAGGACCACACCGTCACCGGCATCGCCGCCCTGCCCCTGCTGCCGCCCTGGCTGATGCTGCCCTTGCTGCTGGGGGTGGCCATCCTGGCCTGGCGGCGCGAGGCGCGCTGAAGGGCCTCCGGCGGTTGGGGCCGAAAGGCCCCAGACCCCAATCCCTGGCGCTGATCGTGCAAGCCATTGCCTCACCTGAAAATCCAAGGGGTCTGGGGCCTTTCGGCCCCAGCCGCCGGAGGCATTTCTTTTGTGCCTCCCTTGGTCCCTCTCAACGGATTGTCAGTTCGATCATGGCAAACCGCCTCGCGGCATGGCAGCCTGCCAGCCGGCGCGGGCATGACCCGCGGCCCCATGAACCACAGGGAGGCTTCCATGTTCCCACGCATCCTGGCCGTCGCGGTCACCACCATCGCGCTCACCGCCGGCTCCGTCCTCGCGCAGGATTTCAACCGCCGCCCCTCCTTTGGGACGCTGAACCTGAACTTCAACTTCGCCCCCGACCCGACCATCGTGAACGTGACCGCCGGCGGAAACATCCCGGCCGAGCGCATCGGCGGACCGGGCTGCGTCGGCTCGATCGCCAATCCGCCGGATGTGCGGCTGAACTACCGGGCCGGCGGCGGGCTGCCGCTCTATATCTCGGCCACCGCGCGCACCGATGTGACGCTGGTGATCAACCTCCCGGACGGGAAGTGGATCTGCAATGACGACTTCCGCGGGACCGATCCGGGCATCGTCTTCAACCGCCCGCAATCCGGCCAATACGACATCTGGATCGGCCATTACGGCCGCGGCGCGGGCGTGCCGGCGCAGCTGGTGATTTCCGAAATCGCCCCCCGCTGATACAGCGGGTGTGCGGGGGTTCCCGCACACCCAGGAGAAACTTCATGACCGACTTTTTCACCGACGTGACGCCTGGCACGGGCGAAACCGCGACCGCCGCGCGGGACGTGGCGGTGCATTACACGGGCTGGCTCTATGACGCCGCGGCCCCGGAGAACAAAGGCCGGAAATTCGATTCCTCGCGCGATCGCGGCGATGCCTTCCGCTTCCCGCTCGGCGCCGGCCATGTGATCCAGGGCTGGGACCAGGGCGTGGTCGGCATGAAGGTGGGCGGGCATCGCCGCCTGGTCCTGCCGCCCGAGCTCGGCTACGGCGCGCGCGGCGCGGGCGGCGTGATCCCGCCGAATGCCACGTTGGTGTTTGACGTGGAACTGCTTGAAGTCGGCTGACGCCGAGCCATGCGCCGTGAGATGCAACAGCTCGCGGCGCTGGCGGAAGCGCCGGATGGCCTCATCCTCCTGTTCAATGATCGGGACTGGCCGCTGATGCGCCACCCCGGCCCGGACCCGACGCGCTGGGCGCGGCACTGGCCCGCCCCCCCGTGATCGCGCGCAACAACGCCTCCAGCGGCCCTTGGCGAGCGAAGCGCAGCCAGGCCGCGCAGAGGACATGCACGGCGAGATAGACCAGCACGGCAATTCCAAAGAGGCCGGCTGGGCCGAGCTGCCCGTGCAGGCCGAGCCCGTGGCCGTTGAAGATCAGCCCGGCCAGCACGCCCTCCGCCACATAGGCGGTCAGTGACATCCGCCCCGCCGCCCCCATGCCGGCCCCAAGGCGCCCGGCGCGCGCCGCCTGGACGATGAGGATCAGATAGGCGGCCGCAAGGCAGGGCCCCGCCACCGCCAGCCCGGCGAAGGCCGCCACGGCGAAAAGACCCTCGCCGAGCCAACCCAGGACCGAGGCGGCATAGAGCAGGTTGAGCGGCAGCCCGAGCCCGAGCAGCCAGGGCAGGCGCCGATGCCAGGCGGCGAAGACGGCCGAACCCGGCTGCAGGAAGCCGGTCTTCGCCGCGGCCAGCCCGGCGCAGAAGGCGGCCATCGCCAGGGGGCCGTTGAACAGCAGCACGAAGCCAAAGCCGAGCGGCCATTCCTCCAGGCGCTGGCGCACCGCATCGCCCCAGCCGCCGAGATAGCCCGCCCCGATGGTGGGCGGCGGCGTCAGGGCGCTGAGCCCGACCGCCAGCACCGCGAGGGTGACGACCCCCAGCGTCATCAGTGCCGCCGCCAGCGTCATCAGCCGCGCGGCGGGCCAGTGCCGCAGCGGCAGCAGCAGCAGGCCCAAAGCGGCGTAGAGGATCAGGATATCTCCGATGAAGACCAGGACCGCATGCGCCACGCCGATCAGCAGCAGCCCGGCGAGGCGCCGCAGGTAGCGCGGCAGGAAATCCGGCCCGCCCCGCTCCATCTGCACGGCCACGCCCCAGCCGAAGAGGAAGGAGAAGAGCGGGAAGAACTTGCCCTCGAAGAAGGCGCTGGTCACGAATTGCGCGGCGCGGTCGTGCAGCGCCTCGGAGGGAACCAGCAGATCGGCCAAAGGCTGGCCGAGATAGGGCATGTTCACGATGCAGATGCCGAGCAGGGCGAAGCCCCGCACGATATCCACCTCGCTTGCGCGGAGCGGGGATGACATGGCATGTCTCCAGTTGAGCAATCGCTCAGTTGAACAATTGCTCAATTGAGCGATTGCTCAATTCATGTCAAGCACCATGTCACGGGAGGGCGCCCTGTCCGAAAAACGCCGCAGCGGCGCCGAACGCCGCGAGGAGATCGTGACCGCCACCGTCGCGCTGATGCGCGAGCAGGGCCTCGCCGCGCTGACGACACGCGATGTCACGGGCCGGCTGGGCGTGGGGGCCGGCCTGCTCAACCACTATTTCACCTGGAGCGAATTGCGCGCGCTCGCCTTCGAACGCCTGATCCGCGCTGACCTCGATGCCCCGCCCCCGGCCGGCGAGTCGCCCGCGGCCGAGCTGGCGGCGCTGCTGGACGGCGCCTTCCTGCCGGACGCCGATCCGGGCTGGCGCGTCTGGATGGAAGCCATTGAAGCCGCGCGCAACGACCCCGCGCTGGATGCCGCCGTGGCGCGCTGCGAGGCCATGCTGATCGACCGGATCGCGCTGATCCTGGCGGCCGGCCATGTCAGCGGCGCCTGGCGCTGCGCCGATCCGCGGGCCACGGCCTGGCGCGTCCTGGCGTTGCATGACGGGCTGGTCGGCTTCCTGCTCGCCACCCCGCCGCGCGTCACGCGCGCCGAGGCGGGCCGGCATCTGCGCCATCTTGTGGCGCTGGAATGCGCGGGCTGGGTGCCGCTTGACGGCAGCGCCTGAGCAAGCTCGGCTGGGTGCAACTCGGGGAGATGCCAGCATGAACGCCATGGACCACACCGCAGCCGCCACGGCCTGGCTGGGCGGCTTCGAAGGGGCACTTGCGGCGGGCGATGTGAGCGCCGCCTTCCAGCCCGACGGCCATTGGCGGGATATCCTGGCCTTCACTTGGGAGTTGCGCACCACCTCCGGCGCCGCTGCCATCGCCGCCGCGCTGCGCGGCGCGCGGGCGAAGAACTTCCGCCTCGACCCCGCCCGCTCCCCCCCGCGCCGCGTGCAGCGCGCGGGCGTGGATTGCCTGGAGGTGATCTTCGCCTTCGATGCGGAACACGGCGAAGGCCATGGCGTCGCGCGCCTGGTGGAGGGCCGCGCCTGGACGCTGCTGACCGCGCTCGGCGAACTGGCCGGCCAGGGCCAGGTGGAGCTGCCCGACTATTCCCGCGAATTCGGCGGCGAGAATTGGCTCGACAAGCGCAACCGCGCCCGCGCCTATGCCGATCACGACCCCGCCGTGCTGGTGGTGGGCGGCGGCCAGGCGGGCCTCTCTATCGCCGCCCGCCTCGGCCAGATGGGGGTGGACACGCTGATCGTGGATCGCGCGGCGCGCATCGGCGACAATTGGCGCAAGCGCTACCACGCGCTCACGCTGCACAATGAGACCTCGGTCAACCACCTGCCCTACCTGCCCTTCCCCAAGACCTGGCCGGTCTTCATCCCGAAGGACAAGCTGGCGAACTGGTTCGAATTCTACGTCGAGGCGATGGAGCTGAACTTCTGGACCAGCACGGAGCTGGTCTCCGGCCATCGCGTGGGCGATGCCTGGGAGGTGACGCTGAAGCGGGGCGATGGCAGCACGCGCGTGATGCGCCCGCGGCACATCATCTTCGCCACCGGCGTCAGCAGCATTCCCATCAAGCCCCGCCTGCCGGGGCTGGAGGATTTCGCCGGCACCGTGCTGCATTCCGGCCAGTACAGCGACGGGCATGCCTGGAAGGGCAAGCCCGCCCTCGTTCTCGGCACCGGCAATTCCGGCCATGACGTGGCGCAGGACCTGCATGCGAGCGGCGCGCATGTCTCCATGATCCAGCGCAGCCCGACCTATATCGTCAGCCTCTCCGAGGCGCAGCGCGTCTATTCCATCTACACCGAGGGCCTGCCGATCGAGGATTGCGACCTGCTCGCCACCTCCATGCCTTATCCGGTGCTCTGCGAATCCTACCGCCGTGCCACCACGCATTCGCGCAAGCTTGACCAGCCGCTGCTCGATTCGCTGGCCGCCGCCGGCTTCCGGCTCGACAATGAGGAGGGCTCCATGGGCTTCCAGATGAAATATCTGGAGCGCGGCGGCGGCTACTACTTCAATGTCGGCTGCTCGGACCTGATCGCGGCGGGCGAAATCGGCTTGGTGCAATATGCCGATGTGGACCGCTTCGTGGCCAAGGGCCTGCGGATGCGCGACGGGCGCGTGGTGCCGGCGGAACTGCTCGTCCTCGCCACCGGCTACAAGAACCAGCAGGAAACGGCCCGCGCCTATCTGGGCGAGGAAGTGGCCGAGAAGATCGGCCCGGTCTGGGGCTTTGATGCCGGTGGCGAGCTACGCAACATGTGGCGGCCCACCGCGCAGGACGGCCTCTGGTTCACCGCCGGCAGCCTGGCGCAGTGCCGGATCTACTCGAAATTCCTCGCCATGCAGATCAAGGCGCGGGAATTGGGCCTGGTCACCAGTCGCGGCGCAGGCTGAGCACGATCTCGTTGGTGTTTTCCACCAGGCTGTGGGTCACGCGCTCGACGACATAGGTTCCGTTGTGCTGCGGATCGATGGTCCGCGAATTGGCGATGGACATGCTCTTGTGGTCGAGGATCTCCACATGCTCCCCCACGCGCGGGATGGTCAGGAATTGCAGCTGGCCTTCCGAGAATTTGCCGCCGCCTTCCATGCGCGTCGCGTAGTTGTGGCCGGAAAACCGATACAGCACCTTGAACACGGAACACCCTCCAGGCCCGCGACGGGGGCCTCACATGGCAAACGCAGATTCGCGCGCCCGGTTGGCGCGCCGCAGGAGATGGCGTCGAATGGCGGCGGAGGCAAGCGCCTTCCCGCGCCGCTTTCCGCGCGGCAGAGTGACGTTTTCGGAGCCTTTCCATGTTCTACGAACCTCGCCTGGGCCACGGCCTGCCGCATGACCCCTTCAAGGCCATCGTGGCGCCACGGCCGATCGGCTGGATCTCCACGCTCGACGCCGCGGGCCGTCCGAACCTGGCGCCCTACAGCTTCTTCAACGGCGTGCATTCCCGCCCGCCCATGCTCGCCTTTTCCAGCGAGACGATGAAGCACAGCGCGGCCAATGCCATTGCCACCGGGGAATTCGTCTTCAACCTCTGCCCCCGCCCCCTCTTCGACGCGATGAACATCTCCTCCGGCACACTGGCCGAGGGCGAGAGCGAGTTCGACGCGGCAGGGCTGGAGATGGCGGAAAGCCGGGTGGTGAAGGCGCCACGCGTCGCGGCCTCGCCCGCCGCGCTGGAATGCAAGGTGGTGCATTCGATGCGCTTCCACGATGTGGAGGGCAAGCCCTTGGAAGGCTGGCTGATCCTGGGCCAGGTGGTGGGCGTGCATATTGACGACGCCTATCTGCGCGACGGCCGCTTCGACACGCTGGCGGCGCAGCCGCTCGCCCGCTGCGGCTACCGCGACTACACGGTGGTGAGCGAGATGTTCGAAGCGCTGCGGCCGACGGATGGCGGGAGCTATGCGGCGGGGCAGCCGGACAAGTAAAGAAGGGCCTCCGGCGGCTGGGGCCCGGGCCCCAGACCCATTTTGTTTGGGTTCCAATCGTCAATGGCAGGGCCGGCGCCGGGGGCTTTAGGCCCCACGCACCGCATCATAAACCTCGCCCAGCATCCGGCTGATCCGCTGCGGGTGGTAATGCCGCGCCCGCTCCAGGCAGGCCTTGGCCAATTCGGCATGGGCGGCAGGCTCCAGGCTGAGCACCTCGGCCGCCGCGCGTCGCAGATCCTCGGCGGAACCCGGCGTGAAGAGCAGCCGATGCGCGGCCGCGGGCAGGATTTCCAGCAGCCCGGGCAGGCGCGGCGCCACCAGGGGGCGCCCGAGGCTGAGCGCCAGCAACGCCACGCCCGAGCTGAGATGACGCTCGTAATCCAGCACCACGGCGCGGGTCGCGCGGAAGAGCTGCGCGGTCTCGGCATCGGGAATGCGGCGGATCTGCCAATCCAGGCTGGAACGGCCGGCCGTCGCCGCCTGCAAGGCCGCCAGCGCGGCATCGCCGGGCAGCGCCTCCCCCGCGATGGTCAGCCGCGCGCCGAGCCCGGCCAGCATGGCCTCGGGCAGCGCGTCCAGCACGCGGTCCAGCCGCTTGTAGCCGCGCAGCTTGCCGAAGCAGAGCAGGCCGCGCCCCTCGGCCGGCGCCGGATGGGCTGGCTCCGGCTCGTAGATGCCGAGATAGGCGGGGTGCGGCAGCAGGAAGGCCTTTTCCGCCACCGGGCCGACCGTGGCTTCCAGCAAGGAGAGCGCTTCCGTGCTGTGGATCAGGATGCGATGCGCCTGGGCGGCGAGGGCGCGGCGCCATTCGAGGAAGGCGGGCTCGGGCAGCGCCTCATGCGGCGCGGCGTTGTGCAGCGTCCAGAGGATGCGCCCGCCGGCGGCGCGGAAGGCGGCCAGGCGCGCAGCCAGGTGGCGCGCGGTGAGCATCGCCTCAGCCGGGCTCGGCGCGCCGCGCAGCGCATGCTCCTCCCAATGGATGTGCAGCAGGGCCGGGCCCTCCGGCAGCAGCGAGAAGGCGTCCTCGATGCCGCCGCGGATCGGGTCGTAGCGGCCGCCGAGCGCGGCATAGAGCAGCGCGTGATAGGGGTTGTCCTGGTAGATGGTGGCATTCACCACCGGGATGCCGGCCCCACTCATTGGGGCAGGATCAGCGCATGGGCGTCGAAGCGCCGCGTGGTCAGCGGGAAGGGCATGCGCGGCGTGGCCTCGCCGGCGCGGATGCGCTCATGCCAGGCCTCGGCGCTGGCGTGGTAGTCGCGCCGGATCGCGGTGAAGCCGGTGCGGGCCAGGCCGTAATCCTCGTGCGCGGTCAGGGAATCGGGGCGCGCACGGCCGACCAGCAGCGGCCAGCGCAGCCGCGGGGCGGCGCGCTCGCCAAAGGCCAGGTTCAGCCGCTGGATGAATTCCAGATCCGCCGCCACCCGCACGCTGTCGAAGAAGCCGATCCGTTCCAGCACCGGCGCGCGGCGGAAGACGAGCGAGATGCAGCAGAGATGCGAGATCTGCCCGCCCGCCTTGATCACCACCTCCCCCTCGCTCGTCATGCGCAGCCAATCGGTGGTGAGGCCGATCAGCTCCGGCCGGCGCAGCAACTGGCCGATGCTGCAGGCGAGGCGGTCCGGATGCGACCAATCGTCGGAATCCTGCAAGGCGATGAACTCCCCCGTCGCCTGCAGGAGACCCATGTTCTTGCTGACATAGGTGCCGTCATTGGTGGATTTGAGGATCACGCGCAGGCGGGGATCCTGCTGTTCCAGCGCGCGCAGCAGGGCGGGGGTTTCATCCGTGCTGGCATCATCCACGATGATGAGTTCGAGGTTGCGCCAGCTCTGCTCCAGGATGGAGCGCACCGCCGTGGGCAGATAGGCGGCGCTGTTGAAGCTGGTCATCACCACGGAGACCTTGGGGCCGTCCTCCGCCCTCTCGCCCAGGCCGCGGAGCCGGTCGAAGGCGGCGCCGGGCAGGGCCGCATCGCGCCGCAGCGGGCGGGCGCCGTAGCGGGCGAACATCGGGTCAAGGGCGGCCAGCCCCGCCGCCCAATCTCCCGCGCGGGTCAGCGCGGCGCAGCGGAAGAGCGGGAATTCGAGCGGGAAGGCGCGCTCCGCCCCCGCCGCCTCCAGCCGCGCCGCGTGGCGCAGCGCGGCCTGGGGCAAGCCCTGCTCCAGCGCGATAGCCATGGCGAGAAGGCCGAATTCCACATCGGCGGCGGGCCAGTCTTCGGCCTCACGCGCCGCCTCGGCGAAGCGGCCGGCGAAGAAATGGTTGCGCGCATGCTCGCGCCGGATGTCGGGCAGCCCACGCGGCAGATGCTCGGCCAGCAGGGCCTGCGCCGCTTCGACCTCGCCCGAAAGGCGCAGCGCCTTGGCGGCGGCGACGACGGCGCGCTGGCCGCGCTCAGCCTCCGGCAGGCGGGCAAAGGCGGCAATGACGGCGGCGTGATCCTGCATCTCCTGCGCGTGATACATCAGCGCGGCGATGGGCGCGGCCCAGCCGGGATGGTCCTGCGCCAGCGCCTCCAGCACGGCGCGGCCCTCGGCCAAGGCGCCGCCGGCCAGCGCCAGCCGGGCCTGCTCCAGCCGCAGCGCCCGGTTGCCGGGCTCCAGCGCCAGGCGGCGATGCAGCGCGATGCCCCGGCGGGTGAGCAATTCCTCCAGCCGGGCGCGGGGGCGCAGCGGGTCCACGCGGACGAGGTCGAGCTCGTAGGTCAGCCGGCGCTCCACCGCCTGCTCATGCGCGGGGTGATGGTGCAGCAGGCGGTCCAGCACATCGGCCGCGCCCTGGTGGTCGCCGGATTGGCGGATGGCCAGCGCCAGGAGCAGCAGCGTCTCGGCATCCTCAGGGCGCTGTGCGGCCGCGGCCTCGGCATGGCGGCGGGCCTGGGCGGGCTCCGCCGCGCTGCGCGCCAGGGCCAGCAGCAGCCCGTGCGGCGCGCCGGGCGGCGGTGGCAGGTGGGCCAGCGCCGGGTGCAGCAGGTATTCGCGCCCTTGCAAGGCGGGTTCGGCGAGCGGCGCGAGGGGGGCGGCGGCCAGGGCGGCGGCCAGTTGCGCGGGCGGCGCGAAGCTGAGGGCGAGGCGCAGGGGGCCGGCCGCGCCCAGCAGCGCCTGGCGCTCCGGCGTGTCGGGGGGCACCGCGGCCAATTCCCGCGCCGCCTCCTCCGGGCGCCCGGCGCGGATGGCGAAGCGCGCGGCCAGGAGGTGGCGCGCCACGCCAGCGGGCGCCCGGGCCAGCGCTGCTTCGGCGGCGGCCCAGGCACCGGTCAGCGCCAGCAGTTCCGCCTGGAGCAGCCACGGCTCGGCCTGGTCCGGGGCCTCCGCGGTGATGCGAGGCAGCAGCTTCAGCGCCTCCGCCACTTGGCCAGCCCGCGCCGCCTGCAAGGCGCGCGGCCAGTGCCGATGCGGACGCGCACCGGTGGGGGGTGGAGGGGCACTGACCGCCGGCGCGGGGCGGCGCGCGGCCGCGTCGCGCAGCGCGATCAGCCCGGGCAGCGCCGCGGCCAGGGGCGGCGTGCATTCGAACCAATCCTCCGCGGCTTCCAGCCGGAGGCGGGACTCGGCATGCCCCAGCAGATGCAGCAGCAGCCCGGCCCAATCCGCCCCGGCCGAAGCCGGGATTGGGCAGAGCTGGGCCAGGGCCAGGGCCCGCCCGGCGGGATCGGCGGGCTGGGGCGTCAGCCCGCCCTCGGCCAAGGGCCGCAGCACCGCCTCCCGCCATTCGGGCGACAGCACCATCTGCCGCGCGGCCGGGAGGCAGGTGGCTTCGCGCAGTGGCCGCGCTGCCGCGGGACCGCAGAGCAGGCGGGGGAGGATCTGGCGCCAGTCCTCCGGCGCCGCAACCGGCGCTGGCGGCTTGCCCGACGTCTCTGCCACCGCGAGGCGTGGGGCGGGGTCGTTCAGCCAGGCCGCCAGCGCCGTGGGCCAGCGCCGCGCACCGGGCAGGTTCAGCACATCGGCGCACCAGGCGGCGAGGGCGGGCTCGAGCAAGGTCTCGGGCTGCGCAGTCCCTGGTGCGAGCCTCGGCAGCACCTTGTCGCGAAACTCGCGGGAGCGGAGAAAATGGCGCAGCACCTCGCCCAGCGGCCGGCCGGGATGCTCCTCCAGGTCGCTGGCGCGGGCCGGCGCGCGCCCCAGGACAAACCGGAACGCCATCTCGGCATCGGTGGCATCCGCCGGCCGGGTGAGGTCGTCGAGCGAGGTCAGGCCCTGATTCCGCTGCTGCACGCGCCGCAGCCTATCAGGCGGCGGCGCGGCAGGGGAGGGCGCCCGCCTCAGTACATATGCTGACCGCCATTGATGGAAAGCGTGGAGCCGGTGATGAAATCCGCCTCATCAGCCGTCAGGAAAACCACGCCGCGCGCGATATCCTCGGCGGTGCCCAGGCGGCCGCGCGGAATGCGGGCGATGATCTTCTCCAGCACGTCGGCCGGCACGGCGCGCACCATCTCGGTGTCCACATAGCCCGGCGCGATGGCGTTCACCGTGATCTGGTTGCGGGCACCCTCCTGGGCGAGCGCCTTGGTGAAGCCATGGATGCCCGACTTGGCGGCGGCATAGTTCACCTGACCCAGCTGCCCTGCCTGACCGTTCACCGACCCGATATTCACGATGCGGCCGAACTTCGCGGCGCTCATGCTGTCCCACACGGCCTTGCACATGTTGTAGCAGGAGCCGAGGTTGGTATCGATGACGTCATCCCACATCTGGCGCGTCAGCTTGCGCATCATCGCATCGCGCGTGATGCCGGCATTGTTCACCAGGATCTCGATCGGGCCGTGCTCTTCCTGCACCTTCGCCACCGCGGCGACGCAGGCGTCGAAATCGGAGACGTCGAACTTGATGCAGGCAATGCCGGTGCGCTCGGTGAAGGCGGCGGCGGCGGCGTCATTGCCGGCATAGCTGGCGACGACCTTGCGCCCGGCCGCCTTGAGCCCTTCGCTGATCGCGGCGCCGATGCCCCGCTGACCGCCCGTCACCAATGCCACTCGCGCCATGTGCAACCCTCCCTGGGATCTGATTAGCCGTGACGGATGATTGGGCCGCCCACGCCGCTCTGTAACAAGTGACAGGGCCGGGCGCCACTGAAATGGCGCGGTTATTTCCGCCGCAATTGAAACAGCGCCTGCTGTCCGAACAAATTCGCCAGCCGCACGGAGCGCGTCCAGGGCGCCTTCAACCCGCGCTCATCCACCGCGAGCCAGCGCTCGATCGCATAGCCCTCCAACTCCGCGAGCGCGAAGAAGTCGAGGATGGTGCAAGGGTGGATATTGGGTGTCTCGTACCAGGGGCGGGACCAGGTCTCGGTGTCCGGCATGCGGCCGCCCAGCAGCAACTTCCAGCGCACCTCCCAATGGCCGAAATTGGGGAAGCTGACGATGGCGTGGCGGCCGATGCGCAGCATCTGGCGCAGCACCTCGCGCGGGCGCTCCACCGCCTGGAGCGTGCGGCTCAGCACCACATAGTCGAAGGCGCCGTCGGGGTAGAAGGCGAGATCGTTATCGGCATCGCCATGGATGACGGCCAGGCCCTGCGCCACCGCTTCGGTCGCGGCCTGCATGTCGATCTCGATGCCGCGCGCATCCACCCGCTTCTCGGCCGCCAGATGCGCCATCAGCGCGCCGTCGCCGCAACCGATGTCGAGCATGCGCGCGCCTTCGGGGATCATCTCCGCGATGAGGCGAAGGTCCAGGCGCATGTTCTTCGCGACATATTGAATCGCGTCACCCGCCATCAGCGGCGCTCCTGCCAGAGGTCATCCTCGCCCCAGCCGAGCACGGCGAATTCGGGCGCGCGCAGCGGCGCCTCCGCCCAGCAATAGAACTCGTCCAGTTGCGGCGCGGTGCGGCCCAGCATGGCATGCGCCTGGCCGCGGTGATGGATCTGGTGCTGGAACAGGTGCAGCAGCAGCCGGTCCGCGCGCTCGCGCTGCACACGCTGGCCGCGCTGCACGGCGATGATGCGGGCCAGGTCCGCCTCCGCCATGGCATCGCACCAGGCGATCAGGCGGCGATCCACCGCGCGCTGCGCGGCATGCAGGCTCGGCACATCCTGGCAGGGCTCGGGATTGGCCCAGGCGGCGGGGCCGAGCGTGCCGCCCTCCAGCGCGTCCACGTAGAAATGGTCCACGATGAGGATGTGGTTCAGCGTGGCGCAGAGCGAAGGGAAGAAGCCCTGGCGCGGGGCGTGGAACGCCTCCTCGTCCAGCGCCTGGACGGCGCTCAGCAGGCGCTCATTCGCCCAGGCGTTGTTGCGCGCCTGGGCGCGCATCAGGAGTGCGCCGCTCATGCGGGACGCCATGAAGAATGGCGTCCAGCACCATGATGTGCGCCTTCAGGCGCCGGGCGCCGGCTGGGCTCGAAATGCTGCAGCGTTTCGGCTCGGCACTTCGCCTCGCATTCGCAATGCGCGGCGCGGGACGCCATCACAGCCCCGCATCCCGCGCGGCGCCGGCGAGGAAGCCGCCCAGGGCGCGATGGAATTCCGGCTCGTCCAGCAGGAAGGCGTCATGCCCCTTGTCGGTGGTGATCTCCACGAAGCTGACCCGTGCCGCGGCGGCGTTCAGCGCCCGCACCAGGGCGCGGCTTTCGCTGGTGGGGAAAAGCCAATCCGACGAAAAACTCGCGACGAAGAAGCGCGTCGGCGTGTTCTGGAAGGCCGCGGCGACGCTGCCATGCTCATGCGCCAGGTCGAAATAATCCATGGCGCGGGTGATGGTGAGATAGGAATTGGCATCGAAGCGGCGCACGAAGGTGCTGCCCTGATGGCGGAGGTAGCTTTCCACCTGGAAGACATCCTCCAGGAAGGTCAGCGCGCTCGCTCCTTGCAGGCGGCGGCCGAATTTGCGGGTCAGCGCCGCCTCGGAGAGGTAGGTGATGTGCGCCACCATGCGCGCCACCGAAAGCCCCTGGGCGGGGATGCGCCCATCCTCCCAATAGCGGCCTTCCTTCCAGTCGGGGTCGGAATGGATGGCGGCGCGGCCCACCTCATGGAAGGCGATGTTCTGCGCCGAGTGATGCGTGGCGCAGGCGATGGGGGCCGCGGCAAACACCGCCTCGGGGAAGGTGGCGGCCCATTCCAGCACCTGCATGCCGCCCATGGAGCCGCCGATCACCGCCAGCAGCCGGGTGATGCCCAGATGCTCGATCAGCTTCTTCTGCGCCCGCACCATGTCCCGGATGGTGACCACGGGGAAATCCGTTCCCCAGGGGCGGCCCTGGGGTGCGCCATTCTCATCCGTCATTTCCTCGCGCGGGCCGGTCGAGCCCATGCAGCCGCCCAGCACATTGGCGCAGATGACGAAGAAGCGATCCGTGTCCACCGGCTTGCCGGGGCCGATGATCGCCTCCCACCAGCCACCCTTGCCGGTGACGGGCTGGCGTTCGGCCACATATTGGTCACCCGTCAGGGCGTGGCAGACCAGGATGGCGTTGCTGCGGTCCGCATTCAGCGTGCCATAGCTGCGCCAGGCCACCGCCAGGGGCCGGATCACCGCGCCGCAATCCAGCACCAGCCCCTCGGGCAGGATGGCCCGCTGGTGCGCAACCTCGGGGAAGGGGGCGATCTCGTTCATTCCAGCCGAGAGATAGGGCTTGCCCCGGCTTCGGGCAACTTGGCGTAACCGGCTGGCGCGGCTATGCGTCATCTCCTTATGTCCGAACCAAAATCCCACCCCGATGCGCTGGAGGCGCTGCGCGCCGAGATCAACAGCCTCGACGACGCGCTGCATGACCTTCTGATGCGCCGGGCCGAGGTGGTGCAGCGCCTCAGCGCCAGCCAGGCCAAGCCCGCCGGCACCGTGCTGCGCCCGGGGCGCGAGGCCGCGATCCTGCGCAGGCTGCTGGCCCGGCATGCCGGCCCCCTGCCCCGCACCGCCCTGGTCCGCCTCTGGCGCGAGCTCTTTGCCAGTTCCGTCGCGCAGCAGGGCAATTTCTCCGTGGCGCTGCCGGCGGACCCCGCCCTGGCGCGCCTCGCTGCCGAACATTTCGGCGTCGCCACGCCGCAGCGCCAACACCCTTCGCTTGGCGCCGCCCTGGCGGCGCTGGGGGGGCGGGATGCCAGCATCGCCGTGCTGCCCTGGCCGCGCGAAAGCGACAATCAGGCCGAGGAATGGTGGACACGGTTTGACGCGGCCCATCTTTCGGTCATCGCCCGGCTGCCCTTCGTCTCCGAGCGGGAGCCGCCGCTGGAAGCCGCCGTGATCGGCCTACACCCGGCCGACCCCTCGGGCCGCGACGCCACCTTGCTGCGCATCGAAATGCCGGGCGAGCCGAGCCGCTCCGCCCTGGCCGCCCATTGCGGTGCCGGCCGCGTGCTGATCATGCGGCGGGAGCCCGGCTTCACCCGTGCCCTGGTCGAGACGCTGGAGGC
The DNA here is from genome assembly GCA_027487385.1 of Acetobacteraceae bacterium. Taxonomy (GTDB): domain Bacteria; phylum Pseudomonadota; class Alphaproteobacteria; order Acetobacterales; family Acetobacteraceae; genus Roseococcus. The sequence goes on along the minus strand of JAIYDS010000054.1, from coordinate 162 downwards.
GCCGCCCCCCGGCGCCGCCGTGCTCGGCCGCTATGCCATTCCCGAACGAGGGACCAGGTAACCCCATGAACGCGCTGCTTCCCCGCCCCTCCATCCTCTCGATCGAGCCCTATGTGGGCGGTGAATCGAAGATCCCCGGCGTGAACCGGATCATCAAGCTCT
>JAIYDS010000201.1 GCA_027487385.1 Acetobacteraceae bacterium | reverse complement strand
GCGTCGTCATTGTCGAGCGCGCTGTCCATCTTGCGATAGAGCTGCATGCCGAGCTTGAGCTGCTTGAGATCCGCCTCCACCACGGAATTCATGTCCGGGTATTGCAGCTTGCAGGCGACCTCCGTGCCGTCCTGCAGCTTCGCCCGGTGCACCTGGCCGAGCGAGGCCGCGGCGGCGGCCTCACGTCCGAACTCGGAGAAATTCTTTTGCCAGGTGGGGCCGAGCTCCGTGCCCATGCGGCGGTTGACGAAGGCCCAGCCCATGGGCGGCGCATTGGATTGTAGGGTGGCGAGTTCGCGCGCGTATTCCTCGGGCAGCGCGTCCGGAATGGTGGCGAGGAACTGCGCCACCTTCATCATCGGCCCCTTCAGCCCGCCCAGGATCGCCTTGAGGTCGCCCGCATGGGCGTCCTTGTTGGTCTTGATGCCGAGGAAACGCTCCCCCGCCACCCGCGCCGCGATGCCGGTCACGGCGCCGGAGGTGCGCGCCATGCGCCGCACCTCGCCGAAGAAGGAGCTTTCGCGGTCGCTCAAGAGGTCTGCTCCAGTTCATCGATGAAGCCGGAAATCACATCCAGCCCGCGCTTCCAGAAATCGGGCCGCGAGGCATCGAGGCCGAAGGGCGCCAGCAATTCCTTGTGCCGCAGCGTGCCGCCGGCCTTCAGCATCGCCATGTACTTGCCTTCGAAATCCGGCACGCTGCCGTCGCGATACACGCCGTAGAGCGCATTCACCAGGCAATCCCCGAAGGCATAGGCATAGACGTAGAAGGGCGAGTGCACGAAATGCGGGATATAGGCCCAATAGCAGGCGTAATCCGGCGTGAAGTCGAAGATCGGGCCGAGGCTCTCGGTCTGCACTTGCATCCAGATCTCGCCGATGCGCTCGGATGAGAGCTCGCCATGGCGGCGCTCGTCATGGACCAGGGTCTCGAAGCGGTAGAAGGCGATCTGGCGCACCACCGTGTTCAGCATGTCCTCCACCTTGCCGGCCAGCAGCAGGCGGCGCTTGGCGGGGTCCGCCTCGGCATCGAGCAGGGCGCGGAAGGTCAGCATTTCGCCGAAGACGCTGGCGGTCTCGGCCAGCGTCAGCGGGGTGCTGGACATCAGATAGCCCTGCTCGGCCGCCAGACGCTGGTGCACGCCATGGCCGAGTTCATGGGCCAGCGTCATCACGTCCCGCGCCTTGCCGTGGTAGTTCAGCAGCAGATAGGGGTGGGCGCTCGGCACTGTCGGGTGGGCGAAGGCGCCGCCCGACTTGCCAGGGCGGAGTGCGGCATCAATCCAGGGCTTGTCGAAGAAGGGCGCGGCCAGCTTTTCCATCTCGGGCGAGAAGCCGGCATAGGCGGCGCGCACCTGCTGCACGGCCTGCGGCCAGGGGATGGTGCTGTCCGCGTCGCGCGGGAGCGGCGCATTGCGGTCCCAATGCATCAGCTTCTCAAGGCCGAGCCACTTGGCCTTCATGCTGTAGTAGCGGTGCGAAAGTCGGGGAAAGCTCTCGCGCACGGCCGTCACCAGCGCGTCCACCACCTCGTCTTCCACCATATTGGCGCGGTTGCGGGAGGAGCCGGGGCGCGGGTGGTTGCGCCACTTGTCCATCACCTCCTTGTCCTTCACCAGCGTGTTGGTGATGAGGCTGAACAGCCGGATGCGGCTGCCAAACGCCTCTGAAACCCCCTTCGCCGCCGCCTCGCGAACCGCGCGGTCGGCATCCGAGAGTTTGTTCAGCGCGGCGCTGACCGAGAGCTCCTCGCCGCTCACCGTCACCGTCATGTTCGCCATGGTCTCGTCGAAGAGGCGGTTCCAGGCGGCACGGCCCGTCACCTCTTTCTCGTGCAGGAGGCGTTCCATCTCGTCGGAGAGCTGGTGCGGCAGCCAGACGCGCAGGTCGCGCAGCCAGGGGCGGAAGCGGGCCAGGGCGGGGCTGGCCTTCAGCTTTTCCTCCAGCGCGGCCTCGGCCACGTGGTTCAATTCCAGCGTGAAGAAGACCAGGTGGGAGGAGATCTGCGTCACCCGCTCCTGCATGGTCTGGTAGAAGCGGCCGTTTTCGCTGTTCTGCGCATCGCCCGAGAAGAGGAGCTGGGCGAAGCTCATCACCCGGCCCAGCACTTCCTCGATGCGCTCATATTCGCTGATGGCCTCGGCCAGGGCATCGCCCGAGAGGCCGGCCAGCTTGCCGGAGAGGCGTTCCTGGAAGGCGCGGGCCTGTTCCTCGGCCCGGGCCAGGTCCGCCGTCAGGACGGCGTCATCCGGCGCCCGGTAGAGATCCGAGAGGTCCCAGGAGGGGAGAGGGGTGTCGCCGGCAGCGGCATCGAGCGGGGAGCGCATCATTTCAGGGGCGCGGCCTGGGATCATTTGCATGGCTCACATATATGCGCGATCACGCCGCGGCCAAGCGGCCAAATGCCCAGACCGGAACGTCCAGCCATGCCCCAGACCGTGGAACAGGCGACAAGCCTGCCCGGATTGATCTTCTCCCTCGCCATCCAGGCGCCCGACCGGCCCATGCTGGGCTTCTGGCGCGATGGCGCCTGGCACCGCATGAGCCGGGGGGAGTTCTGCCAGCAAGTGGCGAATCTCGCCGCCGGGCTGCGCGCCCAGGGCGTCATGCCCGGGGACCGTGTGCTGCTGGTGAGCGAGAATCGCCCCGAATTCATGATTGCCGACAATGCCATCATGGCCATCGGCGCCGTCACCGTGCCGACCTATGTGACCAACACCGTCCTGGATCACGCCCATATCCTGCGGGACAGCGGGGCGCGGGTCGCCATCGTCTCGACCGACATGCTGGCGGTGCGGGTCATCGGCGGTGCGGCACGCGCCCATGGGCTTGATTTGCTCATCTGCATGGATGAGCCGCCCCCCACGCCGTCCGAGACCCGGTCCATGCATTGGCCGGAGCTCTCGGCGACGCCGGCGGACCTCGCCATGCTGATCGCCGAGGTGGAGCAGATCCCGGCCGGGCGGCTGGCCTGCCTGATCTACACCTCGGGCACGGGCGGCAATCCCAAGGGGGTGATGCTGCCCCACCGCTCCATGCTGGCCAATTGCGCCAGCGCCAAGCGGCTGATCGACCAGATCGGGGTGCGCAACGGGCGCTACCTCTCCTTCCTGCCGCTCTCGCACAGCTATGAGCATACGGTGGGCGGCTTTCTCATGCCGGCCTGCGGCTATCAGGTGATCTTCTCGCGCGGCGCGGACAAGCTGCTGGCCGAATTCGCCGAGCACCGGCCGCATCTCATCACCACCGTGCCGCGCCTCTTCGAGGTGATCCGGGAGCGGATGATGGCGGCGCTGGAAAAGGAGGGTGGGCTTCGGCTCAAGCTGTTCCAGCGGGCCATTGCGCTGGGGCTGCGCAAGCTGGACGGCCCGCCCCTCGGCCTGTTCGAGCGGCTGCAGGATGCGGTGCTGGACCGGCTGGTGCGCGCCAAGGTGCGAGCGCGCTTCGGGGGCGAGATCGAGGCGCTGGTCTCTGGCGGCGCCCGGCTGGACCCTGAGCTCTCCGGCTTCTTCATGGCGCTCGGCGTCACCATCATCCAGGGCTATGGCCAGAGCGAGGCCGGGCCTGTGATCAGCGTGAACCTGCCCTGGGACAATGACCGCCGCAGCGTCGGCAAGCCGCTGCCCGCGGTGGAGGTGCGCCTGGCCGAGGATGGCGAGCTGCTGGTCAAGGGCGCGCTGGTGATGGATGGCTATTGGAACAACCCCGAGGCCACGGCCCAGGCCCTTCGCGTCCCGCCGGGTGAAAGCGAGATCTGGCTGCACACCGGCGATGTGGCGGAACTGCGCGAGGGGCGCATCCACATCACCGATCGCAAGCGGGATTTCTTCAAGCTGAAGGGCGGCGACATGGTCGCCCCCTCCAAGATCGAAACCATGCTGGCGGGCGAGCCGGAGGTGGCCCAGGCGGTCGCGGCGGGCGAGGGGATGACGGGCGTGGTGGCGCTGATCGTCCCCGCCGAAGGCCAGGCGGAGCGCGTGGGCGAGGCGGTGAAGCGGGTGAATGCGCGCCTCTCCAACATCGAGCGCATCCGCCGCTTCCGTACCCTGCCGGAGGCCTTCACCGTGGAGAACGGGCTGCTGACGCCGACCATGAAGATCAAGCGCCGCCAGGTGCTGGAGCGCCACAGCGAGGAGCTGGCCGGGCTGGGGTGAGGCGCCGCTTGCCGCGGCGCGTCGGCGGGGGATAGCCTCGCGCGGCAATCTTCGCCGAGGGGCAACATGATCGGTTCGATGTGGCGGCGAACCGGGCGGGTCCTTCTGCTCGCCCTTTGCCTGCTTCCCTTGCCCGCACTGGGCCAGGGCGGTTCCCCCCTGCGCATCCTCCTCCCGCCCGAGGGCACCGCCGGCTTGGAGGCGGGGGCCGAGGTCCAGGTGCTCGGCCTGCGCGCCGGCACGGTGCAGCGCATCGCCTTCGGCCCGCAGCGCCGCCTTGTCGCGGAAATCCTGATCGAGCAGCCGGAGGCGCGGGACTTCATTCGTCGCGACTCCCCCGTCCTGATCCGCAGCCGGCTGGGTGGTGTCGGGCCCGCCTTCCTCTTCATCGGCCGGGGCGAGGGCGCTGGCCTGGATTGGGCCCAGGCCAGCCTGGAAGCCACCGGCGAGCCCTCGCAATTGCAGGTGCTGGAGCAGCTGCGGGACCGCGCCCTGCCCGTGCTGGAGGATATCGGCCGGGTTTCGCGCTTCGCGGCACGCTTCGTGGAAAGCGCCGAGCGCGGCGAAGGCTCCTTCGGCCGCCTGATGACGGATGACCAATTCGCCCGCAGCGCGGAGGAGACGGCGCGGGAACTGACGGCCCTGCTGCGCGGCGGCGCGCAGCTCGTTCAGCGCTTCGACGGCCTGGCCGCCCAGGCGGAGCGTCTGATGGCCGAATCCGGCCCGAACAGCAGCCTGCCCGCGCTGATGCGCCGCGTGGACCAGACGCTGGCCAACCTCCAGGCCGCGACGCGCGACGTCTCCCGCGCCACGCAGCGGGTGCCGCAGACCGTCCGCAATGTCGAGGAAAGCACCGGCAATGTGCCGGGCCTGCTGCTGCAGACCCAGCAGACGACGCGCGAGCTGGAATTGCTGCTGACCCAGCTGCGCGGGATGTGGCTGCTGGGCGGCAGTGGCCCGCCCGCGCCCGAGCCGCGCCGCCCGGCCGCCGAGAGGCTGCGCCCGTGAGGCGCCTCCCATGGCTGGCGCTGCCCCTTCTCGCCGCTTGCGGCAGCACGCCCGCGCCCGCGCCGCCACCCCCGGATGAGACGCTGGGCCGTGCCGCCCGCGCCGGCCGCCTCGCCCTCGAACTGGACCGCCCGGCCGAGGCCACGCGGCTCTATGGCACCGCGCTCGCCCGCGCGCGCGAACGGGATGACGCCTCGGCCATCGCCGATGCGGGCATCGGCCTCGCCGCCGCGGAGCTGGCCCGCAACCGTAACTCCGCGGCGCTGGCCACGTCGCGCGAGGTGCAGGCCGAGCTGCTGCGCCGCAACGCCCCTGTCCCCGATGCGCTGCGGCTGACCGAGGCGCTGGCCCTGTATCGCACCGGCGATCTGGCCGGTGCTGGGCGCGTGGCCGGGGCGATTACGGGCGATGATGCCGATGTGCTCCGCCGCGCCTGGTTCCTGCGCGGGCTGGTGGCCGCTGGGCGGGGCGATGCGGCGGGCCTCGCCGCCGCCCGGGCCGCCCTGGGTGAGCCCGAGGCGCGCGGCTTCCGCGCCGATGCGCGGGAACTCGCGGCCCGCGCGGCGCTGGACGCGGGCGATGGACCTGACGCCCGCCGCCTGGCCGCCGAGGCCGCCCAGCTGCGGCGCGAGGGGCTGGATTATCGCGGCCTGTCCCGCGCCCTCGCGCTGGAGGCAGAGGCCGCGCGCCGCCAGGGCGAGAATGCCGCGGCGGCCGACCTGCTGCTGCGCGCCGGACGGGGGGCCGCCGCCCGCAACGAGTTTGCCGAGGCGCGGCGCTGGCTGCAGCAATCCGAGACCCTGGCCCGGCAGGCGCGCGCGCCGGAGATCGCGACTGCGGCACGCTTGGCGCTGCGGGGCCTGGCGGAGCGGGAGCGGGACGCGGCGGGGTGAGGAAAAGGCCTCCGGCGGCTGGGGCCGAGAGGCCCCAGACCCCAAAACTTGGGCCAGTGCCGGCCTTCTGAGCTTGGCGCTGGCCCCAATCCCTGGGGTCTGGGGCCTCTCGGCCCCAGCCGCCGGAGGCCATCTTCCCCCTCATTTGGCAAATCCCGCCGGGCTGCTAGCCTCGCCAAAACGGAAAGGAACGCCCCCATGGATTTGCGCCAGAAGCTTCAGGGCCGCCTGCGCCTGCCGCTCATCGGCTCGCCGCTCTTCATCATTTCCGTGCCGGATCTCGTCGTCGCGCAATGCACCGCGGGCGTCATCGGCTCCATGCCCACGCTCAACGCCCGGCCGCTGGAGCAGCTGGATGACTGGCTCTACGAAATCAGCGGGCGGCTCGCTGAACATGACCGCGCCAATCCAGACCGGCCCTCCGCGCCCTTTGCCATGAACCTCATCGTCCACCGCTCGAATGACCGACTGGACGAGGATCTGAAGCTCGTCGTGAAGCACAAGGTGCCGCTGGTCATCACCTCGCTTGGCGCGCGGCCGGAGGTGAATGAGGCGATCCACTCCTATGGCGGCCATGTGATCCATGACGTGATCAACCAGAATTTCGCCCACAAGGCGATCGAGAAGGGCGCCGATGGGCTGGTGCTGGTGGCCGCCGGCGCGGGCGGCCATGCCGGCGCGCAAAGCCCCTTCGCGCTGATGCAGGAAACCCGCGCCTGGTTCGATGGGCCCATCGCGCTCTCGGGCTCCATCGCGCATGGCCGCAGCATCCTGGCCGCCGAGGCGATGGGCGCCGATTTCGCCTATATGGGCTCCGCCTTCATCGCCACCGAGGAAGCCCGCGCGGTGGACGACTACAAGCAGATGCTGGTGGAAGCCGGCGCCGATGACATCGTCTACACCAACCTCATCACCGGGGTGCATGGCAATTACCTGAAGCCCTCGGTGCGGAATGCCGGGCTGGACCCGGACAATCTGGAAACCTCCGACAAGTCGGCGATGAGCTTCGCCCAGGGCCGCAACAAGAAGTGGAAGGACATCTGGGGCGCCGGGCAAAGCGTCTCGGGCATTGATGCGGTGCTGCCAGCGGGCGAGTTGGTCGCGCGGCTGCACCGGGAATATCTGGAGGCGCGGCGCAAGCTGGGCGGCGCCTCGCCACTGGTCAATCCGAATTGGACGCAGCTGGCGCAGGCCGCCTGACGGCCAAAAGACCCGCGCCGGATCGGTGATCAGCCCGGGGCGGCGCCTGGGGTGCGGCGGGTTCGGAAGCCCACATCCGCGCTGCGCTGCTGCTCGGGCGAGAGGACGGCGTAAAGCGCCTGGAAGGCGGTGGCCAGGCGACGCAGCTGCGTCGCGTGGAGTTCCGCGATGGTCGCATAATCCGCCATGTTCTCGACCGCGTTGATGCGGGAGAATTGCGTCTCCCGCTGCTGGAAGCGGTCATGCAACTCGGTCGCGTTGTCGCGGCTGATCTTGGCGAAGGCCTCCCATGGCGCCTGCTGCGCCGGGGTGATCGCCAGCTGCGCGCGCAGTTGCGCCAGATGCGTCTCGACACGCTGCGCCCGCTGCTCGGGCGTCATGGAGGCGCTCTCGCGCCGCGCGGCCCCGGCATTTGCGGGCGGGGCGCTGGTCTGCGCCATGGCGGTGAGGGGCAGGACCAGGCTCAGGACGAGGGTGGGGATCGCGATGCGGAACGGGCTCATGCGGAACACTCCGGGAAAGAGGGGCATCGGCTCAGTAGCCGTAATAGGCGGGCGGGGGCGCCCGGTAGTAGCCGCGTGGCGGCGGCGGGTAGTAGACGGGCGGCGGCGGCGCGACATGCGGCCGCATCATCACCGGCGGTCCGAAAAGGCCGAAGCCGAAGAGCGGCGCGCTGTAATTCGGCCGCGGCATGTGGCGGCGCTCCTGGCCGCGATTGCCATTGTGGCGCCCCTGGTCATGCCGCGGCTGCGCGAGGGCCGGGGCGGCCATCCCGAGCGCCAGGCCCAGCGCCGCCAGGGCCATCCCCCCCTTGCCGATCATCGCCATGCCGCCCTCCCCGTGTTGCGAGGGGAGAACGCCGGCAGGGCCCCAGGGTTTCCCCCCTGGTGACGGGGTCGGCACGCCCCATCTCTCAGTCATGTCCGAAGCTACGATCCGCCTGGTCGCCTTCCTCGGCGTGTTGGGCCTGCTGCTGGCCGCCGAGAGGCTAATTCCGTGGAACGTGCCGCGCCCGCTGGGCTGGCGGCGCTGGCTGCCGAATTTCGGCCTGGTGGCGCTGGGGGCGGTGACGGTGCGCTTCCTGTTGCCGCTGGCGGCAGTGGGTGCCGCGCTGTGGGCGCAATCGCGCGACATCGGGCTGCTGAACTGGCTGGATGCGCCCGCCTGGCTCGCCATCCCGCTGACGGTCGTGCTGTTCGACCTGCTGATCTATTGGCAGCACCGCATCTTCCACGCCGTCCCCTGGCTTTGGCGGCTGCATCGCGTCCACCACGCGGACCCGGAGATGGATGCCAGCACCGGGCTGCGCTTCCACCCCATCGAGATCTGGCTCTCCATGTGGGTGAAGATCGCCGCCGCCGTGGCGCTGGGCGCCCCGCCCGAGGGGGTGGTGGCCTTCGAGATCATCCTGAACGCGGCGAGCCTCTTCGAGCATGCCGCCATCCGCATCCCGCCCCGGCTGGACCGTGCGCTGGGCTGGGTGATCGTCACGCCAAATCTGCACCGCATCCACCATTCGGAGCGGATGGAGGAGACGAACAGCCACTACGGCTTCTGTCTCTCGGTCTGGGACCGACTCTTCGGCTCATGGCGCGGCAGCTGGGCGGGTGAGTTGGTGCTGGGCATCAGAGGCTACCGCGCCCCCGCCGAGCAGAAAGTGTTGCCCCTGCTGACGCAGCCCTTCAGGTGAAGGGGTCTGGGGCCTTTCGGCCCCAGCCGCCGGAGGCCCTTTTTTTATCCGATGACCCGCCCCCGGCACTCCCCAAACCCGATGGTGACGAACCCCTCTCGCCGGGCCTGCGCCCGCAGGATCACCTCATCCCCATCTTCCAGGAAGCGCCGTTCCTCGCCCGAGGCCAGGCGCAGCGGCTGCGTGCCGCCTTGGGTGGCTTCCAGCAGGCTGGCATAGCCATCCCGCTCCGGCCCCGAGATGGTGCCCGAGCCAAACAGATCGCCCGGGTTGAGGTTGCAGCCATTGGAGCTGTGATGCGCCACCATCTGCGCCACGGTCCAATACATGTGCCGGGCGTTGCTGTCGGCGATGCGGTGCGGTGGCAGGCCCTGGGCGGTCAGGCCGGGGGTGACCAGCCAGGCCTCCAGCGCGATGTCGAAGCCGCCCTCAGCCTGGTCCGTGGCGTCGGTCAGGTAGGGCAGGGGGGCGGGGTCGCCCTCGGGGCGCGGCGGGGCCGCGATGCGGAAGGGGACCAGCGCCTCGGGGGTGATGATCCAGGGGCTGATGCTGGTGGCGAAGCTCTTGCCGAGGAAGGGGCCGAGGGGCTGATACTCCCAGGCCTGGATGTCCCGTGCGGACCAGTCATTCAGCAGGCAGAAGCCGGCGATGTGGCGCGCGGCCTCCGCCAGCGGAATGGGCGCGCCCTGTTCATTGCCGGGTCCGATCCAGATGCCGAGTTCCAGCTCGTAATCCAGCTTCTCGCAGGGGCCGAAGACGGGGCCGCCGTTGCGCGCCATCTGGCCGCGCGGGCGGCGGAAATCCGTGCCGGAGGGAATGATCGAGGAGGCGCGGCCGTGATAGCCGATGGGCACATGCTTGTAGTTCGGCAGCAGCGGATTGTCGGGGCGGAAGAGCTTGCCCACGGCGGTGGCGTGGTGAATGCCCACATAGAAATCCGTGTAGTCGCCGATGCGGGCGGGCACATGCATCCGGCAATCGGCGGCTGGGTGCAGCCGGGCCCGCGTGCTGGCGCCGATGGTGAGTTCCGCCGAAAGCCGCTCCCGCAGGGCGCGGCGCGGGGCCTCGCCTGCCGCGAGCCAGGCGTTCAGCGTGCCATCCGGCGGGGCGTCTTCCAGCTCCAGGATGGCATCGCCGATGGCCACCCCGGCGCGCGGCGCATGGCCGCCCGGGGGCGTGAAAAGGCCGAGCGGTAGGTTCTGGATGGGGAAATCCGAATGCCCATTGGCGGATTCCACCCAGGACCGGCGGGCGGGATCATGCGTGGCGTCCAGCATCAGTCGGATTCGGGCGGGATGACGTTGGTGCGCAACCCGCGCACCAGCACATCGCGCATCGTCTCGGCCGATTTCAGGCGGATATCGTCCCAGGCCTCGGGGCTGTGGAAGGCGATGT
>JAIYDS010000032.1 GCA_027487385.1 Acetobacteraceae bacterium | reverse complement strand
GCGCGAGCAGATCCGCATCGCTGCCGGCGAAAAGCTGGGCTACGGGCAGGAGGATGTGCAGTTCAGCGGGCACGCCATCGAATGCCGCGTGACGGCCGAGGATCCCGAGAGCTTCGCGCCCTCGCCCGGCAAGGTGAACACCTATCACGCGCCGGGTGGCCTCGGCGTGCGCGTCGATAGCGCGCTCTATTCCGGTTATGCCGTGCCGCCGCATTACGACAGCCTGGTGGCCAAGCTGATCGTGCATGCGCCGAGCCGCCCGCAGGCCATCGCCCGCATGCAGCGCGCGCTGGACGAGATGGTGGTGGACGGCATCAAGACCACGCTTCCGCTGCATCGCCGCATCATGGCCGATGCCGAGTTCCAGTCGGGCGACTACACGATCCATTGGCTGGAGCGCTTCGTCGCGCGCGGCGCCTGAGGCGCCGGCTCAGCGTGGCAGCGGCGTGACCGTCAGGCCCGGCGGCTCTTCCAGGCAATCATGCGTGAAGGCCAGGAAGTGGCGCGTGCGGTCCCGCGCCAGATGCTGCATGGCCTGAAGCGGGTCCGTCCAATGCTCCGTGACGGTCAGCGCCTGCTGCGCCAGGCGGTAATCGAAGGCCAGGCAGCCCGGCTGGCGGCGTGCCGTGGCCGCGAAGCGGGGCAGGGCGGCCAGCAGATGCTGGCGCCGCTCCGGCCGAATCCGGCCGATGACGGTGACGGTGATTGGGGGGCCCATCATGCTCTCCTGGTCTGATGCCGCGTTACGCGCCGGGCCCCTCGTCGGATGCGGCGATGCACGGAAATCTGCTTCCTCTTCGAGAAGACTTCGGATCGCGGACCGGCTGGCGTAGGATGGGGGCGTGGAAGATCCGCGCCGCGCCGCATTGCTCCCCTTCGCCCCGCCGCGCCCAGCGGCCCCTGAGGTGCGCTGATGTCCCGCCGGCAGATGGAAGTGACGCCCGAGCTGATGCTGCGGGCCTATCGAATCGGCCTGTTTCCCATGGCGGAAAGCCGCGAGGCGCGCACGCTTTATTGGCTCGACCCCGAGCAGCGCGGCGTGATCCCGCTGGAGGGCTTCCACCTGCCCCGGCGCCTCGCGCGGCGTCTGCGCCAGATGCCCTATCGCATCACCGCCAACCAGGCCTTCGCCCAGGTGATCACCGAATGCGCCGCGCCGCGCCCCAGCTCGGCCGAGAGCTGGATCAATGGCGAGATCCGCGCCCTCTTTCTCGCGCTGCACCGCCAGGGCCACGCCCATTCCATCGAGGCCTGGGAGGGCGAGCGGCTGGTGGGTGGGCTCTACGGCGTCTCGCTGGGCGGCGCTTTCTTCGGCGAGAGCATGTTCAGCCGGGCGGATGACGCCTCCAAGATCGCGCTGGTGCATTTGGTGGCGCGGCTGCGGCTGGGTGGATTCACGCTGCTGGACGCGCAATTCCAGACGGCGCACCTGGCGCAATTCGGCACGGAGGAGGTGCCGCGCGCGGTCTACAAGCAAAGACTCGCCGCGGCGGTGGAGGTGGAGGCGCAATTTCCGGCGGAGCCGGATGCGGCGGTGCTGGCGGCGGAGATCGCCGCCTTGCGGGATGGTGGGGCGGCCTGAAGAACAGGGGCCTCCGGGGTCTGGGGCCGAAAGGCCCCAGACCCCGGGAATTGGCCCTCAGACGGCGCTGGACCAATCCGCCGGGACGAAGATGAAGCCCGGCGCGCCGGCGGTGACATGGCGCGCGAAGAAGCCATTCGCCGGGAAGGGGAAGTGATAGCCGGTCACGCGGATCCGGTCGGTCGCCACCATGTCCAGGATGCGGCGGCGGCCGTTGGAGGCAGCCTCGCCGTCGAAGTCGAAGATGATCTGCCAGTCCGGACGGCGCGCCATGATTTCCGGGCGGTTCAGCGTATCGGCCAGGAAGAGCAGCTGATCCGCGCCGTCGCTGATGCGATAGATGGTGTGGCCCGGCGTGTGGCCATGTGCGGCGATGGAGGTGATGCCCGGCAGCACCTCGCCGCCCGGCGTGATCTGGCGGACGCGGCCCTGATAGGGCGCGAAGCGGCGCGCGGCATTGGCGAAGGTCGGGCGCTGGCCCTCCGGGCTGCGCGTCGTGTTGCCCTCGTCCGACCACCAGGCCCATTCCGGCGCGGGGACGATGATCTCGGCATTGGGGAAGGCGCGGCCATTCTCGGCATTGAGCAGGCCGTTGATGTGGTCGCCGTGGAAATGGCTGTGGATCACATGCGTGACGCGGGCCGGGTCGATGCCTGCGGCGGCCATGTTCGCGATCATGCGGCCATTCGTCGCATTGGCTGCGGTGACGCCATTGCCGGCGTCGAACACCACCAGCGTATCGCCGCGCTGGGCGAAGGTGATGGTGAAGGAGATGCTGAGCGAATCCCCCGGCAGGAAGCTCTCGGCCAGCACGGCCTGCACATCGGCCAGCGGCGCGTTGCGCACGAAGCCCTCCAGAGGGCGGCGGAAGAAGCCGTCATGCACCGTGGTGACGAGCCAGCCGCCGACGCGGAAGCGGTAGAAGCCCGGCGCCTGGGCGGCGGGCGCGGGTGACGCGGCCTGCTGGGCGGCGGCGGGCAGCGCCATCGCGGTGGCGAGGGCGGCGGAGCCGGCAAACAGGGTGCGGCGGTTGGACGTCAGCATTTGGTTATCTCCCAGGAATGAACGGATACTTAAATCCTCATCGGGCAAATACAACCACGCTCTCCAGATGCGGCGACCAGAGGAACTGGTCCACCGGCGTGGCGGAGACCAGATCGAACCCCGCCTCGCGCAGCACCGCCGCATCCCGCCCCAGCGCGGCGGGGCTGCAGGAGACGTAGATGAGATGCGGCAGCGTGCTGCGGGCGATCTGCGCCACCTGCTCTGGCGCGCCGGCAAAGGGCGGGTCAAGGATCACGGTCGCGAAGGCCTTGAGTTCGGCCGGCAGCAGCGGTTGGCGCACCAGATCTCGCCGCGCGGGCTGCACGCGCGAAGCCTGGGCGGCATTGACCGCGAGGCGCAGCGCCTCGGCCGCCGCGGGATCGCCCTCATAGGCCTGGACCACATGGCGCGCGGCCAGCGGGAGGGAGAGCGTGCCGATGCCGGCATAGAGATCGGCGATGCGCGCCCGGGGCGACATCTTCTTCGGCAGCCCGGCCAGCACGGCGGCGATGATCGCGGCCTCGCCCTCGGCACTCGCCTGCAGGAAGGCGCCGGGCGGCGGCGCGACGGTGATGCCCGAGAGGCTGTGGCGCACCGGCTTCACCTGGGCTGCGACCTCGGCCGGCGCGCCCTTGCCGGCCCAGGCGATGCGCGGGATGCCGGCGCCCGTGGCGAATTCGGCGAGCAGCTTGCGGTCCGGCATGGAAAGCGGCGCATCGGTGCGCAGCAGGATGTCCGGCCCGGAATCCAGCATGTTGATGATGGCGGAGCCCAGGCGCTTCAGCGCGTTCAACCCGCGCAGCGCGTCCTGCAAGGCGGGCAGGAGTGCCACGAGGGCGGGCAGCAGCACATGGCATTCGCGCATCGGCACCAGGTGGGTGGCGCCGCGCTCATGGAAACCGATCTCGACGCGGCCATCGGTCAGGCGTTCCAGCCCAAGATCCGCGCGCTGGCGCACGGCGCGTGGGGTCGCGACCATCGGCGCCACATGTGGGAAAGCGTAGCCCGCGCGTGAGAGCGCCTCGGCCAGGCGGGCGCGCTTCCATTCGGCATAGGGCGCATCCGCCCAGTGTTGCAGCGAGCACCCGCCACAGATGGTGAAGTGCCGGCAGGGCGGCTCCACGCGATCGGCGCTGGGCGTGAGCACCCCTTCCAGCACGGCGCGATCCTTGCCCGTCACACGCGCCGCAACGCGCTCTCCAGGAAGGGTGAAGGACACGAAGGCCGACCCGCCCTCGGGCAGCGCCGTGATGCCATCCCCCGCCGCCCCCATCTGCGTGACCGTCAATTCAACCATCGGGCCGGGCACACCTTTTCAGAAGAAGCGACACGCGCAACGGCGCGCCCGCCATAGCCCTCATGTGGCTTCGCCACATGAGGATGAACCGCCCCGCCAGGATCAGCAGCAAGCCGGGGCCCCCGCGAAAACGCCTCTTCGGCGCTTTCGTGGGGAGTTACCCGAAGGCGTTCAAACCGGTGATGGCGCGGCCAAGGATCAGCGCATGGACGTCATGCGTGCCCTCATAGGTGTTCACCGTCTCGAGGTTCATGACGTGGCGGATGACGTGATACTCGTCCACGATGCCGTTGCCGCCATGCATGTCACGGCTGACGCGGGCGATGTC
>JAIYDS010000268.1 GCA_027487385.1 Acetobacteraceae bacterium | reverse complement strand
TGACCACGGCGCGCATCCTGCTGGAGATCAAGGCGGTGAATTTCCGCCCCGAGGAACCCTATACCCTCACCTCCGGCTGGAAGTCGCCCGTCTACATCGATTGCCGCAAGATCATCTCCTACCCGCGCGCCCGCACCCGCATCTGCGACCTGGGTGTCGAGAAGATCAACCGCGCCATCGGCTTCGAGACGATCGAGAGCATCGCGGGCGGCGAGACGGCGGGCATCCCCTTCGCCGCCTGGATCGCGGACCGGATGAACCTGCCCATGGCCTATGTGCGCAAGAAGCCCAAGGGCTTCGGCCGCAACGCGCTGATCGAGGGCGATGTGCCGGTGGATCGGGAGACGCTGCTGGTGGAGGACCTCACCACCGACGGCGCCTCCAAGATCCGCTTCGCCGAGGCGCTGCGCGAGGCGGGGGCGAAATGCGCGCACACTTTCGTGGTGTTCTATTATGGCGTCTTCCCCGGCAGCTTTGAGCAGATGAAGGCCATGGGGCTTTCCTTGCATCATCTGGCGACCTGGTGGGATGTGCTGGAAGTCTGCCGGGAGCGGGCCTATTTCCCGGAAAGCGCGCTGTCTGGCGTGCGGAAGTTCCTGGAGGATCCGGTGGCCTGGTCCCGCGCGCATGGCGGGGTGGGCAGCCTGGAGGAGGCGCTGGCGCATAAGGGCAAGGCGGGGTGAGGGACGCGCGAATCCGCGCGACTTCCTGGGGTCCTTCCGGCAGAATGGCCGGCTGAAGGGGTTTGGCATGGCAAGGATCACGTTGGAAATCGCGGACGACATCGCGGTGCGTCTGCGCGCCGATGCGGAAGCGGCCGGGATGAGCGAAGCCACGCTGATCGAGAAGGCTTTGTCGCTCTACCTGGAGCAGGTCGAGGCGTTCCGCGCCTTCGTGGCCGAGGGCGAGGCCGATGTCGCGGCTGGGCGCGTCGAGGATTTCGACACGGTGATGAACGCGCTTGAGGCCCGGATTCTGCAAGGCTCCGCTGTCGCGCGGTGAGGACGCTCCGGTTTGCGCGCGGTGCCCGCCGCGACCTGGAGGAGGCACTTGCCTTCATCGAGCAAGACAACCCGGACGCGGCGCTGGCACTTCTCCGCCGCATCCGCGAAGCGGCCGATCTGCTGCGGAACTTCCCCAGAGCAGGACGGCTTCAATCGGCAGCAGGGGTGCGTTGGCTGCAAGTCACTGGCACGGCGTTCGGCTTGGTCTATCGCGAGCAGCCCGAGCGCATCACGATCCTCCGCATCTGGCATGGAGCCCGTGGATGGCCACCCGTTTCCTGATCCTCGTCCTGCTGCTGTTCAGCCCCGGCCTCGCGCAGACCCCGCGCGAGACGCTGAACATCGGCATCACGCAATACCCCTCCACCCTGCATCCCAACATCGAGAACATGGTGGCGAAGTCCTATACGCTGGGCTTCACCCGCCGCCCCGTCACCGCCTATGACGCGAATTGGCAGTTGATCTGCCTGCTCTGCGAGACGCTGCCCACGCTGGAAAACGGCCTCGCCGTGCGCGAGACGACGCCGGACGGCAAGCCCGGCCTGCGCGTCACCTGGCGCCTGCGCGAGGGGCTGCGCTGGGGCGATGGCACGCCCATCACCACGGCCGATCTGCGCTTCACCTATGATGCGGGGCGGGAGCCGGCCACGGGGATCGGCCCCGCCGAATTCTTCCGCTCGGCCTATGAATTCATCGCCGAGGACGCCCGCAGCTTCACCCTGCGCTTCGACCGCGTGACCTTCGAATTCGCGAGCCTGGGCGATTTCGCCCCACTTCCCGCGCATCTGGAACGCGCCCGCTGGGAGAGCGACCCGCGCACCTACCGCACCCGCACCCTTTACGACACGGAGCCGACCAACCCCGGCCTCTGGAACGGCCCCTACCGCATCGTCCAGGTGCAAGCGGGCTCGGCCATCACGCTGGAGCGCAACACCCATTGGTCCGGCCCGGCGCCCGCCTTCCGCCGCATCGTGATCCGCACGGTGGAGAGCACGCCGGCGCTGGAGGCGCAGCTTCTGGCCGGCCAGGTGGACATGATCGCGGGCGAACTCGGCCTGCCGGTGGAGCAGGCCACGGCGCTGATCCGCCGCACCGGGAGCCGCTTCCGCGCCGAATTCCGCCCCGGCCTGATCTATGAGCATCTGGACCTGAACCTCGACGTCCCGGCGCTCGGGGATCGGCGCGTGCGCCAGGCGCTGCTGCTGGGGCTGGATCGGGCGCAGATCGTGGCGCGCCTGTTTGAAGGCCGGCAGACCGTGGCCCATACCAGCGTGAACCCGCTGGACTGGCCGCATGACCCGAACGTCCGGAAATATCCGCATGACCCGGCGCGTGCGGCGGCGCTGCTGGCCGAGGCCGGCTGGACTCCCGGCCCCGATGGCATCCGCCGGAATGCCGAAGGGCAGCGCCTCTCCTTCGAATTGCTCACCACCGCCGGCAATCGCTCGCGCGAGGCGGTGCAGCAGGTGATCCAGGCGCAATGGCGGCAGATCGGCGTGGAGGCGCGCATCCGCAACGAGCCGCCGCGCGTGCTGTTTGGCGAGACGCTCTCCCGCCGGCGCTTCCAGGGGGCGGCGATGTTCGCCTGGGTCTCGGCGCCCGAAAGCGTGCCGCGCAGCAGCCTGCATTCCGAGGAAATCCCTCGCGCCGAGCGCAACTGGTCGGGCCAGAACTACACGGGCTTCCGCAACGCCGAGATGGACGCCCTGCTGGAAGCCCTGCCCATCGAGCTGGACCGCGAGAGGCGGCGGGTGCTGTGGCACCGCCTGCAGGCGATCTACGCCGAGGAGCTGCCCGCATTGCCGCTCTGGTTCCGCCAGGACGCCCATCTCTGGCCCGCCTGGCTGGAGGGCGTGCGGCCGACCGGGCACCTGAACCCTTCCAGCCTCTGGGTCGAGGAATGGCGGGTGCGCTGATGCTGGACCATGTCTCCATCACGGTGAACGAATTGGCGCGCAGCGCGCCCTTCTACGACGCGGTGATGGCGGCGCTCGGGGTGCCCTGCGTGTGGCGCGAGGCGCAGGCGATGGGTTACGGCGCGCGGGATTCAGGGGCGGGCTATCTGACCATCGCCGAATGCCCGGGCGTGGTGGCGGATCGCCGGCATTGGTGCTTCCGGGCCGCGGATCGGGCGGCGGTGCGGGGCTTCCATGCGGCGGGGCTGGCGGCGGGGGGGCGGGATGACGGCGCGCCGGGGCTACGGCCGCATTACCATGCCGATTACTACGCCGCCTTCCTGCTGGACCCGGACGGCAACCGCGTCGAAGCCGTGTGCCACGATCCATGCTCCGCCTGATCCTCGCGCGCCTCGCGCAGATCGTCGTGACGACGGCGATCCTCTCGCTTTGCGCCTTCCTGCTCATCGCGCTGATGCCGGGCGATCCGATCGACCTCGCCATCGCCGGCGACCCGCGGCTGACGAGCGAGGATGCGGCGCGGCTGCGGGCGCTGCACGGCTTGGACCAGCCGCTCATGGCCCGCTATTTCGCCTGGGCCGGTGCGGTGCTGGAGGGGCGCTTCGGGCATTCGCGGCTCTTTGCGCAGCCGGTGGCGGCGCTGCTGGGGCCGGCGCTGCTGAGCTCGCTGGAATTGCTGGGACTGGCACTGGCTTTGGCCGTGGGCCTTGGCATTTCGCTCGGCGCCCTGGCCGCGCTGCGGCCGGCCACCGCGCCCTTCGTCCAGGGCATCGCGCTGGTGGCGCAGGCCGTGCCCTCCTTCTGGCTGGGGATCCTGCTGATCATCCTCTTCGCCGTGCAATTGGGCTGGCTTCCGGCGGGCGGGGAGGGGGGCTGGCGCTTCCTGATCCTGCCGGTGGTGACGCTCTGCTTTGCCAATCTCGCCGCCTATGCGCGGCACGCGGCCGCGGCCCTGAGCACCGCGATGGCAGAGCCGCATATCCGCACCGCCCGCGCCAAGGGGGCCAGCGAGCGCCGCATCATCCTGCACCACGCCTTGCCCAATGCCGGCGTGCCGCTGCTGACCATCGCGGCGCTGGATGCCGGCGCCCTGGTCTCCGGCGCCCTGATCACCGAGACGATCTTCGCCCGACCGGGCATGGGCAAGCTGATCTATGACGCGGTGATGGGCAATGACTTCAACCTGGCGCTGCTCGCGCTGTTGGTGGTGGCGGTGGTGACCATGCTCGCCACCCTGGCGGCCGATCTGGCGCAGCGCTGGCTGGACCCGAGGATCGCGTGATGGCCGGCCGATTTACGCCTCCAGGCTGCGCCTTCCGGCGATCGGACGTGATGGCCGGCCGATTCACGCCTTCAGGCTGCGCCTTCCGGCGATCGGGCGGGATGAAGCCCGGCCGATTCACGCCTCCAGGCTGCGCCTTTCGGCGATCGGACGGGGCATGAAATCCGGCCTCGCCCTCCTGGCCCTGCTGGTGCTGGCGGCCCTGGCCGCGCCCCTGGCCGGGCTTTGGCTGGGGCATGACCCCTTCCTGCCCGATCTGTTCAAGCGCTTCGAGCCGCCCTCCGCCGCCCACCCCCTCGGCACGGATGAGCTGGGGCGGGATTTGCTGCTGCGGCTGCTGCATGGCGCGCGGGTGTCCCTGACGGTGGGCCTGCTGGCCGCGCTGGCGGCGACGGGGATCGGCACGCTGATCGGCCTCATGGCGGCCTGGCGCGGGGGGCTCTGGGATGCGGTGCTGATGCGCCTGGCCGATGGCCTCCTGGCGCTGCCGGCCTTGCCCTTGCTGGTGATCCTGGCGGCGCTGGACCCGGCCGTGGTGGGGCTGCCGCGGGGCGAGGCCACGGCGGATATCCTGCGCATCGCGGTGCTGCTGGCGGCCTTCGGCTGGGTGGGCGTGGCGCGGCTGGTGCGGGCCACGGCGCTTTCGGTGCTCGCGCGGGATTTCGTGCGGGCGGCGCGGGCCATGGGCGTCTCGGAGGGGCGGGTTCTGGTGCGCCACGTGCTGCCGGAGCTGGCGGCCCCCATCGCGATCGCGACCGCTCTGGCCGTGGGCGGCGCCGTGCTGGCGGAAAGCACGCTGAGCTTCCTCGGCCTCGGCATTGCGCCGCCCGCGCCCTCCTGGGGCAACATGCTGGCGAATGCGCAGGAACTGGTCTTCCAGGCGCCGCTGGCCGCCCTCTGGCCCGGCCTGGCGATCCTGCTCACGGTGCTGGGCTGTAACCTCGTGGCGGATGGCGTGCGCCGCCGCTGAAGGAGAAAAAGCGGCCTCCGGCGGCCGGGGCCGAGAGGCCCCGGACCCCAATTGAAAGGGGTCTGGGGCCTGTTTAGACCGGAGACATCCCTGACGGGTGTTCGGGGACATGCTTGACGCTTTTGGGCAGTTTTTCTCGGGAGAGAGACGATGCCCTGGAAGGCGTTATCCGTGTTGGACCACCGTC
>JAIYDS010000072.1 GCA_027487385.1 Acetobacteraceae bacterium | reverse complement strand
TATGAGCGCGTCTATCCCTTCGCCTGGCTCGGCATCCTGGCCGAGGCCAAGCCCATCAGCCATGAGCTGATCTATGCCCGCCACGCCGATGGCTTCGCGCTCGCCACCATGCGCAGCAACACCATCTCCCGCCTCTACCTGCAATGCGCGCCGGATGAAGACCTCTCCCAATGGTCCGATGCGCGCATCTGGGAAGGCCTGCATGAGCGGCTGGGCGCGGTGAATGAGGGCCCGATCCTCCAGAAGGGCGTCACCGCCATGCGCAGCTTCGTGGCCGAGCCGATGCGCCATGGCCGGTTGTTCCTGGCCGGCGACGCCGCGCACATCGTGCCCCCCACCGGCGCCAAGGGCATGAACCTCGCCGTCGCCGATGTGCGCGTGCTGGCGCAGGGGCTGACGGCCTTCTACCGCGGCCAGGGCATGGGCCTGCTGGACCGCTACAGCGAGATCTGCCTGAAGCGCATCTGGAAGGTGCAGCGCTTCTCCTGGTGGATGACGGCGATGCTGCACAAGTTCAGCGACAATGACCCTTTCGAGCATCGCGTGCAGGTCGCGGAACTCGATTACCTGGTGAATTCCGAGGCCGCGCGCACCGGCCTCGCCGAACAATATGTGGGGCTGCCTTACGATGCATGAACCGTTGAAACTGGGCATCCTGGGCCTGGGCATCATGGGCGAGCGGCTGATGCGCGCGGCCCTGGCCCATGGCAACACGCGCGTCACCGCCGTCTGGGACCCCGGCGCCGCCGCCGTCGCGCGGCTCGCTTCCATCACGCCCGATCTGACCATGAGCGCCGATGCGGCGGCCGTGATCGCGGCGAGTGACGCGGTCTATGTCGCCTCACCCCCCGCCTCGCACATCGCGCTGGGCGAGCAGGTTCTGGCGGCCGGGCGCGCGCTCTTCCTGGAAAAGCCGCTGGCCTCCGACCTCGCGGCCGCCCGGGCCTTCGTGGCGGGTGCCAAGGGGCAGCGCGCGGCGGTGAACTTCCCCATGGCCTCCTCGCCCTCCATCGCGCAGCTGCGCGGATGGCTGCCGGGCATCGGCAATCTCCGCCGCATCGACATCACCGCCGCCTTCGCCACCTGGCCGCGCGGCTGGCAGCAGGGTGCTGCCGCCTGGCTCTCCGAACGCGCGGAGGGCGGCTTCACGCGGGAGGTGGTCTCGCATTTCCTCTTCCTCACCCAGCGCCTGGTCGGGCCCCTGACGCTGGAGGAAGCGCGCGTGGCCTGGCCGCCCGGCACGGGCAGCGAGACCGCCATCGCCGCCCGCCTCTCGGCCGGCGATGTGCCCGTCACCATCTCCGGCGGCCTCGGCATCACCCTGGCCGATGACCACAACATCACGCGCATCCAGGGCGCGCAGGGCGCCATCCGCCTGCGCGACTGGTCCTTCGCCGAGAAGCTTGCGCCCGCTGGCACCTGGCACGCCGTTCCCGATGCCCTGCCGAATGAGAAGATGCGCCCGCTGACCCTGGCCGGGCAGCTCGACAAGCTGGCGGCGCTGACGCGCGGCGAGCCTGTGGACCTCGCCACGCTTCAGGAGGCGCTTTCGGTGCAGGAGATCGTCGAGGGGATCCTCGCCGCCTGAGCCTCAGGCGGCCCGGGCCCGCGCCATGCCCAGCAGGGCCTGGCGCGCCGCCTCGGAGGCTTCGGTCAACTGGACGCGGACGACGCCATCGGCGGCGTGCACCACCTTGCCGCGCAGCGCATGGCCCGCGATCTCGCCCTGGACCTCCTGGCCCGGCCGTGCCGTGCCGTGGACCGCGAGCCCGCTCGCCGAAACATTGAGCACCTCATGGGGTGTCGGCGCCGCCCCGCCGATCCGCAGCCTCATTTGGCCCTGGGCCGGGCTGCGTTCGTGCCGCCGGCGATCCACCTCGCTCGTCGCCGTGCGGACGATGTGGACCAGCGTCCGCTGCATCTCCGTCACGCCGGAGCGCGCCTCGCCGGCCGCGCCGGACATGGCCGCCGCATCCTCGCGGGAGCGGCGCGCCTCGCCCGCGACGCTGGCGATGCGCGCCTCCACATCGCGCACCGAGGCCGCGGCGCCGGCGACCGAACGGGCGATCTCCTCCGTCGCGCTGGTCTGCTGCTGCATCGCCTGGGCCACCGCGCCGGCGGTGCGGTCCAGCTGCGTCACCTTCTCGGCGATGCGGCGCACCGCGGCCACCGCTTCGCGCGTCACCGCCTCGATGGCGCCGATCTGCTGCGCGATGTCGCCCGTGCGCTGGGCGGTGAGGTTGGCCAGCGCCTTCACCTCGCCCGCCACGACGGCGAAACCTTTGCCGGCCTCGCCCGCGCGCGCCGCCTCGATCGTCGCGTTGAGCGCGAGCAGGTTGGTCCGCCCGGCGATTTCACCGATCAGCCGCGCCACCTCGCCGATGCGGCCCACCGCCTCCTGCAGGCCGCCGATGGTCGTGACACCTTCCTCCACGCCTGCCACGGCGCCGCGCGATGCCTCGGACGCCGCATGGAGCTGCCCACTGACCGAGCGGATGCTGGCCGAGAGCTCCTCCGTCGCCGCCGCCACCGCCTGCGCGGCTTCCAGCGCCTCGCTGGCGGCCGAGGCGACGCCGTCACTTTCGACGGTGACGCGCGTCGCGCCCTCGCTGAGGCGCGCCGAGACCTCCGTCACGGCCGCCATGCGCTGGCCCATGGTCTCGATGGCGCTGCGGCTCGCCTCCTCGACGCGCTGTGCCATGGCCTGCAGGGCGGCGGCGCGCTGCGCGGCCTCGCGCTCGGCCCGGCTGGCCTGGCGCTCCGCCTCCTCGATGCGGGCGCGGGCCTCGCGCTCGGCCAGGCCGGAGACGGCGCGGGCCAGGCGCCCCACCTCATCCTGGCGGGAGCCCAGCGCGCGGGTCTCCTCCGCCCCGGAATCGCGGCCGGCCGCCAGCTCCTCGGCGGTTGTGGTGAGGCGGTCGAGCGGCACGGCCACGCCGCGGCGGAACAGCAGATAGATGGCGGCCGCGGCCAGCAGGATCAGCCCGCCCAGCGCCATCCACATCTGGCGGATCGCCTCTTCGGCGCCTTCGCGCGCGGCCGCGGCCTGGGCGGCCTGCAACCTCACATTGCCATCCACCTGCATCACCAGCGCGTCACGCAGCCCGTTGACCGCGGGGTCCACCTCGTTGCGGATGATGTCGAGCGCGCGGGCGCGGTCGCCCGCGGCCAGTGCGTCGCGCACCAGCGCGGCCGCGCGCTCCAGCACCGCGTGGCGCGCGCGATTGGCCTCGGCCACCGCGCGCTGGTCAGGGTTGCCGCGCTCGAACTGGCCGTTGCGGGTGTGGAAGTTGCCGATTTCGGCCTCGACCTCGCGCCACAGCGCCCCCAGCGCCGCGGCGTCCGGCGCTTCCAGCACCATGCGGTTCAGGTGCCGGCCCACCAGCTGGAAATGCCGCTGCGCCCGCGCCAGGGCGATGTAGCCGGGCGAGCGCTCCTCTGTGATCACGCGATAGGCCTCGTTCAGGCGCCGCACCTCATTCGACTGGTAGAGCGCCGCCCCAACGGTTCCGACCAGCATCACCCCGAGGACAAGCAAGGCGCGGATCGTGATCGACGGGTGGTGGAGCCGAATCATGCAAGCCAATTCCTCATGCTTATGCGGGGTCTTCGGATAGCCGAGCGTGGTTAACGCTTGGTTGCCCAGGCCTGGCCGCGGGGGGTCTTCACAGCCGGCTTCTTCCCGCCTCCCATGCGGGCGCTCACAGCGCCGGAGACCACCGCCATGACCCGCCCCGTCATCATCACCGCCGCCCTGACCGGCGGCGCCGACAGCACCGGCGCCTCGCCCCATATCCCCATCACCCCCGCGCAGCTCGCTGCCGAGGCGCTGGCCGCCCGCGCCGCCGGGGCGGCCATCGTCCATATCCATGTCCGCAACCCCGAGACGGGCAAGCCCTCCCGCGATGTGGCCCTGTATCGCGAGACGGTGCAGCGCATCCGCGATGCCGGGAGCGATGTGCTGATCAACCTCACCACCGGCCCTGGCGCCAGCTTCGCCCCGGGCGAGGATCCCAACATCAACGCCCGCGCCCGCGGGATGGGCACGCCGGCCGAGCGCGTCGCCCATGTGCTGGAGCTGAAGCCCGATATCTGCTCGCTCGACATCGCGACGATGAATTTCGGGCCCACCGCCTTCGTCAACACGCCCGCCCACCTGGCCGCCATGGCGCAGATGATCCGCGAGGCCGGCGTGAAGCCCGAGCTGGAGGTCTTCGACCTCGGCCACGCCATGCTGGCGGCCGATATGGTCAAGCGCGGCCTGTTCGAGGCGCCGCCCTGGTTCCAGCTTTGCCTCGGCATCGCCTGGGGCGCGCCCGCCACCACGGAGGCGATGCTGGCGCTGAAGCAACTCGTCCCGGCGGGCGGCATCTGGTCCGCCTTCGGCATCAGCCGCGCGCAATTCCCGATGGTGGCGCAGGCCGTGATCCTGGGCGGGCATGTGCGCGTGGGGCTGGAGGATAACCTCTATCTGGCGCGCGGCGTGCTGGCGGAAGGGAATGCGCCGCTGGTCGCGCGGGCCAGGCGGATCGTCGAGGAATTGGGGGAGCATGCGGCGAGCCCGGAGGAGGCCAGGAAGATCCTCAAGGGAGATTAAAAAAAAGGGGCCTCCGGCGGCTGGGGCCATGGGCCCCAGACCCCTTTCCTTGGCGCGGTTTTGGGGTCTGGGGCCTCTCGGCCCCAGCCGCCGGAGGCCCATTTCTCCTTGTGTTTACTTGCCGCGCAACAGCCACATCAGCGCGGCACCGGCCAACAGCCCCCAGAAGGCCGCGCCGATGCCCGCCACACTCAACCCGGAGGCCGAGACCACGAAGGTCACGATGGCGGGCACACGCAAAGGCTCCACTGACATCGCCGATGTCAGCGCGCCGGCCAGCGAGGCCAGCAACGCCAGGCCCGCCACCGCCTGGATCAGCAAGGGCGGCGCCGCCGCCACCACGCCCGCCGCCACGCCGGCCACCAGTGCGAAGCCCAGATAACCGAGGCTCGCGAAGAGCCCCGCCACCCAGCGCCGCCGCGGGTCCGGATGCGATTCCGGCCCGGCGCACAAGGCCGCCGTGATCGCCGCCAGATTCACCAATTGCCCGCCGAAAAACCCGCCCGCGAAGCTGCCGCCGCCCGTCACCAGGAACACCGAGCGCATCTCCGGCTTGTAGCCATTGGCCTGCAGCACCGCGAAGCCCGGCAGGTTCTGCGAGGCCATGGTCACCAGGAACAGCGGCACCGCGATGCCCACCATGGCGCCCCATTCAAAGCTCGGCGTCACCCAAACGAGGCGCGGCGCCTCCCAGACGCCGGCCCCCGGCAGGCCGGGCCCGAGCAGCAGCGCCACCACCGCCACCAGCACCGCGGCCGGCACGGCCCAGAGCCGGTTCAGCTTCAGCATCACCGCCCAGGCCAGCACCACCGGCAGGGCGAGCCAGGGCAGCGCCCCCACCGCGCGCACCGGGGCCAGGCACAGATCGAGCAGCACGCCGGCCAGCATGGCGGCCGCGATGGGCGGCGGAATGCGTTCCACGGCGCGCGCGAAGGGCCGCCACAGCCCCGCCGCCGCCACCAGCAGCGAGGCCGCGAGGAAGGCCCCCACCGCCGCCGCAAACCCGCCCTCGGGCGCGCCCGTGGTCACCAGCAGCGCAGCACCGGGCGTGGACCAGGCGATGGAGATCGGCATGCGCCAGACGATGGAAAACCCGGCCCCCAGCACCCCCATCAGCACGCAGAGCATGATGAGGCCGGAGGCCGCCTGCTCGGGCGTGGCCCCCATCGCGGAAAACCCCGCCAGCACCACCGCGAAGGAGGAGGCGAAGCCGACAAACGAGGCCAGCAGCCCCAGGAGGACAGGTTGCAGCATGAGCGTCAGGGAATCATCCGCTGGGGTGGAATCACCGGAGCGGTGATGCGTCTCCTCCATAAAGCCTGGAACGCGATGCAGCGACAGCCGATCAAGGCCCGGGCGAAAGCCGGATGGTCGCGCTGACCTGTGCGGGTTCCCGCGCCAGCCGCCGCATGCCGCCGATGCGCCAGACCTCCAGCAGGTCACCCCAATGGGCGGACATGGGATGCCCCGATTGCCCCGTGCCGATGATGGCGAAGCTGGTTTCCGCGGCGCCCAGATCGGCCACGAAGCGCAGCCCGGCGCCATGCAGGGCCTGGTAGGGCTCGCTGCCGCCGCCGCGCAGACCCTGGCGCTGCACCGTCTCGCCATCGCCGCCGACGGGCGCGCTCAGGCCGATCAGCCGGTTCACGCCGGGGATGAAGCGCAGCAGCGGATGCTCGAACCGCGCCTGATGCGCCTGGCCCCAGCGCCAGGCGGCCGGATCAGGCCCGAACTGGGTGGTGAGTTCGGCCACCGATTCTGCCAAGGCAAGGGCTGCCATTGAGCGGCAATCGCCGCCGCACCACCAGCCCGCCTCGGGCGCGCTCAGCAGGAAGCGCAGGAATTCCGCGCTGCCCCGCGCCTCCGGCACGCGCGCCTGGCGCAGGGCGAGGGCGGGCATGCGGCGGGCGAAGGCGTTCCAGATCAGCGGCTGCGGCAGGCTCGGGTCCATCTCGCCCTGCCAATCCGCCAGCAGCGCCTGGGCCTGGCCCAGCGCCCCCGTGCCGCGCGGCAGGGCGTTGAGGAAGGGCAGGGATTCGCGCGCAAGCAGCGAGACGGCATCCATCTGGATCGCGGCGAATTCCGCCGGCCCCTGCACCTCCTGCGCGGCCAGCCGATCATGGATGCGGCGGAAGCGCCAATCCGCATACCATTCGCGCGAGAGATGCACCGGATGCCCCTCCGGGCTCACGCGGTTGTTCGCATTCACCAGCACGCCGCTGCCCGGGTTCTCGACATGCGGCATCTCGTCAAAGGGCACGAAGCCGCGCCAGGGCTGCTCGCCCGGGGTGGGCAGGCTGCCATCGCCCTCGGCGCGGATCGGCGTGCGGCCGGTGAGATACATCGCGATCCCGCCCGCGCGATCCGCCAGCATGAGGTTCTGCGGCGGCGAGGTGATCAGCGCCGCCGCCGCCCGCGCCTCGGCGATGTTCCGCGCCCGGTTCAGCATCAGCATGCCGCTGGCGGTGCTGTCCTGCGGCTCCAGATTGGCCATGCGCACCGCGAGCAGCCGGCCATCGCGGCGCGGCGTCTCGTCCAGGTCGGAGATGACGGGGCCATTCGCCGTCTCCCGCACCACCAGCGTCACCGGCTCCGCGCCGCGCACGGCGATGGTCTCGGTGCGGGTGCGGCGCACCGCATCCTCCGTCTCGATGAAGATGTCCTGCGTGTCGGAATGGGTGGTGGTGAAGCCCCAGGCGAGATCCTGGTTGCGGCCGATGATCACCAGCGGCGTTCCGGGTGCCGTGGCGCCCGCCAGCATCCGCCCATCCGCCAGCTCGATCCGCGCCAGATACCAGAGCACCGGCGCGCCATAGCCGAGATGCGGATCACTCGCGAGCAAAGGCGCGCCCGAGGCGCTGCGCCAGCCCGCCACGGCCCAGGCATTGGAGGCGGAGGCGGGCAGGGGGGCGTCCTGCCCGAACACCGGCAGCGCGTCTCTGACGCGCGCGAGGTGCAACGGGTCCGGGATGGCGGCGAGGATGCGCTCCACCCCCGCCAGCGCCGCCACATCCGGCCGCCCCGCCGTGCGATCCGCGGGCCAGAGGTCCCAGAGGCGCTCGGGCGGCAGCACCGTGGCGAGCCGCGCGCGCTCCAGCTCCGTGCGCCAATTGCCCGAAAGCCAGAGCCCCATCACCTTGGCCCAGAGCAGGGAATGCTGCGGCTGCCAGGGCTCCGGTTGCCCCAGCACGAGGAATTCCGGCGCGGCGAAGCGCCCGCGCTCCGTGATCCGCGCATTCACGCCCAGCGCATAGGCCTCCAGCAGCCCGCGCGTCTCGGCATCCAGCGCCGCCAGATCGCCCTCGGCGCGCTGCTTCAGGCCGAGCGTGCGGCTGAAGCGATCCAGCCGCAGCGAGGCGGCGCCCGCCACTTCGGAGAGGCGGCCTTCCGCGCCGCGCCGCATCATCTCCATCTGGAACAGGCGGTCCCGCGCATGGAGATAGCCCATGGCGATGGAAGCATCCCGCTCATTCGCCGCCTGGATGCGCGGCACGCCCGCCTCATCCAGCGTGATGCGCACGGGGGCCGAGAGCCCCTCGATCCGCAGCTCCGTCACATCCGAGGGCAGCGTCCACCAGACGAGGCCCAGCGCCGCCACCGGAATCGCCAGCAGCAGGAGCAGAAGCCCCAGCAGCAGGCGGCCCAGCAGGCCGGTCTTGCGGCGCCGGCGGGCCATCCTATTCCGGCTGGATCCCGGCGCCGC
>JAIYDS010000093.1 GCA_027487385.1 Acetobacteraceae bacterium | reverse complement strand
GTGGTCAGGCCCTTCATGCCGCGCTCGAGCAGGAAGCCGCCCAGCGTGCCCTCGTCATCCTTGGCCCAGACCAGGCAGACATCGGAGATGGGGGAGTTGGTGATCCAGGTCTTGGAGCCGGAAACCAGCCAGCCGCCATCCACCTTCTTTGCGCGGGTGCGCATGGAGGAGGGGTCGGAGCCGGCATCGGGCTCGGTCAGGCCGAAGCAGCCGACCCATTCGCCGGTGCGCAGCTTCGGCAGGAACTTTTGCTTTTGCGCCTCGGAGCCATAGGCGTGGATGGGGAACATGACCAGCGAGGACTGCACGCTGAAGGCGGAACGATAGCCGCTGTCCACACGCTCCACTTCGCGCGCCATCAGGCCATAGGCGACGTAGCTGACGCCGGCGCAGCCATAACCTTCCAGCGTGGCGCCGAGAAAACCCTGCTCGCCAAAGGCGTTCATGATGGAGCGGTCGAAGGTCTCGTGCCGGTTCGCCATCAGCACGCCGGGCATCAGCCGGTCCTGGCAGAAGGCGCGCGCAGCGTCGCGGATCATCCGCTCGTCTTCGGTGAGCTGCTCCTCCAGCAGGAAGGCGTCGTCCCACTGGAAGGGCGCGGGCTTCGACTTGAGGGCGGGCGAGACGACGTTCATGACTTCTTCCTTCCGGCGATGCTGGCGCGCTGGCTTTAACACGCTTGACTTGGGCAGGGCCATGGCCCTGGCAAGGCTTCAATCCAGCGGCGGCAGGCTGCGGAAATAGGCGAAAAGATCGGCGATGTCCTGATCACCGATCGCGGCCCAGACCCGCCCGCGCCCCATGGGTGGCATGAGGGGGCGGCCATCGCCGCCGATTTCCTCGCGCAGGGCGCGGGTGAATTGCGCCAGCGTCCAGTTGCCGATGCCGGTGGTCGTGCTGGGTGTCAGGTTGCGCGCCACCACCGTGCCCCAGGGGCCGGTGAAGGAGAGGCCCTGCGCCCCCTCCCGCCCCGGGATGATCCGCATGTCCGGCCCGCGGCCGGAATGGCAATCCAGGCAATGCGCGATGGGCCCGGCCAGATAGGCGCCGCGGGCCACCGGATTGTCGGCCGGTGGCGGCACGGAGGCGACGGCGGGGTGGTCGGGCACGGGGAAGGGATAGGAGGAGCGGCCCTGCACGGCGTTGCGCACCGGCGGCACGCTGCGGAGATAAGCGGCCATGGCGGCCACATCGGCGTCGGAAATGCCGCGATAGAACTCGATCGGCATGGGCCAGCCGATGTTGGAGCCATCCGGCCGCTTGCCCTCGCGGATGGCGCGGATGATCTGGGCTTCGGTCCAGTTGCCGATGCCGGTTTCGCGGTCGGGCGTGATGTTGGGGACGACGGCCCGCATCGGGCCCTCCTCCATCACCCAGCCGCCGGCCAGGCCGCGCCCGGCGATGGGCCGGCCATCCGGGCCGCGGCTGGCGTGGCAATTGGCGCAATGGCCGGCGATTTCGACCAGATACCGGCCGCGCTCCAGCTGGGTGCCGGGCGTCTGGGCCCAGCTTGGCAGCGCAAACAGGGCGAAGACGCCCGCAAGAACCCATCGCCGCATCTCGGCCCTCCCCTCGCATTTCGTTGCGTTTCGGGAAGGTTAGCGAGGCTTCGCGCGCGGCCGCAAGCCGCGCCGTCGTCAGGCGGCGGCGTCCGCCGGCGGTGCTTCTGTGGCTGCGGGCTCGGGCGCGGCCATCTCCGCTTCGAGCGGCGGCGCCATCGCCGCGGGCTCCACCACTGGCGCTTCGGTGGCCGGATGATCGCTGGGCGCCTCGGCAGCCGGGCGCTTGGGGCGCGGGATGGGGATCAGCATGAAGGCGGGGATGCTGTCGCCAAAGCCGCGCACCGAGGGGCCCATGTCATCGCGGTCGCGGCCGCGGGGATAGTCGTCGCGCGCGCGGGGTGCGTCGTCGCGGCGCGGGCGCGGGGTATCGTCGTCGCGGCGCGGGCGCGGGGCCTCGTCGCGGCGGAATTCGTCGCGGGGCGGGCGGGCGTCGCGCGGGGCGGCGTCCCGGCCGCGCGGGCGGTCATCCCGGCGGGGGCGGTCGTCACGCGGTTCGGCGGCGCGGGGCGCGTCATCGGTCATCGCGGCATCGGGGCGCGGGCGATCCTCGCGGGGGCCGCGACCACGGCCTTCGCCAGCTTCCCTCCCACGCGCTTCGCCGCGATCCCGCCCACCGCGACCACCGCGCGAAGGCTCCGGCCGGCCACCCGGGCGGGCGCCGCCACGGCCACGCCGGCGCGTCGCCGCCTCGGCGATCTCTTCCTCGGTCACGACATCGAGGCCCTCGACCTCCATGCGCGGAATGGCGGCGCCGGTCAGCTTCTCGATGGCCTGGACGAGCTTGCCGTCATCCGCCGTCGCGATGGTGTAGGCATGGCCCTCGCGCCCCGCGCGACCGGTGCGGCCGATGCGGTGGACGTAATCCTCGGAGTGGAAGGGCACGTCGAAATTGAAGACGTGGCTGAGGCCGCCAATGTCCAGGCCGCGCGCGGCCACGTCGGAGCAGACCAGCAGCCGGACCTCATTCGCCTTAAAGGCGTTCAGCGTGGCGAAGCGGGCGGACTGGTCCATGTCCCCATGCAGGGCGCCGACCGAGAAGCCGTGCCGCTTGAGCGACTTGTAGAGGATGTCCACCTCGATCTTGCGGTTGCAGAAGATCAGCGCGTTCTGCACCTGCTCGCGCCGGATCAGGCGGCGCAGCGCCTCGCGCTTGTCGCGCTCCTGCACGTAGAGCACGCCGGTCGTGATCGTCGTGGCGACGGTCGCGGGCCGGGAGACGGTGATGGTCTTGGGGTTGCTGAGGAAGGCCTCGCTCAGGCGGCGGATCTCCGGCGCCATGGTCGCCGAGAAGAACAGCGTCTGCCGCAGCTTGGGGATGATCTGCACGATGCGCTCGACATCGGGGATGAAGCCCATGTCCAGCATGCGGTCGGCTTCGTCGATGACCAGCAGCTTGCAGTCGGCCATCAGGATGCGGCCCCGATCGAACAGGTCGAGCAGGCGGCCCGGCGTGGCGATCAGCACGTCCACGCCCTTTTCCAGCACGTCGCGCTGGTCGTTCATGCTCTCGCCGCCGATCAGCAGCGCGTGGTTCAGGTTCAGATACTTGCCGTATTTCACGAATTGCTCGGCCACCTGAAGGGCCAGCTCGCGCGTCGGCTCCAGGATCAGGCTGCGCGGCATGCGCGCCTTGGCCCGGCTGCCGGAGAGGATGTCCATCATCGGCAGGGTGAAGCTCGCGGTCTTGCCCGTGCCGGTCTGGGCGCAGCC
This sequence comes from Acetobacteraceae bacterium, assembly GCA_027487385.1. GTDB lineage: Bacteria > Pseudomonadota > Alphaproteobacteria > Acetobacterales > Acetobacteraceae > Roseococcus. The sequence goes on along the minus strand of JAIYDS010000093.1, from coordinate 4,259 downwards.
CATCACGTCACGGCCCATCAGCACGATGGGGATCGCCTGTTCCTGGATCGGCGTCGGGTGGATGTAGCCGCTTTCGGTGACGGCCCTGAGCAGTTCATCGGACAGGCCGAGATCGGCGAAGGTGGTGCGCGGCGTCTCGGGCTCGGGCTCTTCCTCCGGCTCCTGCGGCGCCTCATCCTCGCTGGCGGTCACCGGGGCGGCTTCAAGGGCCGGCGCCTCCGCCGGGGCGGCATCGGCGATCAGCGGCTCGGGGATCGCGGGCTCCGCCGTGGCGGCTTCCGGCGCATCGGCCGCGGGCGCGTCAGCGGCCGGCGCGGCGGCTTCGGTCGGTTGCTCGGAGATCGCGGCCGTCTCGGTGGCCGGGGGCGTGACAAGGTCGGTGGTGGGCGTGCCGGTTCCGGGCGTATCGGTCGCCGCGGTGGCGTTCGGGGTGGTCTCGTTCAAAATGGGGCATCCTGGCCTAAGGGGGCCCGCGCGGAAGGCGCATGGCCGCTCGGGCGGACCTGCCGCCCTCTTCATCAACGCGCGGCATATGCGCCTGAAACGGGCAGGTTGCAACCTGAAACCCCATGATTGCGCCCGCTGCGCGCGCGATTTATGCCCCCCGCATGCCCATCCCCCTGCTCCTGCTGCCCGGTCTTCTCTGCGATGCGCGCCTCTGGCGCGATTGCCTGCCGGCCGGCGCCGAACCCCGCATCGCCGACCTGACGCAGGATGACAGCGTGGCCGGCATGGCCTCTCGCGCGCTGGGGCTGGTGGTGGATGCGCCCTATTTCGCCGTCGCTGGTCTCTCCATGGGGGGCTATGTGGCGCAGGAGGTCTGGCGCCAGGCCGGGCCGCGCGTCTCGCATCTCGCGCTGCTCGACACCTCGGCCCGCGCCGATACGCCCGAGCAGACGCAGCGAAGGCTGGACCTCATCGCGCTTTCCGGCCGCGGCGCCTTCAAGGGGGTGACGCCGCGCCTGCTGCCGCTGCTGCTGCACCCGGATCGGCTGGACGGGCCGCTGGCCATCGAGGTGATGGAAATGGCCGAGCGCGTGGGGGTGGAGGGTTTCCTGCGCCAGCAGCGCGCCATCATGTCCCGCCCGGATTCCCGGCCCGACCTGCCCGGCATCACCATCCCGACGCTGGTGGCCTGCGGCGATTCGGACGCCCTCACCCCGCCCGCCCTGCATGACGAGATGGCGGCGCTGATCCCGGGCGCGCGGCGCGTCAGCTTCCCGGGCTGCGGCCATCTGCCGACGATGGAGGCGCCGCTGGCGGTGCGCGGCGCGCTGGAAGCCTGGCTCAATTCGCCACGCAGCGCGTGACGTTCGGCTGATCCCGCGCCGGGATGGCGCTGGTGCCCGGCGGGCAGGGCGCCTGGGCGCGGGTCGGTGGCGCCAGCCCCTGGTCCCAGTCGCGCACCGAGGGGTCATCGCCCAGCCATCCCGTCCCCAGCCCGGCGGTGACCCCGGGCCCGCGCGTGCAGCGCCCACGCCCCTGCGGCGTGCCGCCATGCGGGCAGAGATAGGCCCGCGCCGAGGCCAGGGCGGCCGCGCTGACGCGCGCGGGCCGCGGCGCGACGCTGCGTCCAGGCCCGCGGGTTTCCTGCCGCTCCGTGACCGCGCGGCGCGGCAATTCCTGCGCCGGGGCGGGGGGGGCGGCAAGCAGGAGCAGGAGGCAGAGCAACACGCGCATGAATGTTCCCTGCCGATCCCAACTCCCGATTGCAAGCCGGCCGCGTCGGCCCCATCCTTCCCACATGAGCACACCCAAGCCAGAGACCCTTTTGCTCGAGACTTACGAATCGAAGCGCAGCTTCGGTGTGGTCTGGGGCGCCGTATCCTTCCTGCTGCTGGGCCTGCCCTTTCTGGGCCGCCAGCGGATCACCGTGACCGACCAGCGCATCACCATCCGCCAGGGCTTCTGGACCAAGACCAGCGACGATATCGAGATCTTCCGGATCCGGGACGTGGTGGTGAAGCAAAGCCTTTACCATCGCATCGTCGGCATCGGCGATGTGGTGATCAAGAGCATGGAAGGCCGGACCGAGGAGCAGCACGTCCTGAAGGGTGTGCCGGGACCGGATGAGGTCTCCGAAGTGATCCGGAATGCCTGGAATGCGGTCGCCCGGCCGAAGGGGCCGGCCACGGCGCTGGATTGATGCGCGGGCTGCTTGTTCTGCTGGCTGGACTGATCGCCATGCCGGCTTTCGCGCAGCAGCCCAGCCAGGCCTGCCGCGTCGCCTGCCGGGTGGGGCAGGCCAATCCTTCGCCGGAGCAGCGGCAATGCCTCGCGCAATGCGCGGCCGGGCAGCCCATCACGCGGGAAGCGCCGGGCCAGGCGCGGGCCTCCGGAACCCAGGCGGTCAGCCCAGGGCAGGCAGCCCCGCCGCCGCCACGTACAACCGCAGGGACGCCGCCCGCGCCACCGGCGGGCCGCGGCGCCGCCGCGTCCCAGCCGCCCAACCGGCCCCCACCGGCCAGTTATGGCGCGGTTTACCTCGCGATCCCGCCCAATATGGGCTACGGCATGTCCATTGGTCAGCGGGACCGGTTGACGGCGCATCGCATGGCCGAAAGCGCCTGCCGCGCCTCGGGCGCCAATTGCGTGATGGCCGAGGATCTGCGCGAGCCCTGCGCCGCCGTGGCCGAAGGCGTGCGGCGCGCGCCCGGCGCCTTTTTCATGACCAGCGATCCCAAGACTTATGTGGTCCGCGCCATCACCTATCGCAGCGCCGGCAATCGGGCCGATGCGGAGCGCGAGGCGCTGGAGGTCTGCCGCCAGCGGGAACGCGGCGCGCTCACCTGCCGCATCGTCCAGGCGCAATGCGCCAGATGATGGGCGCCAGATGATGGGCGGGCGCTGATCAGCGCCGCGCCGAGCGCGCCAACTCCGCCAATTCCCGGTTGAAGCGCGGCGCGTCCTCGAAGAAGGGGGCGTGGCCGATATGCTCGTAGACGGACAGCCGCGCGCCGGGGATGATGGCCGCGCTGTGCTGGCCCATGCTGACGTCGATCAGCTTGTCGAGCCGGCCATGGGTGATGAGGGTGGGCACGTCCAGGCTGTGCAGCCGCTGCTCGAACGCCACCTGGCGGCCGCCCAGCGAGATCCGCACATGGCGCGGCACCATCATGTTGAAGGCCAGCATGGCCTCGAAATCGGAGGCGCCGGGCTGAATCTCGAAGCATTCCCGCAGGAAGCTGATGGTGCCGGCGATGGCGGTGGCGGGGTCCGGGCTGGTCATGGCGGCGACGAAACGGCCGCCGCGGCCGAACCGGCTGGCCACCGCGCTGGACGAGACGGCGCCCACCCAGTTCATCGCGCCGATGGCGCCGGTGCCGTGCTCATTCACGTAGTCGCCCATGACGCGCCCGCCATAGGACCAGCCGACCAGAGTGGGGCGGTTCAGCTGGGTTTGCTGGATCACCGCCTGGATATCGTCGGCCCAGAGCTTGTTGGTCCGATAATGCTCATGGCCGATGGGCTTGTCGCTCATGCCATGGCCGCGCAGATCGAGTGCCACCATGCGGAATTCCCGCGCCAGCTCGGCATCGCGGGTCTGGCGGTCCCAGCTCAGCGCGGCCTGGGCATAGCCATGGATGAAGAGGATCGCGGGGCCGGTCGGGTTGCCATATTCATAGGCGGCGAGGGTCAGCCCATCCGGCGTGCGGATCGCGTGGGGCCTGTAGGGCAGCGCCGGCGCGGCAGGGGCGGTGGGCGCGGGCGTGGTTGGCGCAGGCGTGTTGGGCGCCTGGGCGAGGGTGACGCCCGAAGGCAGGGTCGCGGCGGCGGCGAGGCCGGCGGTGAGGGTGTTGCGGCGGCTGGGCATGCGGTTCCTCCCTGGTCTGGTCGCAAGCCTAACGCTTCTGGCTCCGCGGATCGAGCGCATCGCGCAGCCCATCCCCCACCAGGTTGAAGGCCAGCACCACCAGGAAGATGGCGAGGCCCGGGAAGATGGCGAGCCAGGGCGCGCTCTCGATGAAGCGCTGCGCCGAATTCAGCATGGAGCCCCAGGAGGGGTTGGGCGGCTGCTGGCCGAGGCCGAGGAAACTCAGCGAGGCTTCGGCAATGATCGCCTCGGCGATGGCCAGCGTGGCCTGCACCAGCAAAGGCGGCAGGATATTGGGCAGCACATGCACCAGGCCGATGCGCCATGGCGGATTGCCCATGGCGCGCGCCGCCTCCACCCAGTCCGTGCTGCGCGCATCCAGCGCCATGCCGCGCGCCAGCCGCACGAAGATGGGCGAGGCGGAGATGGCGATGGCGAGCATCGC
>JAIYDS010000008.1 GCA_027487385.1 Acetobacteraceae bacterium | reverse complement strand
ATTCGAGCCGGCGAAAGCCGTTGCGGCCGGCGCGGGCGACGAATTGCTCGGCGGTCAGCTGGCGGCAGAACTCTTCGCCCGCGGCGTGCAGCGGCAGGTGGACAAAGCCTGGCGGGAACGGATCGCCGCTCTCCGCGGTCGGCCGCTCCAGCTTCAGCCAACCGTAAGTCTCACCCTTCAGAAAGGACGAGCCGACCGGCCAGACCTTCAGCCCGCCCAGCTTGCGGCCGTTTCGCCGCACCTCCGTCGCCGAGGGCTGGCCGATCGCCGCCCGCAACCCGTCCTGACCCTTCACGGCAATGGCCCGACCGGCGCCGGCGCGGCGCACGAAGGCATAGACCTCCGCTGTGGTCATGCCGTCGCCGCTGTCGATCGCCGTCATGGCGAGGCCGAGCCGGTGACCGGAGGCGTGCCGCCAGGTCTCGCCCAGCAGGCCGCGCAGCTCGTCCCAGACCGCCGTCTCGAAGGGGTTGCCGACCAGGATGCGATGCTCGATCAGCCAGGACTGGCGATCCTGCGCCCAGGCCCAGATGCTGGCCTCGAGGCGGTCGCGCTGGACGTCGACGCCAGCCGTCAGCAGCAGCCCCTCGGCCGCGACGGTGCCCGGCGCCCATTCCTCCCGCCGATCGTAGAGGCGCTGCCAGTCCGGTGCCTCGCCACTCTCCTGCCAGGTCTCGCCCAGGACGGTGTTCCGAAACGTCTTGATGGCGCGGTCGTCGCCCTGCGCCGCCTCCCAATCGCGCACCGCCTGGGACCAGGAGAACCAGCCGACCGGCGAGTAGAGCGCCGAGATGTGAAAGCCGATGGCGTGCGGATCCTGCGGGATGGCGGTGGGGCGCCATTCGCCGCCGGCCAGCATCGCGGTCTTGTGCTGCTCGCCGATGGCGCCGTCGCAGGCTTCGCAGAGGTAGCGGGCGCTGTCCGGCTCGCCCTTGTCCCAGACCAGGCGCTCGAAGCGCAGCCACTGCATCGCGGCGCAATGCGGGCAGGGCAGGAAGAACCGCCGCTGGTCGGAAGCGAGGTATTCCCGCTCGATGCGCGACAGGCCGGAGATGGTGGGCGTCGAGACCAGCAGCGTCTTGCGGCGCCAGCCGAAGGTGCGAGCGCGAGCCTCGGCGAGCGCGACCGGATCACCCTCGCCCTCGACATCGCCAGGATAGGCGTCGACCTCGTCGAGGAACAAGAAGCGCGCCGACATGGAGCGCAGGCCGACCGCGCTGTTGGCGCCCGTCATCACCAACTGGCCGCCCGGGAACTCCTTGCTGAGCTGCCGATTGCCGCTGTCCCTGGAGCGCGCCGGTGCGACGCGCTGCCGGATGGCCGGCGTCTCCTCCACCAGCGGGTCAATGCGCTGATCCGAGAAGCGCTTGGCGAGTTCCGTGGTCGGTTGCACCGCCAGCATCGGCCCCGGCGCGTGATGGATGACGTATCCGATCCAGTTATTGCCGCACTCCGTACCTCCGACCTGCGCGCCCTTCATGAAGACAACGCGCCGCGACGGGTGTGCCGGCGACAGCGCGTCCATCACGTCGCGCAGATAGGGCGTGCGGTTGGTGCGCCACGGGCCCGGCTCGGCGCTGCCACGGGAGCCGAGCATGCGGTGCTTGTCGGCCCAGTCCGAGACCAGCAGGGCGGGCTCCGGCGCCATGCCGTCGCGCCACGCCTGCAGGATCTCGGCGGCGCCTTCGAAGTTGCCGAGCTCGCCGATGATCTGTTCGCCCGTCATCATGCGACTGCCACGCGGACGTCGTTGCGCTCGGCCAGGTGCTGCCGCAGACGCGCATCCATCAGCGTCTGCAGCCGATGCGCGTCGACGCCCAGTTCCGCCGCCAATTCCGCGGCGATACGGGCCGGCCATGCGAGGATGGCATCGCGCTCCTCCTTGGCCAGGCGGTGCACGAGCATGAGCGCGCGCGCCTTCTCGACCAGCTGCCCACGACGCTCATCAAGCCGGAGCTTTCGCTCCTGCGCCTTGAGCATCTCGTTGGCGGTGCGCGCATTGTGGAAGCTGCTGCCGCCCGCGGAGGGTGTCGGCAGCGGCTCCGGCATGGGCGGGGCGACGATGGCTGGCCGCGGGGGCGGCGGCGAGGGCGAGGGCGAGGGCGAGGGCGAGGGCGAGGGCGAAGGCTGTACCGGTACCGGCGCCACCATGGCGGCCGTCTTGCGCGCGGGATCGCTGCTGGCGGCCAGCCGCGCGCGGACCTTCTCGACGTCCCAGCCGCCGCCCGGTTCCTGCGCGATGCGGCCAGCCTGCGCGGCCTTCTGCAGCGCGGTGTGCGAGATGCCGAGCCGGCGCGCCACCTCGCGCTGCGAGGGCACCAGCGCATCGGAAGCGGCTGCGATCATGATGTGATCGAACCCCTCCGATCTTAGCAATTCGATGAGCGCGAGATGTGCTTGGCTCGTGCGCGGCACAGCGCGAATGGTCCGTCACACGCAGGGGATGCCCTGCAGCAACAGACGGAGACCACCATGACCGACCGCCAAGCCCGCGCCGCCCGCAACCAAGAACGCAGCCTGGCCGCCTTCCTCGCGAAGAAAGCCGAATTCGACGCCCTCCTCGCCGAACTCACCCCGGCCAGCGCGGACCATT
>JAIYDS010000243.1 GCA_027487385.1 Acetobacteraceae bacterium | reverse complement strand
TGGTTCGCGCCCTGCCCGGAGTGGTATTCTGATGGTGGAATTCTGATGGCCGTCTCCCGCACCGATACCTCGACGCTGGGCCGCTGGTGGTGGAGCGTGGATCGCTGGACGCTGGCCGCGCTGCTGGCGCTGATCGCCATCGGCTATGTGATGATGCTCTCCGCCTCGCCGGCGGTGGCGAGCCGCATCGGCGCCACCTCGCGCCACATGTTCCTGGAGCGGCAGGTCTTCTACTCATCGCTGGCCATCCTGGTGATGGTCGGGTGCTCGATGTTCAGCCCGCGCTGGGTGCTGCGCTTCGCCATACTGGGCGCGCTGGGCGCGCTCTTCCTCACCGGGCTCACGCTGGTGGCGGGCACCGAGATCAAAGGGGCCAGGCGCTGGCTCTCGCTGCCGGGGATGTCCCTCCAGCCGTCGGAATTCCTGAAGCCCTGCCTTGCCGTGGTCTGCGCCTGGCTGATCGCGGAGGGCAAGCGCAGCCGGCATTTTCCGGGCATGATCCTGGCCTTCGGCATCATCGGCGTGGTGGCCGTGCTGCTGAAGCAGCAGCCGGATATCGGCATGCTCGCCGTGATCGTGGCGGTCTTCCTCGCGCAGGTCTTCGTCTCGGGCATCAACCTCATGTGGGTCATCGTCGGCGCTGGCGGCGTGGCGGGCCTCGCCGTCCTGGCCTTCACCCTGCACGGCCATGTGCGCTCCCGCGTGCAGCGCTTCCTCGACCCCGAGGCGGGCGACAATTTCCAGATCCGCATGTCGCTGGAGGCCTTCGGCAATGGCGGCCTGCTCGGGCGCGGCCCGGGCGAGGGCCGCGTGAAGGATGCGCTGCCCGATGCGCATGCGGATTTCGTCTTCCCCGTCGCGGCCGAGGAATTCGGCCTCATCGCCTGCCTCATCATCCTCGCCATCTTCGCCTTCGTGGTGATCCGCGGACTGCTGCGGCTGGCGGGCGAGCGGGATGTGTTCCTGGCGCTCGCGGCGACCGGCCTGCTGGTGCAGTTCGGCCTGCAGGCCTTCATCAACATGGGCTCTTCGCTCCATCTCATCCCGACCAAGGGGATGACGCTGCCCTTCGTGAGCTATGGCGGCTCCTCCTCCATCGCGCTCGCCATCGGCATGGGCTTCCTGCTGGCGCTGACACGCCGGCGCGGCGCGCGGGGGGAGGATGCGCCATCCTTCGCCCAAGCCGTTCCGACATGAGGGGGCCAGCCATGCGCCCCATCGCCATCGCCGCCGGGGGCACCGGCGGCCACCTCTTTCCGGCCGAGGCGCTGGCCGCCGAGCTTTCGGCGCGGGGCGAGCGCATCGTGCTCTTCACCGATGCGCGCTCCGCCGCCTTCGACAGCCCGGCCTTCGCCAATGCCGAGCGCTTCGTGCTGAAGGGCGAGGGCATTGCCGGGCGCAACCCGATCCGCGCGGCGCGTGGTGCCATCCTGCTGGCGGCCGGCACGCTCACGGCGCGGCGGCTGCTGAAGCGGGTGGATGCCTCGGTCGTGGTGGGGTTTGGCGGCTATCCGGCGATCCCGCCCGCGCTCGCCGCGCTCAGCCTGGGGGCACGCCGTCCGGCGCTGGTGCTGCATGAGCAGAATGCCGTGCTGGGCCGTGCCAACCGGGCGCTGGCCCCGCGCGCCGACCTCCTGGCGCTGGCCTATGAGGAAACGGCGCGGGTGCCGGAAGGGGCGAAGACCCGCTGGGTGGGCAATCCGGTGCGGCCGGCGCTGGCCGCGCTCGCCGGTGCGGGCTATCCGCCGGCCGATGGCGCGCTGCGACTGCTGGTGACCGGCGGCTCGCTCGGCGCGCGCATCTTCGCCGAGCTGGTGCCGGCCGCCATCGCCTCCCTGCCCGAGGCGCTGCGCGCGCGGCTGCTCATCGCGCAGCAATGCCGCGTCGAGGATCTGGAGCGGGTCCGCGCCGCCTATTCCGAGACGGGCATCCCGGTGGAGCTTTCGCCCTTCTTCCCCGATATCGCGGGGCGGCTCGCCAATGCGCATCTGGTGATCGCCCGCGCCGGCGCCTCCACCGTCGCGGAAATCGCCTGCGCGGGGCGGCCCTCAGTGCTGGTGCCGCTGCCCTCGGCGATCGACAACCACCAGGTGGCCAATGCGCGCGCGCTGGAGGCCGTGGGTGCGGCCCGCGTGCTGCACCAGGCCACCACGAATCCAGCGCGGCTCGCCGAAATTTTGACGGAATGGCTGGGCTCGCCGGAAAGGCTTGCCGAAGCGGCCCGGGGTGCGGCATCCCTCGCCCGGCCCCAGGCGGCCCGCGAACTCGCCGACCTGGTGCTGGCGGAAGCCGCCCGAACCCAATCGTTGCAGGAATCCCGCTGATGCGCGCGCTGCCCCTTTCCATCGGCACCATCCATTTCGTTGGGATTGCCCGCCGCGGAGCGGCTTCAGGAAAGGTCCGCTGATGCGCGCGCTCCCTCTCTCGATTGGAACCATCCACTTCGTCGGCATCGGCGGCATCGGCATGTCGGGCATTGCCGAGGTGCTGCACAATCTGGGCTACGCCGTGCAGGGCAGCGACATCGCGGAGGGCTACAACGTCACCCGCCTGCGCGAGGCCGGCATTCCCGTCATGATCGGCCATGCCGCCGAGAACCTGCGCAACGCGCAGGTCGTTGTCGTCAGCACCGCGGTGAAGCGGGACAATCCCGAGGTCCAGGCCGCGCGCCGCCGCCTGCTGCCCGTGGTGCGCCGCGCCGAAATGCTGGCGGAGCTGATGCGCCTGAAATGGGGCATCGCCGTCGGTGGCACCCATGGCAAGACGACGACCACCAGCCTCATCGCCTGCGTGCTGGAACAGGCGAAGCTCGACCCCACCGTGATCAATGGCGGCATCATCAACGCCTATGGCACCAACACCCGCATGGGCACGGGCGAGTGGATGGTGGTCGAGGCCGATGAGAGCGATGGCAGCTTCCTCCGCCTGCCCAGCACCGTCGCCGTCGTCACCAACATGGATGCCGAGCACCTGGACCATTGGGGCACGGAGGAGGCGATGCGCGAGGGCTATGCGCAATTCGTCGGCAATATCCCCTTCTATGGCTTTGCCGTGCTCTGCGCCGATAATCCCGCCGTGCAGGCGATGATCCCCAAGCTGGACCGCCGCCTGGTCACCTATGGCTTCTCGCCCCAGGCCGATGTGCGCGCGGAGAAAGTGCTGACCAACCGCATGGGCGCCAGCTTCGAGGTCACGGTGCAGGACCGCGTGACAAGCCGCGCGCGCACCATGCAGCCCTTCCGCCTGCCCATGCTGGGCAACCACAATGTGCAGAACGCGCTGGCCGCCATCGCCATCGGCGTCGAGATGGATGTGCCGGAAGATGTGATCCGCGCGGCACTCGCCGGCTTCAAGGGCGTGAAGCGCCGCTTCACCCGCGTGGGCGAAACGGGTGGCATCACCGTGATCGATGATTACGGGCATCACCCGGTCGAGATCGCGGCCGTGCTCAAGGCGGCGCGCCAGGCCGGTGCGCGGGATGTGATCGCCGTCGTGCAGCCGCACCGCTATTCGCGGCTGAACCAGCTCTTCACCGAATTCTGCACCTGCATGAATGACGCGGGCACGGTCATCATCGCCGATGTCTATGCGGCGGGCGAAGCCCCGATCGAGGGCGCGGACAAGGATTCGCTGGTGGATGGGCTGCGCGCCGCGGGCCATCGCAGTGTGGTCCCGCTGCCCGAGCCCGCGAGCCTCGCCGAGATGATCAACGCCATGGCCAAGCCGGGCGATTATGTGATCTGCCTGGGGGCCGGGACCATCACCAATTGGGCGCATGCCCTGCCGGCGCAGCTCGCCGAATTGCAGGCCCAGGGGGGGGCGCGCATCTCGCCCCTGAAACGCGCATGAGGCCCATGCCGACCGCCCATGCCATGCCGGTGATCCGCGGCCGGGTGGAGGCGCAGGCCCCGCTTGCGCCCTTCACCTGGTTCCGCGTCGGCGGCCCGGCGGAATGGCTGGCGCGGCCCGCCGATGCCGAGGATCTCCTGGCGCTGCTCGCGGCACTCGACCCAGCCATGCCGATCACGGTGCTGGGCGCCGCCTCCAACCTCATCATCCGCGATGGCGGCGTGTCGGGGCTGGTGCTGCGCCTGCCGGCGCGCGGCTTTGGCGCGGTGCAGGTCGAGGCGGATGGCGTGGTGGCCGGCGCCGCCGCGCTGGATGCGACCGTGGCCGAGCATGCGGCGGCGGCGGGCCTTACAGGGCTCGAATTCCTCAGCGGGATTCCGGGCAGCATCGGCGGCGCCATCGCCATGAATGCCGGCGCCTATGGGCGCGAGATCGTGGATGTCCTGGATTGGGCCGAGGTGGCGACGCCAACCGGCCTGGTGCGGCTGGATGCGGCGGGCCTCGCGCTCGCCTATCGCCACGCGACGCTGCCCGCGCGCGGCGTCGTCACCCGCGCGCGGCTGCGCGCTACCCCCGGTGACAGCGCCGCCATCGCCGCCCGCATGGCCGAGATCCGCAACGCGCGTGAAGCGACACAGCCCGTGCGCGCCCGCACCGGTGGCAGCACCTTCCGCAACCCGAAAGGCCATAAGGCTTGGGCGCTGATCGACGCCGCCGGCTGCCGGGGCCTCACGCGCGGCGGCGCGCAGGTGAGCGAGAAGCATTGCAACTTCCTGCTCAACACCGGCGGCGCCACGGCGGCCGATCTGGAAGCGCTGGGCGAGGAGGTGCGCGCCCGCGTGCTGGCGCAGTCCGGCGTGGAGCTGCATTGGGAAATCAAGCGCATCGGCCAAAGCGGGAAAACCACGGCATGAACGCGATCACGACGACACCGCCGTCCGCGTCCGATCGCGAAGCGGAGCGCAGCGTGAATCGGCCACGCCAAAAATCTGTTGCGGTCCTTTACGGCGGCATCTCGGCCGAGCGGGAGGTCAGCCTCTCCACCGGCGCGCAGGTGATCGCGGCGCTGCGCGAAGCGGGCTTCGCCGTCTCGCCCATCGAGGTCACGCAGGACCTGCCCGCCACCATCGGCGCGCTCAGCGCGGCGCGTCCCGATGCCGTCTTCAACGCGCTGCATGGCCGCTTCGGCGAGGATGGCTGCATCCAGGGCGTGCTGGACTGGATGGGGCTGCCCTACACGCATTCGGGCGTGCGCGCATCCTCCGTCGCCATGGACAAGGCGGCCGCCAAGGCGGTGTTTTCCGCCCATGGCCTGCCCGTCGCCGCGCATCGCGTGGTGACCCCGGAAGAGCTGGAGGAGGCCGACCCCCTCCCCCTCCCCTATGTGGTGAAGCCGGTGGATGAGGGCAGCAGCGTGGGCGTCACCATCCTGCGCGAGGGCGACAACCGCCGCCAGGAGATCGCCCGCAACTGGCGCTTCGGCCGGCGCATCATGACGGAGAGCTTCATCCCCGGCCGCGAGCTCACCGTCGCCGTCATGGGCGATGAGGCGCTGGCGGTGACCGAGATCGCCACCGGCAATGTCTTCTATGACTATGAGGCGAAATACGCCGATGGCGGCAGCCAGCACGTGCTGCCGGCACCCATCCATCCCGATGTGGCGGCGGAGGCGATGCGCGTCGCCGTCGCGGCGCACCAGGCCTTGGGCTGCAGGGGCGTGAGCCGCTCCGACTTCCGCTATGACGACACGGCGGGCGAGCCCGGGCGGCTCTACCTGCTGGAGGTGAACACCCAGCCCGGCATGACCCGCACCTCGCTCCTGCCCGAGCAGGCGGCGCATCGCGGCATCGGCTTCCCGGCGCTCTGCGCCTGGATGGTGGAGCAGGCCTGCCATGGCCCGTAAGCCCGGCGAGGCCACCACCCGCTCGCGCAGCGCGGCCGAGCCGCGGCGCCCCTCGGCGACCAAGCTCTGGTTCAAGCGCCGGCGCGGCCTGCTGCGCGGCGCAGGGCTGGGCCTGCTGGCCCTGGCCGGCCTTGGTGCCATGAGCTTCGGCGTGGTGGCGCTCGACCCCATGGCGCGGCTGCGCGACGGCACGGCCTGGCTGGCCGAATTGGGCCGCGGGCCGGGGCTTTCCGTGCAGGAAATCCGCATCGAGGGCCGCGAATTCGCGCCGCGCGAGGCGCTGCTGGGCGCCATCGGCATCACGCCGGGCGAGGCCATCCTGGACTTCCAGCCGCATGCCGCGAAGGAGCGGCTGGAGCGGATCGCCTGGGTGGAGGCCGCCCATGTCGAGCGCCGCCTGCCCGGCACCATCCTGGTCCGCATCACCGAGCGCCGCGCCTTCGCCGTCTGGCAGCGCGAGGGCCGCTTCTCCGTCATTGACCGCGAGGGCCGCGTGATGGCAACCGAGCGGCTGGAGGCCTTCGGCCCTCTCCCGCTCGTGGTGGGCGCGGGAGCCGAGCGCGTGGCGGCGCCGATGATCGACCTGCTGCGCAGCGCACCCGAAATCGCGGACCGCGTGCAGGCCATCATCCGCGTCTCCGAACGGCGCTGGAATCTGCGCCTGCAGAACGGCGCCGACATCCTTCTGCCCGAAGGCCACGAGGAAGCAGCGATCACCCGCCTGGCCGAGCTTCAGGCGCGGGACCGTCTGCTCGACCGCCCGCTGGCCGCGGTGGATATGCGCCTGCCCGACCGGCTGGTGGTGCGCATGCAGGCGCCCGCCACCCCACCCCCCGCCCCCACCCCTGCCCGGAGCCAGCGCGGATGAACGAGATCGTTCGCTACCAGCCCCCCCGCACCGATGTGCCGACACGCGGCATCAAGCTCGGCCGCGCCCGGCAGGGCGTCTTCGGCGTGCTCGATATCGGCTCGACCAAGGTGGTCTGCCTGATCGCGCGCATCGAGAGCGACGGCACGCCGCGCGCGCTCGGCTTCGGCTGGCAGAAATCGCGCGGCGTGAAGGCCGGCTCCATCGTGGACATGGAGGAGGCGGAGCGCAGCATCCGCGCCGCCGTCGCCAGCGCCGAGCAGATGGCGGACACGCTGCTCAAGGGCGTCATCGTCAACCTCTCCTGCGGGCAGCCGGAGAGCCGGACGCA
>JAIYDS010000272.1 GCA_027487385.1 Acetobacteraceae bacterium | reverse complement strand
GGTCTTCGGCTTCAACATCGAGTTCTGCCGCGCCGGCGGCCGCGTCACGCATTACTGGGCGCCGCTCGGCACCACCGATTTCGGCAGCCAGATCGCGCAGATCAACCGCTCCAATGTCGGCGCGCTCGTCGTCGTGCATGGCGGCACGGATGGTCTTGCCTTCATGACGCAATATGCTCAGGCCGGCGGCCAGCGTCCGCTCATCGCGGGCTCCATCATGGCGGACCAGTCCATGCTCTCCGCGCGCGGCCCGCATCGCCGCGTCATGGTCGGCATGATCAGCTCCGGCCCCATCGCCGATGTGATTGATGACCCGATGTGGCGCGAATTCGTCGAGCGCTATCGCCGCCGCTGGCTGAATGAGGGCGGCTTCCAGTCCCCCTCCATCCATGGCGTGAACTATGCCACGAACCTGACCGGCATCCTGCGCGCGCTGGCCGCGGTGGATGGCGATCTCTCGGGCAACCAGGCGGCCTTCCAGCGCGCGCTGGCGGCGGCCACCTTCAAGGCGCCGACCGGGGCCGATGTGAAGCTGGATCACAACCGCCAGGCCATCTCGGACATCTTCATCAACCGCGTCGAAGAGCGGGATGGGCGCGCGCAGGTGGTCTCCTTCGCGCGGGCCAATGGCATCAACCAGACGCTCGGGACGCCCGAGGCGACCTTCCTCGCCCTCGGCTCGCCCTCGCGCGACAATCCGGGCTGCGTGCCGGCCGCCTCGTAATCCCCATAAAAACGCCGAAGAGGCGTTTTTCCGGGGGGCCGGCTTGGTGCTGATCCCCGTCCTTCCGGTTCATCCTCCGATGGCGAAGCCATCGGAGGGCACCGGGGGGCGGCTGCTGGCCGGGTCCTTTGCTTCTGCAATCCTTGTTCTGGTGATCGCTTGACCGCTCCCGCCATTCGTCTTTCGGGTGTCAGCCGCCGCTTCGGCGCTTTGCAGGCCGTGCGTGACGTCAGCTTCGACGTTGCACCCGGTGAGCGGCGCGCCGTGCTCGGGCCCAATGGCGCGGGCAAGACCACGCTGTTCAACACCATCTGCGGCGATTTCCCGCCAACCGCGGGCCGCATCGAATTCTTCGGCGCCGACATCACCACGCTCAAGCCGCATCACCGCACGCGGCTGGGCATCGGCCGCACCTACCAGACCTCGCTGCTCTTCAACGGGCTTTCGGTGCTGGACAATCTCTTCATCGCGGTGCGCGGGCTGAAGCCCAACCGCTTTTCCTTCCTGCGCCCCGGCCGCGCCGATCCCGGCCTGGCCAAGGCACGCGAATTGGCCGAGCGCATGCGCCTCTCCCATTTGCTGGCGAGCGAGGTGATCCATCTCAGCCACGGCCAGCGCCGGCAGTTGGAGGTCGGCATGGCGCTGGCAGGCGATCCGCGCCTGCTCATGCTGGATGAGCCCGCGGCCGGCCTCTCGCCTGGCGATCGTCCGGAACTGCTGAAGCTGCTGCGCGAATTGCCGCGCAGCCTCACGCTCATCCTCATCGAGCATGACATGGACATCGCACTCCCCGCCGCCGACATCGTCACCGTGATGAAGGATGGCGAGGTGGTGGTGGAAGCGACACCCGACCGCATCGAGAGCGACCCCGTGGTGCAGGCCATCTACCTCGGCGGAGGCCATTGATGCTCAGCGTCCGGGATCTGCATGTGCGCTTCGGCCAGGCGCATATCCTGCAAGGCATTTCGCTCGAACTGGGCGCCGCGCCGCTTGCCATCGTCGGCCGCAACGGCATGGGCAAGACGACGCTCTGCCAGGCCATCATGGGGCTGGTTTCCGCCAGCGAGGGTGAGATCAAGCTGGGCGGCGAGAGCCTGATCGGCCAGGCGCCCTTCCGCATCGCCCGCCGCGGCGTGGCGCTGGTGCCGCAAGGGCGGCGCACCTTCCCCTCGCTCACCGTGGATGAGCATCTGCGCCTCGTCTCGCAGGGCCGCGATGCGCGCTGGAACATCGCCCGCATCTACGAGACCTTCCCGCGCCTGGCCGAGCGCCGCCGCAATGGCGGGACCGAGCTTTCGGGCGGTGAGCAGCAGATGCTCGCCATCTCCCGCGCGCTGCTGATGAATCCGAAGCTCGTCATCATGGATGAGCCGAGCGAGGGCCTGGCCCCCGTCATCGTGGACCATCTGATCGAGGTGCTGCGCGCCCTGCCGCAGGACGGCATGTCGCTCCTGCTGGTCGAGCAGAATCTGCGCGTCGCGACCGAGGTGGCGGAGCAGGTGGCGATCATGGTCACCGGCCGCATCGCCGCCGAAATGCCGGCGGCCACCCTTGCCGGCGATGCCGAAATCCAGCGCCGCTACCTGGGCGTTTCCGCCGGCGGTCATTGAAGGAAGAACAGCATGTCGAAAGTCTATGTGATCGGCACCTGCGACACGAAGGAGGCGGAGCTGCGCTTCGCCGCCGATTGCGTGCGCCGCGCGGGGGCCATGCCGGTGCTGGTGGATGTCGGCACCAAGGGCGCGGGCCTGGCCGTGGATGTGAGTGCCGCCGAGATCGCGGCCCATCACCCGCAGGGGGCGGCGGCCGTGCTCGGGCTGAATGACCGCGGCGCCGCGGTGGCCGGCATGGCGCTGGCGCTGACGCATTGGCTTTCCGCGCGCACCGATATCGGTGCGGTGCTGGGCCTCGGCGGCTCGGGCAATACCGCCCTGGTGACGCAGGCGATGCGCGCCCTGCCGGTGGGCACGCCGAAGCTGATGGTCAGCACCGTCGCCTCGGGCAATGTCGCGCCCTATGTCGGGCCTTCCGATATTGCCATGATGTATTCCGTGGTGGATGTGGCGGGCATCAACGCCATCTCGCGCCGCGTCATCGCCAATGCCGCGCATGCGGCCGCCGGCATGGCGCTGAACACCGTGCCCCCGGCGACCGGCGCCGAGAAGCCGGGCCTGGGGATGAGCATGTTCGGTGTCACCACAGCCTGCGTGACCATGCTGCGCGAGGCGCTGGACGCCACCCATGAATGCTACGTCTTCCACGCCACGGGTGCCGGCGGGCAGAGCATGGAGAAGCTGGCGGATTCCGGCCTGCTCGCCGCGATGCTCGACATCACGACGACCGAGGTGCCGGATTTCCTGATGGGCGGTGTCTTCCCCTGCACCGAGGATCGCTTCGGCTCCGTCATCCGCACGAAGCTGCCCTATATCGGCAGCGTGGGCGCGGTGGACATGGTGAATTTCGGCGCCAAGGACACGGTGCCGGCGCAATTCGCCCATCGCAACCTCTACATCCACAACCCGCAGGTGACGCTGATGCGCACCACGCCGGAGGAGAATCGCGCCATTGGTGAATTCATCGTGGCGCGGCTGAACCGCATGGAAGGGCCGGTGCGCTTCCTGCTGCCGCTGGGCGGTGTTTCGGCGATCGATGTGCCGGGCATGCCCTTCCACGACCCGGCGGCCGATGCCGCGCTGTTCGAGACCATCCGCGCGGGCTTCATCCCCGCCCCCAACCGCAAGCTCATCGAAGTGGCGGCCGCGATCAATGAACGCGCCTTCGCCGATGCCGTCCTCGCCGCCTTCCAGGAGATCACCTGAATCATGCCTCGCATCGCCCGCAGCACGCTGCTCGAAAAATTCAACGCCATGGTCGCGCGCCGCGAGCCGATCATCGGCGGCGGCGCCGGCACCGGTCTCTCCGCGAAATGCGAGGAGGCGGGCGGGATCGACCTCATCGTCATCTACAATTCCGGGCGCTATCGCATGGCCGGGCGCGGCTCGCTGGCAGGCCTGCTGGCCTATGGCAATGCCAATGAGATCGTGAAGGACATGGCGCGCGAGGTGCTGCCGGTGGTGAAGCACACGCCCGTACTGGCCGGCGTGAACGGCACGGACCCCTTCGCCATCATGGAGCATCTGCTGGATGAGCTGATCGCGCTGGGTTTCTCCGGCGTGCAGAACTTCCCGACGGTGGGGCTGATTGACGGGACTTTCCGCGCGAACCTCGAAGAAACCGGCATGGGCTTCGGGCATGAGATCGACATGATCCGCCTGGCGCATTCGAAAGACATGCTGACCACGCCCTACGTGTTCAGCGCTGATCACGCGGTGGAAATGGCCAAGGCCGGCGCCGATATCCTGGTGCCGCATCTGGGCCTCACCACCGGCGGCGCCATCGGCGCCACCACCGCGCTGAAGCTGGAAGACTGCCCCGCGCTGATCGAGGAATGGGCGGCCGCCGCCAAGCGCGTCCGGCCGGAGATCATCGTGCTCTGCCATGGTGGGCCGATCGCGACGCCGGAGGATGCCACCTACATCCTGCGCAACACCACGCTGTGCAACGGTTTCTACGGCGCCTCCTCGATGGAGCGCCTGCCCACCGAGAAGGCGCTGACCGAGCAGACGCGCCAGTTCAAGACCATCAGCTTCTGAGGAGACCCCCGATGGCCCGCGCCTATGCCTCCACCATCCTGGACGCGCCGATCGAGACCGTCTGGGCCACCATCCGTGACTTCAACGGCCTGCCCAGCTGGCACCCGGCCATCGCGCGCTCGGAGATCGAGGATGGTCTTGATTCCGATGTGGTCGGCTGCATCCGCCGCTTCTGGTTGCAGGACGGCACCATGGTGCGCGAGCGGCTGCTCAGCCTCGATGACCGCAACACCAGCTTTACCTATAATTTCGAAACGCCGGCCTTTCCCGTGACCAACTATGTGGCCCGCGTGCGGCTCATGCCGGTCACTGCCTCGGACAAAACGTTCGCGGAGTGGGAGGCGAATTTCGACGAGGCGCCGGAGGATGCGGGCAAGTATGTCGAGATCATCTCCAAGGGCGTCTTCCAAGGCGGCTGGGACGCGCTGAAACAGGCGCTGCCGGGCCGCACGGCACCCGCCGGGGCCAAGCGCTGGCTGGGCTTTCCGCCGAACAAGGTGTGGTGCAGCACGACCATCGCCGCGCCCGTGGAATCCGTCTGGGCCATGATCCGCGACTTCGCCGGCATGGGCGCCTGGCATGAGGCGATCACGAAGATGCACATGCTGGGCGGCGTGCGCCCCGACAAGGTCTCGGGCGTGCGCGACTTCTACTTCGGCGAGGGCCACCTGAACGAGAATTTGCTGCATCTGGACGATGCCGAGCGCAGCTTCTCCTACTACATCAGCCAGAGCGAATTGCCCTGGATGCACTATGTCAGCGGCCCGCGCCTCTGGCCGGTGACGGATGGCAACACCACCTTCGGTTGCTGGACGGGGGATTGGGTGGCGGCGCCGCAGGATGATGCGTGGTTGATCCCGCTGGCCACCAACGAAGTCTATCTCAAGGCGTTCCACACGGTGGCCGAGCGTCTCAAGGGGGCTTAGCCCCCTTGACCCCCAGCAGGGAACCCGTTCCCTGCACCCTGTTTCATTCCAGCATCAGCGCCGCCGCCTTGGCGGCGATCATCATCGTCGTCGCATTGGTGTTGGCGGAGACGATGCGCGGCATCACCGAGGCATCGGCCACACGCAAACCCTCAACGCCGCGCAGCCGCAACTCCGGCGTCACCGGCGCGCCCTCTCCACCCATGCGACATGTGCCGCAGAGGTGATAGACGGTCGCACCCTTGGCCCGCGCATAGGCCAGCAGCGCGTCATCACTGGCCGCATCCGCACCCGGCGCGGTCTCGGCCGCTGACCACGGCGCCAGGGCGCGCGTGCCCATCAAGCGTCGCGCGAGGCGCAGCCCGGCGATCGCCGCTTCGCGATCCTCCGCCGCCATCAAATGGTTCGGCTGGATGGCCGGCGCCTGGCGTGGGTCGGCGCTGGCCGCGCGCACATGGCCACGGCTCTCCGGGCGGCATTGCCAGACGCCGATGGTCATCCCCGGCACATCCTGCAAGCGCCCCGTCACGCCCTCCTCCGAGTAGGAGGCGGGGGTGAAGACGAGTTGCAGATCCGGCTCCTCCAGCGTGTCGCGGGAGCGCGCGAAGGCACCGGCATGGGCGGGGCTGAAGGCCAGCATGCCGCGCCGCGTCAGCAGCCAGCGCGCCATCTCCCACCAGAGGCGCGGCGGCCGCGCCTGCTCGTTCAGTGTGACCGGGCGCGTCACGCGATGCACCACGCGCATCGCATAGTGATCCTGCAAATTCTCGCCGACGCCGGGATTGTCGGCGATGACCGGCACGCCCAGCGCGTGGGACAGCGCGGCCGGGCCCAGGCCCGAGACCTGCAGCAGATGCGGCGTGCCGATGGCCCCCGCGGCCAGCACCATCTCGCCCCGCGCATGCGCCGTCACTGGTACGCCGCCGAGCGCGAAGGTGATGCCGGTGGCGCGGCCCGCTTCCGTCTCGATGCGCAGGACCATGGCACCCGTGACGACGCGCAGGTTTTCACGGTGGCGGATGGGCGCGAGGAAGGCGCTCGCCGCGCTGAAGCGGCGGCCTTGGCGGATGCTGCGCTGATAGGTGAAGACGCCTTCCTGCGTTGCGCCATTATAGTCCGGGTTGTGCGGCAGGCCGCATTCAGGCCCGCCTTCCAGGAAGGCCGCGACGATGGGATGCAGCGCCGGGATGTCCGAGACATGCTGCGGCCCGCCGGCGCCGCGATATGCATCGTCACGGTAATCCTCGATGGCGCGGAAATGCGGCAGCACATCCGCATGCGACCAGCCCCGGCAGCCCACCTGCGCCCAATCGTCGAAATCCCGCGCCGAGCCGCGCACCCAGAGATGCCCGTTGATGGCGGAGGAGCCGCCCAGTACGCGCCCGCGCGGCGTGTGCATGGCACGGCCATCCACGCCGGGGCCGGGTTCGCTGGAAAAATTCCAGTTGAAGCGCGGGTCGCGGAAGGTCTTGAGAAACCCGGCGGGCACCTGGAGATAGGGGTGCCGCGCCTCGCCACCCGCTTCCAGCAGAAGCACGCGGCGGGATGGATCGGCGGAGAGGCGGTTCGCCAGGACACAGCCGGCGCTGCCCCCGCCCACGATGATGTGGTCCCAATCGCCCTCGAAGCGCGCGGCGTTCACGCGGCGGCGGCGAGGGTCGGCGCCAGGCCGGCGACGCAGGTGCGCACCATGTGGCGGCGCTCCGTTGTGGTGGCGAAGGGCGTGGCGCGGTGCAGCACCGCGCGGTTGTCCCACATCACGAGGTCATGCGGCCGCCACTTGTGCGCATAGATGAAGGCGGGCTGCGTCGCATGCGCCATCAGCCGCTCGATCAGCAGGCGGGACTGCGCCTCGTCCATGCCCTCGATGCGGCGCGCATGGGCGCCAAGATAGAGGGCGGGGCCATGGGGGTTCTCCTCCAGCACCAGGGCCTGGCGCACCGGCGGGTGCTGGTGGCGCTCGGCCTCGGTGACCAGCGCGGCGTCCACGCGGGCGCGCGACCAGCCGAAGTCGTGGATGGCGACGCGGCCCAGCAATTCCGCCTGCTCGGCCAGATCGAGCGCGGCGAAGGCGGCGCGCATCGAGGCGAATTCGGTGTCCCCGCCGGCCGAGGGAATTTCCCGCGCCGAAAGCAGCGAGGCATGGGCCGGCACCGGCTTGAACGACGAATCATGGTGCCAGAAGCGATTGGCCTTGTTGTTCAGCAATTGCTTGTCCGTGGGCGGCGCGATCTCGCCGGCCGGGCCGATATTGGAGAGGATGATCACCGGGCTGCCCGCCCCGGGCGCCCCCGGGCGCGTGCGTTCCAGCGGGCCGAAGCCCTCGCTGAAGGCGATCTGCGCCGCGTCGTCCAGGCGCTGGTCCGGGAAGACCAGCACGGAGTGGCGGTCCAGCGCATCGCGCAGCGCGGCCATCACCGTCGCATCCAGGCCGCGCGCGATGTCGAGGCCGGTGATGCGGGCGCCGAGGATGGGGGTGAGGGGTGTGGTTGTGAACATGGGGCGTTTCCTCCGTGCCGCAGCATGGCGCCGGGGCGCATCCGCCCGCCAGCCGGCATTTTGGGGAAACACCCTGCCGTCAAGCGGCAGAATGGATCAGGTGGTCTTTGTGCGCAGATGCGCGACGAAGGCGGTGATCTTGGCGGGGATGCGCTCGGCGCGGGCATGCACGGCGTGGATTTCCGCCTGGTAGCGCTCCGGCCAGGCGGGCAGCCCGGGCAGCAGGGCGGTGAGCCTGCCGGCCGCGACATCCTCGCCCACCATCCATTCAGGCAGCAGCACGAGGCCCATGCCGTCCAGCGCGGCCTGGCGCAGCGCCTCGCCGCTGTTGGAGCGGAAGGGGCCGCTGACCGTGATCTCCTGCCGCCCGCCCGTGGCCGTGGCGAAGACCCAGACCGGCGCTTCCTCCGCCTCGCGATAGGTCAGGCAGGGGTGGTCCAGCACCGCCTCCGCCGTGGCCGGGGCGCCGTGGCGCGCAAGATAGGCGGGGCTGGCGCAGAGGATGCGCCGGCCCGAAGCGAGCGAATGCCCGATGAAGGATTTGCCGGCGGGCAGCCCCAGGCGGATCACGATGTCCACGCCATGCGCCGGCACCAGCCCGGTCTGCTCGGTGAGTGTGAGGTCCACCTCCACCCGCGGATGCGCCGCACGGAAGGCGGCCAGATGCGGCACCACATGGCGCAGCGCGTAGGAGCGGCGGGCGAGGATGCGCAGCGTGCCGGTCGCTTCCTCATGCATCTCCCGCGCCTCGACCAGCGCGGTGTCGAGGCCTTCGAGCAGCGGCGCGAGGCGGGCCGCCAGGCGCCGCCCGGCCTCGGTCGGCGCGACATGGCGCGTGGTGCGGTCGAGCAGCCGCGCGGAGAGCGCGTCCTCCAGCTCGCGGAGCGCGCGCGAGGCCGCCGTGGGTGAGAGGCCGAGCGAGCGTCCCGCGGCCGCGATGCCGCCGCGGTCCAGGGTGCGCAGGAAAAGCCGGAAGGCGGTGAGCCGGTCCATGCGGGGACGGTAGAGCATGATGCGTTGAGGCGGAATCGCCGAGACGCTGAATCATGCTCTCAGCAAAGCCTGGAGCGTGCCGCGTGAACGAAGGTGAACGCAGCACGCTCCAGGCCGGCCCGGCCCTGCCTCGCTACTCCGCCGCGAGCGGCAGGGGCTCGCGCTTGAAGCTGCGGCGCGGGTCCTTCCAGAGGCGGCCATCGGTCATCACCATCGCGATGTTCTCCTGCTTTTCGAGCAGCGAGACATCGGCCAGCACATCGCCGCGCACCAGCAGCAGATCGGCCAGGAAACCCTCGCGCACCTGGCCGAGCTCATCCTTCATGCCCATCAGGTCGGCGCCGACGCGCGTCGCGCATTGCAGCGCCTCATTCGGGGAATAGCCGAAGAAGCGCACGAAATGGCTGATGTCGCGCGCATTCTGCCCCTGCGGCGTGAAGGCGAAGCCGTAATCCCCGCCGATCACCACGCGGATGCCGCGCTTGCGCATCTGGTGATAGGTCTCGCAGCTCACCTCGAAGGCCTTGTCGAAGCCGCGTTCGGTGATGAAGGATTTCGGGATGCCGGCCTTCTCGTGCTCGTAGATGAGATTGTAGAGGATGCCGAAGGCGGGGCCGACGAAATGCTTGTGCTTGTTGCGCTCCAGCATGTCGAGCGCCTCCTGGTCGGACTGGTCGCAATGGTAGATGCAATCCACGCCAGCCTCGACGCAGCGCTTCACGCTCTCGGAGGAGCGGGAATGCGCCACCACCATCTTCCCGTATTCATGGCCGACTTCGACCGCCATCGCGATTTCGGCGCGTGACATGGGCGTGATGCTGGCCTTGGTGTGCGTCACGAAATCATCGCCGGAGACGTTGATCTTGAGGTTGTCCACACCCTCGCGCATGCAGAGCCGCGCGACCTTGCGCATTTCCTCCGGACCATCGGCGATCATCGCGAAGCTCTCGCGATAGATATGCGCGCGGCGCTCATCGCCGAGACCGGCGGTGGTGGTGATCTCGGGGCTGGCCGCGCGCATGCGCGGGCCGATGAAATCGCCCGCGTTGATGGCGTTGCGGGTGACGACGCCGAGGCGCAGCTTGGCCGAGGCCGCCTCGAACAGGCTGGTGAAGCCGTGATCCAGCATCAGCCGCGTGTTCTTGATGGTGAGGATCAGATGCTCCTCGGGCGGGATTTCGCCGAGTTCGGCGGGCTGGTTCACGCCGGTGAAAGTCGGGTGGCTGTGGCCCTCGACCATGCCGGGCATCAGCGTCATGCCGGTGGCATCAATGATGTCGGCGCCGATGGCGTCGAGCGTGCCGAGGTCGGTCGCCACGGCGCGGATGCGGTTGCCCTCCACCAGCACATCGGCGGGGTAGGGGGCGGCGCCGCTCGCATCGAAGACCTGGGCGTTGCGGATCAGGGTTCTGGACATGCTTCTCTCCGGTTGCGCTCTGCGCGGCGCATGTCGAGATTATGTCTGAAACGTCACATCCCCTTCAATGGAAAAACCTGTGCGGCACGGCCCCGCCGCCCCACATCCGCCCCATCGCAATGGAGCTCCTGCATGACCGACGCCCCCGAATACACACCCCCCAAGGTCTGGACCTGGGTGAAGGCCAATGGCGGCCGCTTTGCAAATATCAACCGCCCCATCGCGGGCCCGACCCATGAGAAGGAATTGCCGGTCGGCAAGCACCCGCTGCAGCTCTATTCACTCGGCACGCCCAATGGCGTGAAGGTGACGGTGATGCTGGAGGAGCTGCTGGCGCGCGGCCACAGCGGCGCCGAATACGACGCCTGGCTGATCCGCATCAGCGAGGGCGACCAGTTCGGCAGCGGTTTTGTCGCGGTGAATCCGAATTCCAAGATCCCGGCGCTGCTGGACCGCAGCGGGCCCAAGCCCATCCGCGTCTTTGAATCCGGCGCCATCCTGATGCACCTGGCCGAGAAATTCGGTGAATTCCTGCCGACCGAGACGGCCGCGCGGGCCGAGACCCTCTCCTGGCTGTTCTGGCAGATGGGCAGCGCGCCCTATCTCGGCGGCGGCTTCGGGCATTTCTACGCCTATGCGCCG
>JAIYDS010000152.1 GCA_027487385.1 Acetobacteraceae bacterium | reverse complement strand
TCATCCACCTCCTGGAAGGTTTCGCGGGCGATGGGGAAGGCATCGGCCAGGTCGCGGCCCATGCCGGGGGCCTGGCTGCCCTGGCCGGGGAAGACGAAAGCGAGTGACATGGTGGTTCCGTGAATGGCGTGTGACCACGCCCCTTCGCGCCGGGCCGCCTTCAAGTCAACGGGGGCCGCCCCTCGCTCAGAAATCAATCCCCCGCTGCGCCTTGATGCCGGCCTGGAAGGGGTGCTTCACCTCCCGCATCTCGGAGACGAGGTCGGCATAGTCCATGATCTCGGGCTTGGCGTTGCGCCCGGTGAGGATGACGCTGGTGCGGCTATGCCGCCCTTCCAGCGCGGCCATGACGGCGGGCACGGCCAGATAGTCATATTGCAGGGCGATGTTGATCTCATCGAGCACGACGAGGTCGTGTTCCCCGCGGGCCAGCATCTCCGCCGCAACCGCCAGCGCCGCCTCGGCCGTGCGCGTGTCGCGCGTGCGGTCCTGGGTGTCCCAGGTGAAGCCCTCGCCCATGGTGCGCCAGATGATCTGGCCCCTCATCTTGTCCGAGGCCAGCTTGTCGAAGAACTGCTTCTCGCCGGTGGGCCAATCGCCCTTGATGAACTGCACCACGCCCACGCTATGCCCCCAGCCCAGCGCACGGATGATCACGCCAAACGCCGAGCTGGATTTGCCCTTGCCGTCGCCGGTATGGACCAGCACCAGGCCGCGAGCCGGGTCGGCTGCCTCGGTGATGCGGCGGCGCTGCTCGGCCTTCAGCGCCTGCATTTCGGCCTTGTGCGTGTCGTCATCCGGCATGGGGGCAATCTCCTTTGGCGGTCAGATGGTCACGAACTCGCCGAAGGCGAGGGCGGCGGGCCAATCCTCGGCGCGCGGGCCGGTGGCCAGCGCGGCCTTGATCACGCCGGCATGGGTGACGAGCAAATGATGCCCCGGCGCGGCGCGGTATTCGGCCAGCGCCGCCCGGGTGCGGGCCTGGAGCTGGGCCACGCTCTCGCCGCCATGCGCACGGGCATTCCAGAAATCCGCGGCCCATGCGTCCAGCTCGGCACGGGGGATCTCGTTCCAGGCCAGGCCTTCCCAGGCGCCGAAATCCATCTCCATCAGGCGCGGATCGGCGCGCGCGGTCACGCCGTGCCGGGCTGCGATGGCTTCGGCCAGGATGCGGCAGCGGCGCAGCGGACTGGTGGCGATGGCGGTGATGGCGGGCAGGCGTTCCAGCAACCCCTCCAGCGCCGCTTCATGGCCCTCCGCCAGGTCGAGATCGGTGACGCCGTAGCAGATCCCCTCCGCCACCGCCGGCCGCAAATGCCGCATCAGGATCACAGCCACGCCAGGACCCCGAGGTAGAATCCCAACTCGCTGCCCTGCTGCACGGCGCCGAGACAATCGCCGGTATAGCCGCCGAGCTTGCGCTCGAAGACGCGCCGCATCGCCCAATGCCCCAGCATGAGCCCGGCCAGGCCCAGCAGGGCGGGCGTGATGCCAAGCCCCCAGGCGAGCGCCAGGAAGAGGGGCAGCGCGGTGGCGGTGGCGATCAGCAGGCTCTCGCGGCTCACCCCATCGGCCACCGGCTTGGCGGTGCCGTGGTCGCGCACATAAGCGCTGGTGGCGATGACCAGCACGGCGGAGAACCGGCTGAGGCCATGGCCGGCCACCAGGGCCAGGATGACGGCCAGCGGCGGCATGGCGGCCAGGGTCGCGGCCTTCAGCGCCAGCGCCAGGATCAGCGCCGCCGCGCCATAGGTGCCGATGCGGCTGTCCTTCATGATCTCCAGCGCACGCTCGCGCGTCAGCCCGCCGCCCACGCCGTCGAACATGTCGGCCAGGCCGTCCTCATGAAAGGCGCCGGTCAGCAACAGGCTGGCGACGATGGACAGCAAGACGGCGACCAGCGGCGGCCAGGCCAGCAGCGCCAGCGCATAGACCACGGCGACAAGGCCGCCGATCAGGGCGCCCACCAGGGGATAGAAGCGCGTGGCCGCCGTCAGACGCTCGGGCGTGAAGCCCGCGCTGGCCGGGACCGGCAGGCGCGTGAGGAATTGCACGGCCAGCAGCAGGATGGCCCATTGCTCTTTCATGCCGGGCCGCTCACCGCGGCGCTTTCGAAGCTCGCCATCTCGTTCAGCATGGCGGCGGCGGCCCGCAGCAGGGGCCAGGCCAGCAGCGCGCCCGAGCCCTCGCCCAGACGCAGCCCGAGATCGAGCAGCGGCTCCGCCCCCAGCGCCGCCAGCAGCGCCGCATGGCCCTGCTCGGCCGAGCGATGGGCGAAGACCAGATTCTCGCGAAGGCCGGGCTGCAGGGTCACCGCGACCAGCGCCGCCGCGCCGGCGATGAAGCCATCCACCAGCACCAGCCGCCGCGCCGGCCCCGCGCCCAGCATGGCGCCCGCCATGGCGGCGATCTCGAAGCCGCCATATTCGGCCAGTGCCTCGGCCGGCGAGAGGCGCGGCGCGGTGCGGGCGGCGGCGGCTTCCAGGATGGCCCGCTTGCGGGCCAGGCCTTCGGCATCCAGCCCGGTCCCGCGGCCGATGAAACCCGCCACCGGCGCGCCGGTGATCTTCGCCGCCAGCAGCGCGGCGGCGGAGGTGTTGCCGATCCCCATCTCGCCCAGGCAAAGCGCCTCGAATCCCCCCTCCTGCGCCAGTTCCCGGCCCAGATCGAGCGCCGCTTGGCATTGGGCCGGCGTCATGGCCGGGCCGTGCCGCGCATTCGCCGTGCCGGGGCCGATCCGCCGCGCGATCAGCCGCGGATCCCCGATCGGCGGGCCGGCCACGCCGCAATCCACCACCGCCACCGGCAGCCCCGCCTGCCGCGCGAAGACATTGGCCGCAGCCCCCCCGGCGAGAAAATTCAGCACCATCTGGCGCGTCACCTCGGCCGGATAGGCCGAGACGCCTTCGGCCGCCATGCCGTGATCGGCGGCGAAGAGGATCAGCCGGCCGCGCTCCATCCGGGGCGTCAGGCTGCCCTGCACCCGGGCGATCTGCGCTGCCAGCGCCTCGATGCGCCCAAGCGCGCCCAGCGGCTTGGTCTTGCCGTCGATCTTTGCGCGCAACGCGGCTTCGAAATCATGCGAGAGCGTCATCGGCGCCCTTCAAGGCGGTCCCGCCCGGCTTGTCCAGCTTGGCCGCTCCGCGGCGGGTCCAGCTTGGCCGCTCCGCGGCGGGCCAGCTTGGCCGCTCCGCGGCGGGCCAGCTTGGGCGCTCCGCGGCGGGCCAGCTTGGGCGCTCCGCGGCGGGCCAGCTTGGGCGCATGGCCAAACCCTGCTATCGGCCCCGCCATGCGTGCTCTCCAGCTTCTCGCCGACCGTGACCTTCGCCTGGTCGAAATCCCGCCCCCGCCTCCGCCCGGCCCGGGCGAGGTGCAGCTCGCCATGCGGGCCGTGGCGCTGAACCACATTGACGTCTGGGGCTGGCGCGGCATGGCCTTCGCCAAGCGCGACCTGCCCATCAGCGTCGGCGCGGAGGGCGTGGGCGAGGTGGTGGCCTTGGGTGAAGGGGTGACGGGCTTCACGACGGGTCACCTCGCCGTGCCCTATGGCGGGCTGACCTGCGGCACCTGCAAGGAATGCCTGCGCGGCCGCGACAACCTCTGCGAGAACATCAAGGGCATTCGTGGCTTCCATGTGGATGGCTTCGCGCGCGGGCTGATCAACATCCCCGCGCGCCTTTGCGTGCCGGTGCCGGCCGGCGTCACGGCCGAGGATGCGGCCTGCGCCGGCATCACCTTCTCCACCGTGCAGCACATGCTGTTCGACAACGCACAGCTCGAACCCGGCGAGACGGTGCTGGTGCATGCGGCGGGCTCGGGCATCGGCACCGTCGCGGTGCGCATGGCCAAGGCGATCGGCTGCACCGTGATCGGCACGGTGGGCGATGAGTTCAAGGCCGCCAAGGCCCGCGCCGAGGGCGTGGACCATGTGGTGAACTACAACACCGACCGCTTCGAGAGCGTGGCCCGCCGCGTGACGGGCAAGCGCGGCGTGGATGTGGTGTTCGAGCATGTGGGGGCGGCCACCTGGGCCGGCTCGCTGCTCTCGATGAAGATGGGCGGGCGGCTCGTCACCTGCGGCAGCACCAGCGGCGTCTCGGCCGAGACCAACCTGATGATGATCTTCCAGCGGCAATTGCGCATCCAGGGCAGCTTCGGCGCCACCCTGCGCAACATCGCCCAGGGGCTGGAGAAGATGGCGCAAGGCGTGCGCCCGGTGCTGGACACGGTGCTGCCGATGGAGCGCTTCGAGGAAGGCCTCGCGCGGCTTGAGGCGCGCAACGTCTATGGGAAGATCGTCATCAAGCTGTGAAGCGGCTGCAGCGCATCGGCGAATGGCTCGTCGCCTGGCTCTCGCGCCGGGTCTTCGGCCTGTTGCGTCTGTTGGGGCCGGATCGCGCCTCCAACCTTGGCGCCTGGCTCTCGCCCCGGATCGGGCGCTTCCTGCCGCATCACCGCCACGCGATGGAGAATCTGCGCCTCGCCTTCCCTGAGAAGAGCGAGGCGGAGCGCGAGGCCATCGCTCGGGAATCCTGGGCCAATCTCGGCCGCACCGTCTGCGAGTATCCGCATCTCGATGTGCTCTATGACGGCGACGGCCAGCGGGTGGAATCCGAGCAGGCGACGAAGGACCGCTTCGCCGCGATCCGCGAGGGCGGCCGGCCCGTGCTGATCTTCGGCGCGCATCTGGCCAATTGGGAATTGCCCGCCGTCATCGCCCATGCCTTCGGCCAGCGCGCGGCGCTGCTCTACCGCACGCCGAACAACCCCTTCATCGCCGCCGATATCGTGAAGATGCGCGAGCCCATCATGGGCGAGCTGATTCCCGCCGGCATCTCCGCCCCCATCCGCATGACGCAGGCGGTGGATGAGGGGATCAACCTCGGCATGCTGGTGGATCAGCGCTTCGGGCGTGGGCCGCGCGTGCCCTTCTTCGGTCACCCCGTCGCGGCCAATCCCTTCATCGCGCGGCTGGCGCGGCGCTTCGAGGCGCCGGTGCATGGGATGCGCGCCATCCGCCTGCCCAACAACCGCTTCAGCCTGGAACTCACCGCGCCGCTGGACCTGCCGCGCGACGCCGCGGGCAAGATCGATGTCGAGGCGGCGACGGCGATGATCAACCGCGTCATCGAGGATTGGGTGCGCGAATATCCCGGGCAATGGCTCTGGATGCACCGGCGCTGGCGGCCCTGAACCGCCGCATGACGCGCGTGTAACGCTCCAAGGCTTGGCAGTGGGCCCGCGCCACACCTAGGCTCCCTGCTGCATCGCAGCAGGAGAGAAAGATGGCGCGTCACCCCCGAGGCCGATTGCTGGCGTTCCTTCTTCTCATCGGGCTCGCGCTGCCGGCCGCCCCCCGCGCGCAGACGCTGACGGCGGTGTTGGAGGCGGAGGTGGTCACGCTCGATCCGCATTTCACCACCGCCTATATCAGCCGCACCTTCGGCTACATGGTCTTCGACACGCTCTTCGGCATGGACCGCTCCGGCACGCCGCGGCCGCAGATGGTGGAGAGCTGGACCACTTCGCCCGATGGCCTGACATGGCGCTTCACCCTGCGCGAGGGCCTTCTCTGGCATGACGGCACGCCCGTCACCGCCGCCGATTGCGTCGCCTCGATCCGCCGCTGGGCGCCGCGCAGCGCGCTGGGTGCGCGGCTGCTCGCCGCCACCGCCAGCATCGAGGCGAACGACACGCGCAGCTTCACCCTCACCCTGAAGGAGCCCTACGGCCTGGTGCTGGAGACGCTCGGCACCGCTGCCTCGCCCGGCCCCTTCATGCTGCCGGAGCGCCTGGCCCGCACGCCCGGCACCGAGCGCATCACCGAGATCATCGGCTCCGGCCCCTTCATGTATCGCCGCGAGGATCATCGCCCCGGCGACCGCATGCTGCTGCGCCGCAACCCCCGCTACAATTCGCGACCCGAGCCCAATGACCTCTTCGCCGGCGGCAAGCCCGTACGGATCGAGGCGCTGGAACTGCGCGTGGTGCCCGATGGCCTGACGGCGGCCAACGCCATCCAGGCGGGCGAGGTGGACTACATGCAGTATGCTCCCTTCGACCTGCTGCCGCGCCTGGAGCGCGACCGCCGCGTGCGCGTGCTGGGCTTCACCGGCCTCGACACCTTCACCGGCCATTACCGCACCAATGCGGCCAGCGGCCCCTTTGCCGACCCCGCCATCCGCCGCGTGCTCCTGCGCCTGGTGGACCAGGCCGAGGTGATGGCGGCCTTCGGCCTTTCCAGCCAATACCAGCGCACCTGCGCCGCCATCTTCGTCTGCGGCGGACCCTATGGGACCACCGCGGGCAGCGAGGTG
The DNA here is from genome assembly GCA_027487385.1 of Acetobacteraceae bacterium. GTDB lineage: Bacteria > Pseudomonadota > Alphaproteobacteria > Acetobacterales > Acetobacteraceae > Roseococcus. The sequence continues at coordinate 5,809 of JAIYDS010000152.1, read as the reverse complement.
ACGCGCGACCCCTCCGTCGAGGCCGCGCGCGCCGCGCTGCGCGCCACCAGCTACAATGGCGAGCCGGTGATCGTGATGGTGGCGAATGACCTGGAGGCGGCGCGCATCTCCTCCGAGGTGCTGGCCAACCGGATGCGGCAGGCCGGCTTCAACGTGGACATGCAGGTGATGGACTGGGCCTCGCTGCTCGCCCGCCGCACGCGGCGCGAGGGTTGGCATGTGTTCGGCGTGCATGCCATCGGCATTGACCTGCAATCGCCCATCACCAACCCCTTCGTCGCCTTCACCTGCACCGGCATCCCGGCCAGCGGCTATCACTGCAACGAGCGGCTGACGGCGATGTTCGACGCCTTCACCAAGGCGCCCGACCAGGCCGCCCGCATGCGGCTGATCGAGGAGATGCAGCGGCTGATCTACAGCGAGGTGATCACCCTGCCCTGGGGCCAATTCGCCCAGCCCGCGCTGCACCGCGCCAATCTGCGCAACCTGGTGCCCTCGGCCATCCCGGTCTTCTGGAACGTCGAGAAGTAGGCGCGATGTATGACGTGATCGTGGTGGGGGCCGGTTCCGCCGGCGCCCCGCTCGCCGCGCGGCTCTCCGAGGACGGGCATCGCCGCGTGCTGCTGTTGGAAGCCGGGCGCGACTGGCGCTCGGCCGAGGCGCCGGCGGCACTCCGCAGCGCCAACATCATCCCCTTCATGCACGACCCGGCGCACCAGGCGGCCTGGCAATGGCCCGGGCTGATGACGCGCCGCACCGCCGCGCAGGAGCCGAAATTCTACTGGCGTGGCAAGGCGATGGGCGGCTCCTCCGCGGTGAACGCGCAGATCGCCATCCGCGGCGTCCCCGCCGCCTTCGACGCCTGGGCCGAGGCCGGCTGCGAAGGCTGGGCGGCGAGCGACGTGCTGCCGCTCTACGACGCCATCGAGGATGACGCGGATACCGGCGTGGCCCCCGGCATCCGCCAGGGCGGGCCGCTGCCGGTCTTCCGCATGCCGCTGGACCAATGGGGCGCGGTGGACCTGGCCCTGCGCGATGCCGCACTGGCCGCCGGCTACAAGTGGAAGCCCGACCTGAACGCGCCCGAGGGCGAGGGGATTTCCTGCAACCCGATCAACCTTCGGAATGGCCTGCGCGTCACCACCAATGACGGCTACCTGGAACCCGCACGCGGCCGTCCGAACCTCACCATCCGGGGCGGCGCGCTGGTGGACCGCATCCTCTTCGAGGGCAACCGGGCGCGTGCCGTTCGCGTGCGCTTCGGCGACACCTGGGAGGAAATCGCGGGCGCCGAGATCGTGCTCTGCGCGGGCGCGATCCACAGCCCGACCATCCTGATGCGCTCCGGCCTCGGCCCCGCCGCCGCGCTGCGGGCGCTGGGCATATCGGTGCAGCAGGACTTGCCGCATGTCGGCCAGAACCTGATGGACCACCCCATCCTGCGCGCCAGCATGGCGCTCAAGCCGGAATTCCGCGCCGAGGGCGCCGACGCCCGCCACACCAATTGCTGCCTGACCTATAGCAGCCGCCTCGCCGGCGGTGGCGAGCGTGACATGATCATGATCGCCTACAACCATCGTGGCCTGGGCTCCGATGGCATGCCGGCACCTGGCGGCGCGGTGGGCGTGGCGCTCTACGACGCCTTCTCGCGCGGGGCGCTGCGCCTGACCTCGTCCGACCCCGACGCCCAGCCGGTGGTGGACGAGAACATGCTGGCCGATCCGCGCGACCGGCTGCGCCTGCGCGACGGCGTGCGGCGCCTGGCACGCCTCACCGCGCTCGGCCCGTTGGCCCATCTCGCGGAGAGCATCACCTTCGGTGAAAGCGGCCTTTCCATGCCCGCGGCCGCCGCGCTGCCGGATGACGAGCTCGACGCCATCATGCTGGCCGAGGCGAGCGACATCCAGCACGCCGCCGGAACCTGCCGGATGACCGCGCATGAGGACCCGCGCGGCGTGGTGGACCCGGACCTCCGCGTGCGCGGCGTGGAAGGGCTGCGCGTGGCGGATGCGTCCATCATGCCGACGGATTGCCGGGCCAATCTGCACTTCACCTGCGTGATGATCGGCGAGAACCTGGCCCGAAGGATGCGGGCCGGAAGATAAGAAAAAGGGCCTCCGGCGGCCGGGGCCGAAAGGCCCCGGACCCCAGAACCGCGCGGCCTTGGAAGGCCGGCGCCATGGATTGGGGTCTGGGGCCTTTCGGCCCCAGCCGCCGGAGGCCCTTTTTTCTTCAGAACACGAAACGCGTCCCGATGATCGCCGTCCGCCCCGGCGTCTGGAACCCGTTCACCGGCTCCCATTTGCTGTCCGTCAGGTTGCGCCCCTCGAAAAAGGCGGTGATCTGCGGCGTGATCGGATAGCTCGCCGTCAGGTTGAACAGCGTTCCGGACTTGTTGTTGGCCGGGAAGGTCAGGCTCGTCCCATTGTCGCGATAGCTCGCGAAGGCCCCCTCCGGCGACCGGCCGGTGAAGAGGATCTGCGGCGTGATGACCAGGCCGCGGATGGGCTCGATCCGCGCCGAGATGGTCACGACACTCTCCGGCCGCCGCGGCAGGGCGAGCCCCGTCTGGCCATCCGTCGCATCCGTGATGGTCCAGGAGAGGTCCGTGGTCAGCCAGGGGGCCGGGCGCAACGACCAGGCCAGCTCCACGCCCTTGATATTGGCGCTGGCCACATTCACGAGCGAATTGAAGCGCGCGTTGAAGTTGATGAGGTCCGTCACGCGCGACTGGAAGAAGGTGAAGCCGATGGTCGAGAAGCGTGGCTGCCCGAAGGCCGGGATGTCCATCTCGGCGCCGAACTCGTAGCCGATGCTGGTCTCGGGGCGGAGATTGGGATTGCCCCGGAAGGTGGTGCCGATGGCGCCGAAGCGCTGGTAGAGCGAGGGCGCGTTGAAGGCCGTGCCGCCCGAGGCGCGGATGCGCATATTCGCCTCCGGCACCGCCAGCACGGCGCCGACGCGCCAGCTGGTATAGCCGGTGAAGTCGGACACATTGTCGTAGCGCACGCCGCCGGTGACATCGAGGCGGTCCCAGAAGCGATACTGGATCGCCACATGGCCGGCCGTCGTGTCCTGCTTGGCATTGACGGTGGTGCGGAAGGGGGCGTTGCCGGCGAAGCTTGTCACCTCCTCATGCGCGTAGTTCACGCCGAAGGTGATGGCGCCCTCATCGGCCACGCCTAAGCTCGGCAGGCGCACCACATTGCCCCAATCCACGCTCTGCCGCGTGCCGCGATAGTAATCCTGCGTGCGGGCGGTGCTGAGGATGTCCGGCAGGTTGGTATAGGTCCGGCGGTCCTGGGTGACGGCCAGGCGCAGGCCCGTGGTCCAGCGCCCGTCGAGCAGCGTGGACTCGCCGCGGATCTGGCCCATCCAGCGCCGGTCATCGGCGGTGAAGTTCGGATCGTCGCGCGGCACGCTGTCCACGCCGGTGCGGTTTTCGCGCCAGCGCACCAGGCCCTCGATGCGGGTGCCGGGGGTGACGGTGTAGCCGAGCCGCGCCGTGGCATTGGTGCCGTTGAAGCCATCCGCCTCGCCCAGCGTGCGCCAGAAGCGCGAGGCGGTGGCGTTGGAGCCCTGGGTGGAGACATTGTTCAGGCTCGCCAGGTAGTCGAAGGCGCCGATGGTGCCGGCAACGCCGCCGCCCGCGCGAAGGGTGCGCTGCGAACCGCCGGCCAGCTCGCCATAGGGCATCACCTGGCGGTCCGGCGGCGCGCGGCGGGTGACGAGGTTGATCACGCCGCCCACGGCCGCACTGCCATAGAGCGAGGAGGCGGGGCCGCGCAGCACCTCGATGCGCTCGATGTCGAAGAGCGTCTCATTGCCGAAATTGAAGGCGCCATTGGCGTCGGACGGGTCGTTCACCGGAACGCCGTCCATGAGGACGAGGGTGGAGCGGCTGGAATTGCCGCGGATGAAGACGCTGGCCTGCTGGCCCGGCCCGCCCGATTGCGCGATGCGCAGGCCGGGAACGGTGGCCAGGGCTTCGGCCAGATTGGCGAAGCCGTTCTCCTCGATGGCGCGGCGGTCGATCACGGTGATGGAGGCCGGCACGCGGGCGAGCGGCGTGGGCAGGCCGGTCGCCGTCACGATGGTGTCCGGCAGGACGATCGCCTCCAGTGCGCTGGGGCTGGCGGCGGTTTGGGCAAGGACAGGCATTGCCGACGCCAGGATGGCGGCGGTGGAGAGCAGAATGCGGCGCATGGGGGTCCCCCGTGTTGCGCGTGACGACATGCTGGACGGGGAAAATCGCCCCGCCCAACGGCTGGCGCCGAGCTCGCAAACGGAACAGGTCCGTGGCACCGGTGCACCCCGCCCGGTACGCGCGAGAACAACTCTGTGAAGGCCGGTCTCCTGGCTCGCGGGTCAACGCCCTGGTCCGCCTTCTCACCCCCGGTCTGGAGCATGATCCGCTGAGGCGACTTTGCCGAAGCGGTGAATCATCCTCCCCACACAGGGGGCAATGGCATCTGGACCGGGGCTCTCCGCCTACAGTTGCGGGGGCAGCCGCGGATTGACCGGCACAAGAACCGGCGCTTCACGCATTCCCGTTTCAACCCTCATCGGGTCACCTTCACATGACCCGAGGATAGACCTGATCAGATCATCCAGCCAAGGGCCTGGATGCCGACCCAGATCAGCGCGCCGATCACGAAGGTGGCGAAGAGACAGCCGAGCAGGGTCATCGCCGCGCCAATGCCGATGACGCGGTTATCCGCCTCCACCACGCCCAGCGCCATGATGATGGTGCCGAAGGCCGGCGGGCCATTGGTGCCCGGCCCAGGCAGGATCAGCATGACGGCCGAATAGACCGTCAGCCAGCCCACCATCTTGTCGCCCAGCGGGCCGGTGAAGAAGCCGGGGCGCGGCTTCACATATTGCTCGACGCGCTTGATCCAGGAGGAGCCGGAGGCGCCGGAGAGGCGCAGCAGATCCTCGCGCTTGATGGATTGCCGGGCGATGAAGCGCGGCAGCTTCGGCACGCGCCGTCCCATGCCCATCTGCAGGCCGAGGATCAGCATCGGGATGCCGAAGACCGAGGCCATCCCGGGCAGGAGCGAGGGCAGGCAGAGGAGCAGGATCAGCAGCCCGAAGGCGCGGTCGCCGAAGGCCTCGGCCATCTCGCCCAGCGTGATGCGCGCGCCGGGGAATTGCGCGGCCACTTCGGTGACGATTCGCGAAATCGGCGCCAGATGCTCATCATGCTGATCGGGTGCGGGTTGCGCCGTGCCGTCCAAAACCCTGTCCTTGTGACTGTCCCATCCGCGGGCGAACCGCAGATGAACGGGAACTTAACGAGATATTGCGCTGAGACCAGTGAAAATTTTATGGGCGGCCGCAACCCTCGGGCCGGGCCGCCCCTTTTTGAGGCATCCGTGCTTCAGGCGCCCGTGAAGACGGGCTTGCGCTTCTCCATGAAGGCGCGGCGGCCTTCGCGATAATCGGCGCTGTCGAAGCAGGCATCCTGGTTGGCGGCGATGGCCGCCATGTCGCGATCCGCCGGGTCCGCCAGCACGGCGCGCACCGTGCGCTTGTTGGCGCGCAGCGAGAGCGGCGCGTTGACCGCGATGGTGGCGGTGATCTTCGCCACCTCGGCATCCAGCGCTTCGGCCGGGTGCAGCTTGTTGATGAGGCCCATGCGCTCGGCCTCGGGCGCATCCAGCCGGCCACCGGTCATCAGGATGAAGTGGGCATGGGCGGGGCCCACCAGGTTCACCAGGTTGGTCACCATGTCGAAGCCATAGGCGATGCCAAGCTTGGCCGCCGGGATGCCGAATTCGCTGCCCGTGCCCGCGATGCGCATGTC
>JAIYDS010000108.1 GCA_027487385.1 Acetobacteraceae bacterium | reverse complement strand
TGGCGCCGACACGCCGGCGCACATGCTCACGGCTGCGGAGACCGATCCCCTCCGAGGCCTGCTGGATCGAAGCGATCGGCCGCCTCCGTCAGCAGGTCGTTGATGTGGCTCTGCAGGATGGTCTGCAGCAGATGCGGATCGACGCTGATCTCGGCGGCGATCAGGCCCGAAACCCGGGCGGGCCAGTTCAGCAGCGCGTCGCGCATGGTGCTGCCGATCTCATCGAGCGCGGCATTGGCCTCGGTGACATCGACCAGGCGGCGCTTGGTCTCATCCAGCGAGAGGCGCTGCGCCTCCACCTTCAGCGCGAGCTGCGCCACCTTCAGCCGGGCGAAGGGCGTGCCCTCCGCGCCGGCACCGCTGGCCAGGGGCGAGCGGGCGGGGTCGGCGCTCTCGGCCAGGCGGCGGCGGGTCTTGTCGATGTCCCAGCTGCCGTCGGGTTCGCGGGCGATGCGGCCAGATCGTTCGGCTTTGTGGATGGCGGTGTCGCTGACGCCGAGGCGGCGCGCGGCCTCGCGCGTGGAGGCGGTCATTTCCGGCATGGCGGCGACTCTGCCTCCCATCGCGGAGCCGCGATGGGGGCCCGCAAGCCGCCGCGCGTGATGGCGATGCCGGCCTTCTCAGAGGGGACGAAGGGCGCGCTGGCGGGCGGCTTCAAAGGCAGTGATGGCGGTGGGCCAATCCAGCGTGGCATCGTCGCCGAGCATCTGCACCGGCGCGAGGGCCACGCGGCGTCGCGACCAGTAGTTCCCGTCGAGTGTGGCGAGCCAGCCTGCCAGCCCCTGTGCGGCAAGCGCCGCGGCGGCGGCCTCGACCTCGGCTTCGCTGGGCGGCGCGGCGCGGCCCATCGTCACGTGCCGGCCATCCTGCGCCAGGATGATCCAGCGTCGCTCCGTGGACTTTGGCTTCAGGCTCATCTGCGTCTCCGTCTAGCGGGGCGGGATGCCCTGCGCGTGACGGACAATTCGCGCTGTGTCGGAGCGCAGCCAACTCAATAGAGCGCCGGGAATCTGGATGATCCCCGGCGCTCCTGATGATGTTCGGTAGCGTGGCTGGTGCGCTTCACTCCGCGAGGGCGTAGATGGTGAAGGAGCCCTTCGCGCCGGTCTTGTTCGGGCCGACCATCCGCTCGCGCGACTTTACCTCGATCGTGTGGCCCTTCTTCTTCAGCCCCGCGAAGAAGCCGCGGACCGTGTGCTGCGCCCAGCCCGTCGCCTCGGCGATCTGCGCGACCGTGGCGCCCTCGGGGCGGCGCAGCATGGCCAGCACCTGCTCCTGCTTTGTGCCCTCGCGAGGCTTGCGCGGCGCGACGGGCTCGCGCGCGACGCGGGCGGGCTTGCCGGCGAGGGCGGCGCGGAGGGCCTCGATGGCGCGGCTGATCGGGTTGTCGGTCGCGTCCTGCGCCGGGCTGGCGTCCCAGGCGGCCAGAACCGCCGCGGCGGCGTCGCGCAGGCTCGCGCGCGGGGCGGGTGTGGGCACGCCCTGGGCGGGTTCGGCTTCCTCCGCGGGGGCATCCTCCTCGGCGGCGTCGTCCGCGCCCGCGGGCGCCGTGTCGGGCACGCTGCCCTCGATGCCGGAGCAGTCGGGCTCGCCGGCCACCGCGTCGCCCTCGTTCGGGTCGATGCCGATGGCGCGCAGCCCCTCGTCGGTGATGCGCGCCACGATCCAGGTGCCGTCCTCATCCTGGCGCCAGCCCAGCCCGACGAAGTCCCGCGGGGCGTTGATCTCGGTGAGCAGGTTGTTCTTGATCAGGCTGCGGAAGACCGCGTTGCGGGCCGCGGCCGGCAGGGCCTTCGGCGCGCGGGCGAGGCCCATCTCGTGCTGCGCAGCGGCGCTGAGGATCACTCGCTGGCTGTCGGAAAGCTTGGTCATCGTGGTGATCTCCGGTTCCGGGCGCCGGTCATCGGCCCCTACTGCCGGGAGCCCCGCCGGCGCTGCCGGTCGGGGCGGTGCGGGAGTGGTCCGCTTCATTCGGCCCATTCGCCGCGCTTCAGGTAGGAGTCCGTCACCCGCGCCAGCAGGCTGTTCCAGTGCTGCAGGCTGGCATGCGCGCCCCAGAGCACCGTCTCGGGATCCGCGCCGAAGTGGTCCGCGCTCATCTGCTGAAGCTCGGCGACCATCGCGTCGAAGCGCGCCTTCTCGGCGAGCAAGGCTTCGAGGCTGCGTTCCTGGTTGCGGGCTGCGCGGGCGGTGCGGTCGGTCATGTTCGTCTCCGTCGTGGTGCAGGGCATCCCCTGCGTGTGACGGACCATTCGCGCTGTGGCGCGCACGAGCCAAGCAAGATGCAGCGTCGTGAGATTGCTATGATTCGGCGGTCTGGATCACATCATGATCGACGACGCCACGCGCCGCGGCGACATCGGAGAAGGTGCGATCATCGCCCTCCAACACGGCGGCTTCGCCGGTCGTCTCCTGCCAGCGCCGCACGATGACGTCGGCATAGGCGGGGTCGATCTCCAGCAGCACGGCGCGCCGCCCTGTGCGCTCCGCCGCGATCATGGTGGTGCCCGAGCCACCGAAGCAGTCCAGCACGGTGTCGCGCGGCTTGCTGCTGTTGCGGATCGCGCGCTCGACCAGCGCCACCGGCTTCATGGTGGGGTGCAGGTCGTTCCGCGCCGGCTTGTCGAAGTGCCAGACATTCCCCTGGTCACGTGCGCCGCACCAGTAGTGCTGCGCGCCGGCCTTCCAGCCGTAGAGCATCGCCTCGAACTGCTGGTGGTAGTCGGCACGGCCAAGCGCGAAGGTGTTCTTCGCCCAGATGATCGTGCTCGACCACTTCCCGCCCGCCTCCTGCCAGACGCGATGCAGCGTCGGCCATTCGGAGGAGGACATGCAGACGTAGCAGGCGCCCTTAGTCACCGAGAGCAGGTTGGTCAGCGCGGGGCGGAGGAACTCGGGAAAGCCACCGCCGAGCGCGTCGTTGGCGATGGTCATCTTGGCGGCGGTGCCGCCCTCGTAGGCCACGTTGTAGGGCGGATCCACGAAGCCCATGTCGGCGAGGTGGCCGGCGCCGAGGGCGCGCTGCACGTCGACCAGCTTCGTCGCGTCGCCGCAGAGCAGCCGGTGCTCGCCGCAGCGCCAGAGGTCGCCCGTGCGCGTGACCGGCACCACGGGCGGCGGCGGCGCCTCGTCAGCATCATCGCCAAGGCCGGCATCGGCCGCGGCCAGCAGCCGATCGAGCTCCATGCCGGAGAAGCCGAGTACGTCCGGGTCGACCACCGCCTCGTCACGGATGCGCGCGATCTCCGCCGCAAGCAGCGCTTCGTCCCAGCCGGAGTTCAGCGCGATCTGGTTGTCGGCGAGGCGCAGCGCACGTGCCTGCGCGGGAGAGAGATGGCCGAGCCGCAGCACCGGCACGGAGGCGAGGCCCAGCTGCTTGGCTGCCATGACGCGGCCGTGGCCGGCGATCAGCACGCTCTCGGCGTCCACCAGCACCGGGTTCACGAAGCCGAACTCGGCGATCGAGGCGGCAATCTGCGCCACCTGCAACGGGGAGTGGGTCCGGGCGTTCTCGGCATACGGGACCAGCCCCGCCACCGGCAGCGAGGAGACGACGAGATCAGGATGCACTGGCGGTGACCTCCATCCGCGCCGCGGCCACGGCGTCGAAATCGCGGCCGTCATCGGCGAGCGTGACCGGCAGGTCGGGGTGCAGCATCCGCCAGCGCGCCACCGCAAGGTCGACATAGGCTGGCGCGAGCTCGACCGCCCGCACGCGGCGGCCGGTGCGCTGGCCGGCGATGACGGTGGTGCCGGCGCCAGCGAAGGGCTCGAACACCACGTCGCCCTCATCGGCATAGGCCCGCATCAGGAAGTTGGGCAGCGCGACGGGGAACACCGCAGGATGCTCCGTCTCGATACCGCGGGCCTTGTGCCGCGTGATGCGCAGCACGTTGTCCGGGATCCTGGTCTCCTGCACGCCCTGGCCGGCATGCTGCCATTCACCGACGGTGCCGTCCTTGGCGCGGAGGCCACCCTTCTCGGAGTTGACGTGCCCCGCCCAGCGGCAGGGGATGATCTTGTTGGGGCGCCGGGCCTCGCGATTGAAGTGGAAGAGCAACTCGAAGGCGGGCGACAGCCGCCCGTTCCAGTCGCCCGGCAGGCCGGGCCCCTGGTCCCAGGTGTAGAGCCCGAAGCGGCGCCAACCGCGGGCGCGCATCCAGTCGAGCCAGCCGGACCAATAGGGCTGCCACTCATTGTCGCGATGGATCAGCCCAAGGTTCACCAGCACCTGGCCATCGGGTCGCATGGCCGCGTCGAGATGCTGGAACACACCCTGCATCAGCGCATCCCAATCCGTGACGCCGCCGGTGGTGTAGTCCCGCTGGTTCCCATAGGGCGGGGAGGTGAAGAGCAGCGCCGCGCGGTCGTCGCCCATGACGCGAGCGACCGAGGCAGCATCGGTGCTGTCGCCGCAGAGCAGGCGGTGGTCGCCCAGCAGCCAGAGATCGCCGGGGCGGGTGACGGCCTGGCGCGGCAACTCGGGTTCGGCGTCGGCGGGATCCTCCGTCGTCTCCTCCGCATCCGCCGCGCCAGTCGCGCCGTCCCCCTCGGCGGGATCCGCGGACAGAGCCTCGGGCGCGTCGCCGTCGGACACGGCATCTCCAGCCGCCGCGAGGATGTCCGCGAGCTCATCCGCCGAGAAGCCGAGCGCGCCGAGGTCGATGTCCTGCGCAGCCTGTACCGCGGCGAGCGCATCCCGCAGCAGCGCCTGGTCCCAGGACGCATTCTCCGCGATGCGATTGTCGGCGAGGCGCAGCGCCTCCTTCTGCGCGGCGGACAGGTGCCGCAGCACGATGGTCGGCACCTTGATCATGCCGAGTGCGGACGCCGCCTCGAGACGACCATGGCCCGCGATCAGCACACCCTCCTCATCCACCAGCAGCGGGTTGGTGAAGCCGAAGGCCCGCATGCTGGCCTTGATCTGCTCCAACTGCTCGGCGCTGTGCACGCGCGCGTTGCCGACGTGCGGGCGCAGCTCCGCCACCGGACGCAGCAGGATCTTCGCCGCCATCCAGGGGAGCGTCATTGGGCCATCCGGATCTGGGAGTGGGTGCAAACCATGCGGCCCGTGAGAGCAAACCTGGCACGGTATGGTTTGCGGGTTATCTGGCTGATCGCACGGGGAAAGGGCTGCAAACCGCAACCCTGTTTTATGGCCTGGCGCTAGCGACCTTGCGCGCTTCCGCCCCCCGCATACAGCGGGGCCAGGAAGGAACCATCGGCTCGAGAGCCACTGTCTCGATCGAGCCGCAGCGTGGCTGTTCAGCCGCGGCGCTCTCGCACCTTCTCTACGTGTCTTGCTTCTAGCCTCATCGATTTCGGAGCCGCTACGG
>JAIYDS010000172.1 GCA_027487385.1 Acetobacteraceae bacterium | reverse complement strand
GCGACGAACTGGCTCTGCATGTCCTGCACCACGGCGTTGAGCGAGGCGCGGCCCTGCTCGGTCAGCGGGCGGAAGGGGCTGGGCTGGTCCTTGAGCGGGCCGGAGGTCAGCGCCTCGGCGCGCAGGCCCAGGCGTTCCATCAGCTCCGAGACCTCGAAGGCCTGCAGGATGACGCCGATGGAGCCCGTCAGCGTGGCTTCGCGGGCGAAGATGCGCTCGGCCGGCAGGGCGACCATGTAGCCGGCCGAGGCGGCGGTGCCGCCCATGACGGCCACGACGGGCTTGCCGGCGGCGCGCACGCCGCGGATGGCGGTGTGCAGGGCCTCACCGCCGGCGACGGTGCCGCCGGGGCTGTCGATCGCCACCAGCAGGGCGCGCACCTGGGGGTCGCGCCCCGCGCGTTCCACGAGGCGGATCAGTTCGCGATTGTCGGTGATGGTGCCGTTCAGCGGCAGCCGGGCGACATGCTCGCCGCCCAGGCCCGCGCTGTCGGGCAGCGGGCCGCTGAACAGGGCGGCTGCGCCCAACACGGCGCCGAGGATCAGCGCGCCGCGCCAGAAGCCGAGCTGGCGCTTGAGGCGGCGGCGGTCGAGAAGGAGGTCGGGCTCCAGGGCCATGATGCATTCCGTGGTTGCGCCCTTCACATAGGGCGCGCCGGGCGGGCTGCGAAGGCTGATGGTGGACAGGCCCGCCGGCTGGCGCTATGGACCGGCGCACCCAAGGCGCCGACTTAGCTCAGGGGTAGAGCAACTGATTCGTAATCAGTAGGTCCGGGGTTCGATTCCCCGAGTCGGCACCAGTCCCCTCGCGACCGCCCCTCACTCCGTCGGCGCCACAAGCCCCGCGCTCAGATGCGCTGCCGCGCCCGCGACGTCGAAGGGCGCGCCCGGCAGGAAGCCCTGCACCACATCACAGCCCAGCCTGCGCAGATAATCCCACTGCGCCGGCGTCTCCACGCCCTCCGCCACCGCCTCCAGCCCCAGCCCATGCGCCAGGCCAATGACGGTCCGCGCGATGAGGGAAGCGCTGTCCCCGCTCTCGATGCTGCGCACCAGGCGCCGGTCGATCTTCAGGCGATGCACCGGAAACTGCGTCAGATGCGCGAGCGACGCATAGCCCGTGCCGAAATCATCCAGCGCGATCGAAACACCCATGGCGTCGAATTCCCGCAGCACCTGCACGATGCGGTCGGCCGAGCGATCCAGCAGGGTGGTCTCGGTCAGCTCGATCTCCAGCCGTTCGGGCGGCAGGCCGTGCTGCTGCAAGGCCGCCCGCACCTCGCGCGGGAAATCCTCCGAGAGCAGCTGCTCGGTTGCGACATTCACGGCGATGCGGCCGGGATCCAGGCCCAGCCGATCGAAGCTTCGCATCGCCTCCAGCGCCCGCCGGAGGACGAGGCGTGAGAGCGGGATGATCAGCCCCATCTCCTCCGCCACCGGGATGAATTCCGAGGGCGGAACGGGATGCGCGGCGCTGGGCCAGCGGGCCAGCGCCTCGAAGCCCAGATGCCGGCCATCCCGCGTGCGCAGCTGCGGCTGAAGGGCGATGGTGATCTCCTCCGCCGCGATGGCCGCGCGCAAATCCTGGGTGAGCCGCGCCTTGCGGTCCAGCATCGCCGCGATGGAGCGATCGAAGAAGGAATGGCCATGCCGGCCCTGCCGCTTGGCCTGGTAGAGCGCGGTCTCGGCGCCGCGGAACAGGGCGCAGGCCGCCTCGCCATCCTCCGGGAACAGCGCGACGCCCAGCGAAAGGGAAGGGGTGATGATGGCGGCGCCGAGGGTCAGGGGCTGCTCCAGCCGCACCCGCAGCCGCCCGATGAAGGACATGGCCTGGGCGGGCGTGCCGATGCCGTGCAGCAGGATGGCGAATTCATCCCCGCCGAGCCGCGCGAAGACATCGCCGCCGCGCAGCAGCGCCCGCCCGCGCCGGGCGATCTCGACCAGCAGCGCATCGCCTGCAGCGTGGCCCAGATTGGCATTGGTCGCCTTGAAGTCATCGAGGTCGAACAGCAGAAGGCAGGCGCTGCGCGGATCCCGCCCGCGCCGGCCATGGGGCAGCTCCCCCAGCTTGCGGAACAGCGCCTCGCGATTGCCGAGCCCGGTCAGCGGATCCTCCTCGGCATGGCGTTGCGCCCGGTCCTCGGCCATCCTGCGGCGGGTGATGTCGCTGCGGAGGCAGATCAGCTGCCCATCCGGGCCGCGATGCTCCTGCATCTCCACCCAGCCCCCGCCGGCCAGGGCCACTTCGCGCGGCGGACCCGGGTTGCGATGCGCGGCCAGTTCCTGGGCGAGCCAGGCGAGCTGGGTTTCGGGCCGGGTCCCGGCCTCGGGGAACTGCCCCTGCGCGACGCCGTGGCGCAGGATCTCCTGCAGCGCGGCGCCGGGCCGGGCCGCCGCCGCCATGAAGGGAAAAAGGGAGGCGAAGGCCGGATTAACGAAGGTCAGCCGCTCCTGCGCGTCAAAGGCCAGGATCGCCTGGGGCAGCGCTTCCAGCAGGCCCGGCGGCAGAGCCATGGCGGGCCGGCCGGGCCCAACGCCGCTTGGCAGCGGCCCCTCCAGCGGCTCCACCGCGGCGGAGATGGCCCCAACCCGCCCTTCCATCACGGACGCAGCGCGGCCAGATGGGCGCCCCCGCGGCGTGGGGGCGCCTCCGCTGCGGCCGCGGCGGCCAGCAAGGTGAGGCAGGTGCTGTAATAGCCCTGGTCGCTTGTGGTCGTCGCAGGCCCGCGCGGCGCGTCGCTGGCCGGCAGGACCAGGCGCCGGATGGCCGCATGGCCGAGGCTCGCCGGATAGGGGGAGATGCGGTTGCCGCTGAGGGTCACCCAGGCGGGCTGGTAAGGATGAGTCGCATCCTCCCAGAACTGGCCCACCTGCCGCAGCAGCGGCGCCTGCCAGCGACCCGACCAGGCGAGGTAGATGGGCAGCCGCACCGCATCATCGCCAAAGCGGTCGCCCCGCACCGGCTCCGGCTCCACCGGCCCGCCGCGGCGGCGCAGCACGATCCAGTCGGCCGGCAGCGACCAGCGGCCATGGCGCGATTCCGCCAGCAGCCGCTCCCCCTCGGCGATCAGCGCGGTCCAGGCCGGATGCGGGAAAGCCGCCGCCAGCGCCTCCAGCGCGGGGAAGACGTAGTAGGAAGGGTTGAGCACAAGGTGGTCGCCATGGTCGAAGCCCCAGGCGCCGGGCATGAGCACCACCCGCCCGCCGATCTGCCGGCAGGAGACCCGCAGGATGTCGGTGGCGACGCCGCGCGCCAGCGCCCGATAGCCCTGGCCGGGCCAGCGCTCATCGGCCCGCAGCAGGGCCCAGGCGTGGAACAGGTCGGCGTCGGTGGCGGAGTTGATGTCATCCACGCCCCCCACCGGCCGGAAGCGCCAGGCGAGCAGCCGATCGCCGCGGATCGCCAATGTCGAGCGGGTCCAGTGGAAGATGCGCTCGAAGGCCGGGCGGTCATCATGGATCGTGGCCAGCAGCATGCCCCAGGCCTGGCCCTCGGAGTGGGAAATCCCCCCATTGCCGGTGTCCACGATCCGCCCGCCCGAGGTGAGGAAGCGTTGCTTGAATTGCCTCCAACCCTGGGTCTCCGCGCGGGAGGCATGCGGGGCAGCGCCCAGGCAGAGGCCTGGCAGGGCGAGCGCGACACGTCGGCCGAAAGGCGAGGTCATGCGGTTGTTCCCGGATATGTCTTAACAAACGGTAAACAACCTATAGTTGTATTCATCTTCGTAATGGAGCGGAGAATCGTGGAGTTGTGTGGAGCCGCGCTTCGCGCTCAGCCGGGCGCTGGCTCCGGCAGGCCGGCAAAGGCATAGCCCAGGGGCCGGACCGTCACGATGACCTGGGAACCCAGCTTGTCCCGCAGCTTGTAGATCACCGTGTCCACCGCCCGGTCGCCCGGGTGGAGCGGCCGCCCGAAGACATGCTCGCAAAGCTCGGCCCGGCTGACCGCTTCCCCCTGCGCCGCGGCGAGCTGGCGCAGCACGCCGAACTCCGCCGTCGTCAACGCACAGGGGCGGCCATCCGGGCGGAACACGTCCCGCTGCGTCTCCGAGATCACCCAGCCCTGGCGCGGCCGTTCCGCCGCAGGCTGCACGCGGCGCAGCACGGCGCGCATCCGCGCCAGGATCTCCCGCTCGGGCACGGATTTGTGGACCTGGTCATCGGCGCCCATCTCGAGGTTGATGATCCGGTCCACAGGATCCGACAGCGCCGTGAGGATGATCACCGGCACGTTCGACACGGCCCGGATCTGGCGCAGCACTTCGGTCCCGGTCACCTCGCCCAGGCGCTGTTCCAGCAGGATGAGGTCCGGCGCGTCCAGGTGCAGGCGCATCGCCACCTCCCCGGCATCCTGGGTGGCGGTGACGCGATAGCCATGTCCGGTGAGATACTGGGCCAGGCGGCGCAGATGCGCGCCATCCCCGTCGAGCAGCAGGATGCGCTCCGCCAGGGGAACGCGCATGGCCCGGACCTCGCCCTCGCCCCCACCTCCCCCATGGCCCGCCCGTGGCTTGCCGCCTGGGGCGGCCAGGCGAAGCGCGGTCAGGGCGCGTGCCCCCTCATGCTGGACGGCGGCCGGCCTCGTCGCGCATGGCAGGGGGCTGCCGGCCAGCGGCGCTGTCGTCTCATCGGGGTCCGTGCGCATGCCCCTCCTCCGCGACCGACAGGCTCGGTTCGTGGAGCTCGCGTTCGAGGCCCGCCGTGGCGCGTTGCCAGGCGATGATTTCGCGGGAGACTTCGCCGCCGGTCTCGGCCAGCTGCTCCAGCCTGGTCGTGGCATCGGCGGCGGGGCCAGCCTCCAGCTCCCGGAGCACCGGGGCCAGGCGCCGCGCTGCCGCGGCCAGGCTCGGCATGTCGCCGCGCGCCGCATGGCTGGGCAGCAGGTCAAGCCCCGCGCGGATCTCCTGCATGAAGCCGCGGATGATGGGCTCGGCCGCCGCGCCCATGCGCTCCCGCAGGCGGGCGGCGCCCAGGGTCAGCCCGTCGGCGGGTGCGGCGCGGCGGCGGGTGACGTCGGCCAGCTTCTCCAGCAGTTGGGCGCGGTTGATGGGCTTCGCCAGGTGCCCGTCCATGCCCGCCTCCATGCAGGCCTCCACCTGGTCGGTCATGGCCGAGGCGCTGAGCGCGATGATCACAACACGGGAGGCCGGGCCCTCGAGCGCCCGGATCCGGCGGGTCGCTTCCAGCCCGTCCATCACCGGCATCTGCACATCCATGAGCACCACGTCGTAAGGCTTGCGCTGCACCGCCTCCACCGCGGCCATCCCATCGGCCACCAGATCCACCGTATGGCCGACCTTCTCCAGCATCACCCGCGCCAGGGTGCGGTTGACCAGGATGTCGTCGGCGACCAGCAGGCGCAGCGAGCGCTGGGCCTTGGGCTCCGCCCCCGGGGCTGGCTCAGCGGGGGGCGACGCCTCGGGCGCCTCGGCCTCATGGACCGCCGGCATGGGCAGCTCGACCCAGAAGAGCGCCCCGCGCACCGGCGCCGAATCGCAGCCGATCTGCCCGCCGATCGCGGCCACGAGCTGCGCCGAGATGGCAAGGCCAAGGCCGGTGGAGGGCGCCCCCGGCTCCACCGGGGCGCCGATCTGGCTGAAATCGCGGAACAGCAGCGTCCGCTTGTCCTCCGGGATGCCGGTGCCGGAATCCTCCACCTCGATGCGCACCCAGCCAGGCTGGGGCTGGCGCAGCCGCATCACCACGCGCCCACCGGCGGGCGTGAACTTCACGGCATTCGAGAGCAGGTTCAGCAGGATCTGCCGCAGGCAGAGCGGATCGACCAGGACCGTCGCCGGCAGCGCGGCCTCCAGATCGAGCGCCAGGGCGATGCGCCGGCGCTCCACCTCGGGCGCCACCAGCGCGGCGCAGACCTCGGCGAGGGGACGCAGGGCGGTGGCGCGCGGTTTCATGTCCAGGCTCCGTGCCTCGGCTTTGGAGAGATCGAGCAGGGTGTTCACCACATCGCGCAGATGGGCGGCGGCGTTGTAGACAAGGCCCAGCTGTTCGCGCTGGCTGTTGCCGAGATTGCCGTTTTGCAGCAGCAACTCGGCGAAGCCGAGCACGGCGTTCAGTGGCGTGCGCAGCTCATGCGACATGCGGGCAAGGAACATGCCCTTGGCGGCGGAGGCGCGCTGCGCCACGTCCCGCGCGGCGCCCAGCTCCGCCATGGTGCGCTTCAGCTCGGTGATGTCGGTGCGGATGCCCACCATGCCGCCATCGGGCATGGAGCGCTCGGTCAGCATCAGCCAGCGGCCATCGGGCAGGAGCCGCTCGAATTGCCGCAGCGTGCCGTCGCTGCGACGCCGCTTCAGGTCGGCGACGAAACCCTCGATCTCCGCCTCGCTTGGCTGGGCTCCCAGCTGCGGATATTGGCCCCGCCGGGCGCCTTCGCGGATGATGTCGTCGAACAGCGCGCCGGGGCGGATGAAGGGGGCGGAGATCCGGTACATGTCCCGGTAGCTGCGATTGGCGACCACCAGGCGGTCCTGCGCGTCGAACATCACGAAGCCATCGGCCATGCTGTCCAGCGCATCCTCCAGCTGGCGCCGCCAGCCGAGGCGATCCGCCTCGGCGCGGTCGCGCTGGGCCAGCCAGACGATCAGCGCCACCATGAGCGCGATGGTCAGCGTGGCGAAGAGGGCCGAGACCAGCACGGTGCGGTCGCGGCTCGCGCGCCAGCCGGCCAGGGCGGCGTCCAACTCCATCTCGGCGGTCAATCGCAGCGCGGGGTAGAGGGTCTGCCAGGACTTGCCGATCACCTGCTGCCCGTCGAGCCGTGAGGGCTGCACCCGCGGCCCGCCGCTCTCCGCGGGGCCGGGGCTGAGGCGGTCGCCGCGGCTGGGCATGGTCGCGGCGAGGATGGTGCCACCGGCCCGCTCCAGCCAGAGGCGCAGGCCCGGCGTCTCGATGCCGGGCGCCATCAGGCTGGCGAGCACCGGCACCTGCACCTCCGCCACGCCATAGACATCCCCAAGGCCGGGCAGGTTCAGCGGCCGCGCGAAGAAGATGGACCATTCGCCGATCATGGCGTTGCGCACCGGCTCGCTCACCAGCAGGCCGCCGGCGCTGAGGCCCGCACTGACATAGCCCGCGCCGATGGGCGCCGGGATCGGCCGGCGGCGTGAGGCGGGCAGGGCGGCGCCCACCGTCCGCCCCGCGCTGTCCACCAGCAGGAGGTCGCGATAGGCGAAATTCTGGCTGTTGATGTGGCGCAGCTGGTTGTTCACCGCCGCCTCGTCATGGCCATCCCGCCCGGCCGTAGCCAGGAAGGGCGAGAGCAGCGCCGGGAGGCTGGCCAGCGTCGCGTCCACCTGGAACAGTGAGCGGTTGACGGCATCGCGCACCGTATGTCCGGCGCGGTCCGTCAGGCTGGTCGCGGCCTCCATCGCCGTGCGGCGGGAGGCGTCGAGCAGCGCGGCCACGCCCAGGGCCTGGCCCAGCAGCAGCAAGGCACCGCAGATGGCGATGCCGTAGCGGAGGGAACGGCCGTGCGTCATCGGGCGGGCGGCTCCGCCCGGATACCGGTCGAGGCGGCGAGGCTGGCATTCCAGGTCTCGGCGCAATCCTCGCCGCAGCGATCAAGCCAGCGCGGCAGGACCGTCTGGCGTATCAGGCGCTGGCGGATCCGCTCATCCTCGGCGGTGACGGTCACCACCTGCATGCGTCCGTGCTGACCGTCGAGGCAATCGGCATGGCCGGAATTGCAGCGCAGCCCCTGCAGCGTGTCCTGCTCGGCCGCGCTCCAGATTTCCGCCTCCAGCTCGGCAAGGCCGGCGCCGATCTGCGTGCGGACGGAATCGGGCAGAGCCGCCCAGCTGGGCCCATGCGCCGCGAAGACGCTGACGCCCCAGGAGAGCGCCATGCTGTGCACATGGCTCGTCACCTGGTGCAGGCCGATGGAATTGCCGGAGAGCGTGCCGGTGATGGCGCATTCCACCGCGCCCCGGCGGATGGAGCCCACGATCTCGGCGAAAGGGATGACGACGGGGATGGCGCCGACCGCCTCCATCACATCGGCCTGGGTGGCGGAGGAGGTCCGCACGCGCCGCCCCACGATGTCGCCCAGCCCGGCAAAGGGCCGGGCGCAGAAGAGAACCTGCGCCGGATAGGCATAGACCGCCAGGACCTCCAGATTGTGCCGCTCGCGGAGGATCCGGGTGAAGATGGGGCGGAAGGCCTGCACATTGCGGCGCAGATGCGCCATGTCGGGGTTCAGCGCGGCGAGGTCCGAGGCGGTCAGCTCCGGCTCATCCGCCCCGGCGATGGTGAGGATCAGCGTGCCGAAAGGCACGACGCCGACCCGCATCAGGTTGAGGAATTCATTGCCGCGGATGCCGCTGCGGTCGAAGGCGGCGATCTCGGCCTGCACACGGCCCTGGGTGAGGCGCGGGATGCGTTGGGTCCAGAAGGGCACCTCATAGCGGTCGAATTGATGGACGCCGGCAAGGCCGCCCACGATCTTCAAGGGGATGGGCGTGGTCTGCGCCCCGGCCGGACCCGCCGTGCAGGCCAGCAGCCACGCCGCCAGGAGGGCCACCAGGCGACGCAATCCGGCAGGAAAATCTACCCTGGGTTGTGACGGGTGGCGAAAGCATCTGGATCCTGGGCTCATGGGATGCCATCTCACGTTGTGTTGACGATTCCTTAACGCCTCATGGTTGTATCACCCGATCCGGCGTCTTTCCAGCGCTCGACAGGCCCTCGGTGTCGAGTTTTGTGCAGGCGGCGGAACATCGCCAATGAGTGATTGAAAAAATTGGGAAATTTTCGAATCGCCCAGGATGCGACGGCACGCCGGAATGGCTTAATCCTGAGCGCATGCTGGTTCGTCTGAAAAACGGGTGATTATTAAGACTTTTGCGCGCAATCGTAACGTTCATTGTCGAGCTGCCGGCTCGACAACGACCTGCCGCCCCGCATGACCGCTCTCGACAGGGGTGGTGCGGGCGCGCCCGCCGCCTCAGCGCCAAGCCTTCCGGAGCCGCAGAAACCCGCGATACCCCAGCTCCAGCAGGGGCGCGACCACCGGCAGCGCCGCCACGCGGCCGAGCCAGGCCCAGCGGGGCAGGGCGCTCCAGAGCGCGGCGAAGGCCGCCGCACCGCTCGCCATCCGGCCATCCGCCCGCCGCACATGCATGCGCGCCAGCGCCGCCTCGCGCGTCAGGCCTGGGGCCAGGGGGGCGTCGGGCTGGGAGACATCCACGAAGCACAGCGCCTCGGCCCCCTTGGCGCGCCGATAGGTCGCGATTTCGCGCGAGCAGACGGGGCAGGCGCCGTCGTAATAGACCTCGGTGCGGGATGTTTCGGCCATGTGCGGCATTTGGTGGGCTTGCCGCGCGCCGCAACCGGGCGATATGCGGCGCCATGCAAAGCTATCCTGACTGGCTCATCGCCGAACTCCGCTCCGACCATGCGGGCGAAACCGGCGCGGTGATGATCTATCGCGGCATTCTCGTCTTTTGCCGGGACGCCACCCTGCGCGATTTCGCCCAGCGCCACATGGCCACCGAGCAGGGCCATCTGCGCCTGATCGAGGAGGTGCTGCCGCGCGCCCAGCATTCGCGCCTGCTGCCCATCTGGCGCGTTGCCGGCTGGATCACCGGCGCGGTCCCCGCCCTGTTCGGCCCGCGCGCCGTCTATGCGACGATTGATGCGGTCGAGACCTTCGTGGACCACCACTACCAGCAGCAGATTGACCGCCTGGACGCCGAGCGGATCTTCCCCGAACTCCGCGCCATGCTCGCCCGCTGCCAGGAGGAGGAGGTGCACCACCGCGATGAGGCGCGGGAGATGCATGCGGGCGTGGTGGGCGCCCTGCTGCGCGGCTGGGGCCGGCTGGTCGGCTTTGGCAGCGAGGCCGCGGTCTCCGCCGCCCGGCGCATCTGAGGCTTGTCCGCCCTTCTCGCCTATTCGAGCCTGGCCTTCGCCGCCTTCGTGGCGGCGACCATCTTCCCCCTGCAATCCGAGGCGCTGCTGGTGGGGCTGATGCTGGCGGGCGACCAGCCCGTCTGGGCGCTGGTGGCCGTTGCGAGTGTCGCGAACACCGCGGGCTCGGTGGTGAATTGGGGCCTCGGGCGGCTGATCCACCGCTATCGGGAGCGCCGCTGGTTCCCCGCCTCGCCCGAGGCGCTGGCCCGGGCCGAGGGCTGGTATCGCCGCTGGGGCCATTGGTCCCTGATGCTGAGCTGGGCGCCCATCATCGGCGATCCGCTGACCGTCATGGCCGGCGTGCTGCGCGAGCCGCTCTGGCGCTTCCTGCTGCTGGTGGCCCTGGCCAAGACCGGGCGCTACGTGACCCTGGCGCTGATCACCCTGGGCCTCACCTGACCATTGCGTCAGACCGACCGAGTGTCACATGATGTTGACATGCTCGAACGTGCCCCTGATCTCCGCCCCCATGCCATCGTCATCGGCTCCGGCTTTGGTGGTCTGGCCGCGGCCGTGCGGCTGGGCGTGCGCGGCTATCGGGTGACGGTGCTCGAAAAGCTCGATGGGCCCGGTGGGCGCGCTTACGTCTATCGGCAGGATGGCTACAGCTTCGATGCCGGCCCCACCATCATCACCGCGCCCTATATCCTGGAGGAGCTCTGGACGCTTTGCGGGCGGAAGATGTCCGACGACATTGACCTGCGCGCCATTGATCCCTTCTACAAGATCCGTTTCGACGATGGCGAAACCTTCGCCTGCACGGCCGATCTGCCGGCCATGCGGGCCGAGGTGGCGCGGATTTCGCCCGGCGATGTGGAAGGCTTCGATCGTTTCATCCGCGACAGCGAGGCGATCTACAAGGTTGCCTTCGAGGAGCTGGCGCACCAGCCCTTCCATCGCTTCACCACCATGCTGCGCGCCATTCCCAATATGCTGCGGCTGGGCGGCTACCTCACGGTGCATCAGAAGGTCGCCACCTATTTCAAGAATGACAAGCTGCGCGTGGCTTTCAGCTTCCACCCGCTGCTGATCGGCGGAAACCCCTTCACCACCACCGCCTATTACTGCCTGATCGCGCATCTGGAACGGCTGCATGGCGTGCATTACGCCATGGGCGGCACGGGCGCCGTGGTGCGCGGCCTGGTGGGCCTCATCGAGCATGTCGGCGGCGCCATGCGCTACGAGGCGGAGGTGGCGCAGATCACGGTGGAGCAGGGCCGCGCGACCGGCGTGCGCCTCGCCTCGGGCGAGCATCTGGCGGCGGATGTCGTCGTCTCCAACGCCGATGTGGCCTGGACCTACAGCAAGCTGCTCTCCGAGACGGTGCGCAAGCGCTGGACCGACCGCAAGCTCGCCCGCGCGCGCTACTCCATGTCGCTCTTCGTCTGGTATTTCGGCACGACGAAGCGCTTCGAGGATGTCTATCACCACACCATGGTGCTGGGGCCGCGCTATCGCGGGCTGTTGAAGGACATCTTCACGACCAAACGGCTGGCGCAGGATTTCAGCCTCTATCTGCACCGGCCGACGGCGAGCGATCCTTCCCTGGCGCCGCCCGGCTGCGATGCCTTCTATGTGCTGGCGCCGGTGCCGCACCTGGGCAGCGGGACCGATTGGCGGGAGCGCGCCGAGCCCTATCGCGCCGCCATCCAGAAGCGGCTGGAGGACACGCTGATGCCTGGCCTGGGCGATGCCATCGCCACCTCGCACATGCTCACCCCGCAGGACTTCAAGGACCGCTTGTCCTCGGTGAATGGCGCCGCCTTCTCGCTGGAGCCGCAGTTGTTCCAAAGCGCCTGGTTCCGCCCGCACAACAAGAGCGAGGAGGTGGAAGGGCTCTATCTGGTGGGGGCGGGCACGCATCCGGGCGCGGGTGTGCCGGGGGTGATTTCCTCGGCCCGCGTGCTGGATGAGATCGTACCGGACCCCGTGATGCTGCGTCAGCCGGCGTAGCTCGCCGCACCGCGCCTGGCGCGCGTCTGCACCGCCACCTTGCGCTGGTGATAGATGATCAGCGAAATCCCGGTGACGAGCGGAATGGACCAGAGCACGGGGTTGAGCGCGATCTCCGGCATGATCCGCACCGAGCCGAAGGCGAAGAAGGCTGTATAGACCGAGATCCCGGCCCCCACGAGCGCCTTGATGTGCTCGTCCAGCCAGTCCTTCTCGCCCCGCACGGGCTTGTAGAGGAAACGCAGATTGGTGCCGGCGGTGGCGAGGCCCACCACCGTCAGCCCGATCATCAGGAATTGCCCGATGATCCAGCCCTGCACGGCCGAATTCACCGCCGCCACGATCAGGATGAATTGCAGCGCCACATTGAACCGCGTGAGGTTCTTCGCGTGGTCCCGCCGGTTCTGCACGCAAAGCCAGCCATACCAGGCGAGGTTGATGGTGAGGATGCCCATATGCAGCATCAGCCAGCCGAAAATGCCGCGGATGAAGGGGGCTTCGAACATGCCTTCCAAATGTGGGTGGGTGCCCATGGGTTCATAGAGCGTCAGCAGGCTCATGCAGACGGCGAAGCTGCCGGTGGCGAGCATGCAGATGGTGAAGACCTTGCCCCAGCGCTTGTGATTCACGCCGCCCTTGCGGCCGATCACCGGCACCCAGAAGGCGATGGCGCCGATGCTGCCCGTGACGATGTGCAGCGCGACGAGCGTGTGGAAGACATGCAGTTCCATGGCCAGGCACCTCACCCTTTCGGGTGACAATGCGGCTTGACACATGGGCTTGTAAAGCGGGAACGTCCAGCAGGTCGCGCGCTGCGGGGATGGGTTGGAATGGTTTCGGAATCAACACTCTATGAGCCGCCCCGGCCCAAGCCCCTTTCCCCGGTCCTGGCCCTGATCCGCGCCGCCGCGCGCGGCGATGGCGATCTTCTGAGCCTGCTGCCGGCCGAGGCCTATCGGATGGCGATCGGCCCGCTCGGGTATTCCCGCCGTTCCATCCTGATCGTGAATGCGCCCGATCTGGTCCGCGGCATCCTCTATGATCCGAAGGACATCTTCCCGAAGAATGACCTGATGGTGGATGCGCTGGAGCCGCTGGTGGGGAATTCCATCTTCGTCTCCAGCGGCCCCGAATGGCGCCGCCAGCGCGCGATGATCGACCCCGCCTTCAGCATGATGCGCGTGAACCGCGCCTTCGCCCCCATGGTCGCCGCCGTGGATGATTGCGAGGCGAAGCTGGATGCCGAAGAGGGCCGATTCTCGCTCGACCTGCTCATGAGCCACCTCACGGCGGATGTGATCTGCCGCACCGTCTTCTCCACCTCGCTCGCCACCCAGACGGCGCATGACGTCTTCGAGGCCTTCACGGTGTTCGAGCGCAGCGTGGCGCAGGTGGAATATCGGCGCCTCATCATGGACCCCGCCTTCAAGCCCGTGGCGCAGAAGCCCGAGGTGCTGGAGGCCTGCGCGAAAATCCGCGGCCATTTGGGCGATCTCGTGGACACCCACCTGGCCGATGGGCATTCCTTCGACGATATCGCCACCGCGGTGATCGCCGCGCGCGACAATTTTGACCAGAAGGCCTTCACCCGGAAGGAGCTGCTGGACCAGCTCGGCGTGCTGTTCCTGGCGGGGCACGAGACCTCGGCCAGCGCGCTCACCTGGGTGTTCTTCCTGATCGCCACCCAGCCCGAAGTGGTGCGCCGCATCCGCGCCGAGGTGGAGGAGGTGGTGGGCGAGGGCGAGGTGGAGTTCGAGCACACGCGCCGCATGCCCTACATCATGAACGTGTTTCGGGAGACGCTGCGCCTCTACCCGCCCATCACCTTCCTGCCCCGCGTGGCGCTGGAGGATACGATGCTGGGCACGAAGCGCGTGAAGCGCGGCGCCATGATCATGATCGCGCCCTGGATCCTGCACCGGCATGACCTCTATTGGCGCAACCCGCATGGCTTCGACCCCGACCGCTTCCTGCCCGAACGCAAGGAGGAGCTGACTCCCGGCGCCTATCTGCCCTTCGGCATCGGGCCCCGCGTCTGCGTCGGTGCCGCCTTCGCGCAGACGGAAGCCGCCTTGATCGTGGCGCGGCTGATCCGCCGCTACGACTTCCACCTGGAGGAGGCGGAGAAGGTGCGCCCCGCCGCGCGCCTCACCACGCGGCCGACGAAGCAGATCATGTGCCGCGTCACGCGCGCCAGATGACGCGGACGGTCCTGCTCACGCTGGGACGCCTGCCCAAGGCGCTGGATATCGCGCGCAGCTTCGCGATGAATGGCTGGCGCGTGGTGATCGCCGAGCCCTTCAAGCGGCATCTGGCCGGCGCTTCCAACAGCGTGGCGAAGAGCTACCAGGTGACGGCGCCCGTGATCAGCAAGCGCCGCTATCTGGAGGAACTGGCCGCCATCATCGCGGCCGAGGGCGTGGAGCTGGTGGTGCCCGTCTCGGAGGAGACGATGCATGTCACCTTTCTGCGGGACCTCGTGCCGGAACATGTGCGCATCTTCACCATGCCGCCCGAGGCGCTGCTGCCCGCCTATGACAAGCACGGCTTCATCCACCTCGCCGAGGCCGCCGGTGTCAGCGTGCCGCAGACCCATGCCATCGGCACGCCGGGTGCCACGGCGTTGGCGCAATCCGGCCCGGTGGTGGTGAAGCCCGTGCATTCCTGCTCGGGCCGCGGGGTGCGCATCCTGCCGCAGGGTAGCGCGTTGCCGGAGGAGACCGGCAGCGTCGTTCAGCGCTTCATCCCAGGCCAGGTGCATTCCTCCTGCTCCGTGGCGCATGAGGGGCGGGTGCTCTCCACCGTGATCTATCGCGGGGCGCTCTTCTCCGGCTCCGTCGCCATCGCCTTCGAGCGCGTGGTGAACCCGGTGCTCTTCGAGCGATGGATCGAGGATTTCGTCCGCCATGTGAATTGGAGCGGCTTCATCTCCTTCGATTTCGTGCTGGATGCGCAAGGCGTGCCGCATGGCATAGAATGCAACCCGCGCACCACCAGCGGCCTGCATTTCTTCGAGACGGCCGACATCGCCCCCGCCATCCTCGAAGCGCGCCCGCCGCGCCACCGCGACACGCTGCGCCTGCAACAATTCTACTCCTGCCTGACCGAGACGCAGAAATCCGTCCTCACGCCCCGCCAATTTCCGCGGAACCTGCGCGCGCTGCTGACCACGCCCGACGTCACCTGGGATGCGCGGGACAAGCGCCCCTTCCTGACGATGACCTGGACCTCGTGGGAGATCATCCAACGCGCGATGAAGGCGGGAACCACCTTTGGCGAGGTCGCGACGCTGGATGTCGGCTGGTATGAGGGGGAGGCCGCTGCCGGGTGAAGAAAAAAAGGCCTCCGGCGGCTGGGGCCGGGGCCCCAGACCCCATTTATTATTCAAGTAAAGCAATTCTTTACAGGATCTTCCCTGCCCTAAAACAAAAGGGGTCTGGGGCCTGTGGCCCCAGCCGCCGGAGGCCCTTCACCCCCGCGCGTCCCGCGCCGCCTGCGCCTGCCGCCCCGCCTGGGAGACGCTGCCGACGCGCCCGCCCGTGATGATGCCGCGCCGCTTCGGGTTCGGGCGCGCCGCGGCACCGGCGGCCGGGGTGGCGCCGGCCGGGGGGTGGTGCTGCGCTGCCGCCTGGCGGCGTTCCAGCGCGGCGCGCAGGGCGGCGGTCGCGGCCTCGCGCTTCGCTTCGGCCCGAAGGGCGGCCAGGCGCGCATTCACCCGCTTCAGGCCGCGGGCAAAGACCTGCTTCTTCTCGGTGAGGCCCCGGTCGCTGGCCGTCTCGGAGGCCGTGCCGCGGGGATCGGCCTTGCCGCGATGAACGCGGCGGCGGTCGCGGACGATGTCCCGCGCCCGGGCATGCTGGCCGCGCAGCCAGCGGGCGAGGTTCACCACCTCCTCATGCGGCAGGGCCGCGAGTTCGGGGTAGTGGCTGCTGACGACGGGGGCGAACTCCTCCTCGCTCAGCAGGCGGCGTTCGGCGGCGAATTCCACACCCATGATGTTCTGCTCCGTTGGTTGGCGGTCCCGTCAGCATGATGCATGGCTGGCGGGCCGAAGGGCAGGCGAAACTGTCCCGGCGCTGAACCTGGCATCCCAAGCTCGCCCGGGCCTGTTGTGCAGCGCACAACCGGCATGCGATAGAAAACTTCCCCGGGATTTTACCGGCCAGGAGGAACCCCCATGCTGATCGGCCTCTGCGCAGCCATCCTGGTGGCGGGTGCGATGGTCCTCGCGCAGTCCATCCTCGTGCCGATCCTCTTCGCGGTCTTCGCCATCGCCCTGGTCTGGCCGCTGCAACGCCGCCTCGCGCGGTTTTTGCCGGATGCGCTGGCCATGCTGGTCACGCTGGCGGGCGCGCTGGTCACGCTCATCGGCATGGCGCTGCTCATCGCCTGGGCCTTTGGCGGGGTGGGCCAATGGGTGGTCGCCAATTCCGCGCAGCTGCAGATGCTCTACGCGCAGAAGCTCGCCTTCCTGGAGAGCCAGGGCATCGCCGTCGCCAGCGTCTTCGCCGAGAATTTCAACACGCGCTGGCTGGTGCGCATCGCGCAGGAGGTGACGGGGCGGCTCCAGGGCATCCTCAGCTTCACCATCGTCACCATCGTCTTCCTCGTGCTCGGCCTGCTGGAGGTGGATGTGCTGCGCCGCCAGAT
>JAIYDS010000308.1 GCA_027487385.1 Acetobacteraceae bacterium | reverse complement strand
GGAATCGCCTGGAGGCGTGAATCTGTGCGGGGCAAGCGCCCAGATCGCCGGAGGGCGGAATCGCCTGGAGGCGTGAATCTGTGCGGGGCAAGCGCCCAGATCGCCGGAGGGCGGAATCGCCTGGAGGCGTGAATCTGTGCGGGGCTGGGACGCTCAGCGCGCCGCCAGCAGGCAGGTGAAGCCCAGCGCCCGGGTCTCCGGCGTGGGGCGCACCGTGCGGGTCCGCACCGATTCCGCCTCGCAAATCCCGCTCATCTGCAGGGTGATGGCCTGGCCGGCGACGGTCATCGCCACATCGAGCCGGCTGCCCGCCGGGCAGCGGTGGCGCGCCACATCCGCCAGGACCTGATCGGCCGTGCGGAGGGGGGCGTAGCCGGAGGCCGCGCAGTCCGGGGCGGGCTGGGCCAGCGCCATGCCGGGCAGGACGAGGCACAGCGAGGCAAGCAGGGCATGGCGCATGGGTGTTTCCGATTCCGGAATGAAACCCTGGTCTAGCCCGGATCGGCCGGGCGCGGAATCCGCCGCTGGCGGCGCGCGGCGGGATGCGCCATCAGGCAGGGGATGCGTGCCGCGCTGATCCTGCTCCTCGCCCTGGCCGCGCCCGCTGAGGCGCAGGTGACGGAGCTCTGCCGCCTCTACCCCCGCGATGGCGAGCATGCCGGATGCGGCCTGTGCGGCGGCCCCGGCTGGCGCAAGCCCGATGGGCGTTGCGCGCGCTGGAGCGATGTGGGCCCGCCCGATTGCCGCGCGCTGCGGCGCGAGTTGAGCGACCCGGCGCGCTGCGCGCAGCAGAGGGAGCGCGGGCGGCGCATCATGCCGCCCGCCTGAGGCGTCCCCCGTCGCGGTGGGGGGCGATGCGGGTTACGCTGCCGCCATGCACCACACCACGCCCCTGCTGGCGACCCTGGTCATCGCCCTGGCCCTGGCCTTTGCGCTCGGCCTCTTGGCCCGGTTGCTGCGGGTGCCGCCCTTGCTGGGCTATCTCGCGGCGGGGCTGGTGGTCGGGCCGCACACGCCGGGCTTCGTCGCCGATGCCGGGGTGACCTCCGCCATGGCCGAGATCGGCGTGGCGCTGCTGCTCTTCGGCGTGGGGCTGCATTTCCGCCCGCGAGACCTGCTGGCGGTGTGGCGCGTGGCGGTGCCCGGTGCCCTGGCGCAGATCAGCCTCGGCACCGCGCTGGGTGCGCTGCTGGGCCATCTCGCCTTCGGGCTGAGCGCCGGCCCGGCCGCGGTGCTGGGGCTGGCCCTGGCGATTTCCTCGACGGCGGTCGCGACCCGCACGCTGGAGGAGCGCGGCCGCCTGGGGGGCGAGGCCGGGCGCGTCGCCCTGGGCTGGCTGGTCATGCAGGATCTGGTGGTGGTGCTGGCGCTGGTGCTGCTGCCGGCCCTGGCGGCGGGCGGCGCGGCGGATGGGCTGGGCCAGGCCCTGGCCCGCACCGGCGCCGAGCTTGTGGGCTTTCTGCTGGTCATGGCCGTGGCCGGCCGGGTGCTGCTGCCGCGCCTGCTCGCCCTGGTGGCCGCCACCGGCTCGCGCGAGCTGTTCACCCTGGCGGTGGTGGTGGCCGCGCTCGGCACCGCCTTCGGGAGTGCGGCGCTGTTCGGCGTCTCCCCGGCGCTGGGCGCCTTCTTCGCCGGGGTGCTGCTGGCGGAAAGCCCGCTCGGCCATCAGGCCGCGGCGGAAACCGCGCCCTTGCAGCGGATCTTCGTGGCCTTGTTCTTCGTCTCGGTCGGGATGCTGGTGGACCCGCTGGCCATCCTCGCCGCGCCCTGGCTGACGCTGGCGACCCTGGTGGTGGTGGTGCTGGGCACGGGGGTGGCCATCCTGCTGCTGCTGGTCGGGCTGCGCGTGGCCTTGCCGACCGCCGCCGTGGTGGCCGGCAGCATGGCGCAGATCGGCGAATTCTCCTTCGTGCTGCAGGAGTTGGCGATCGGCCAGGGCCTGCTGCCGGACACAGTGCGCGCGCCCCTCCTGGCCGCCGCCACCCTGGCCATTGTGCTCACCCCCGTCTCCCTCTCGTTCGCCGAGCGGGTTTCGGCGCGGGTGGTGGGTGGGCGGCGCTACCAGGCCTGGCAGTCCCGCCGCGCCCAGGCCCGCGCCTTTCCCTCACCCCCCGCCGGCCTGTCCGGCCATGCCGTGATCGTCGGCTATGGACGCGTCGGCCGCGTCGTGGCGCAGGGGCTGGTGGCGCATGGCATCCCGATCATCGCCATCGAGGCGGATCACGCCCTGGCCGATGCGCTCCGGCGTGAGGGCGTGCCCGTGGTCTGGGGCGATGCCGCCCGGCCCGAGGTCCTGGCGGCCGCCCGGCCCGAGGCGGCGCGGCTCATCGTCCTGGCCCTGCCCGATGCCTTTGGCTGCCGCCGCGCGCTGGAATTGGCGCGGGCCGCCAATCCCGGCCTGGCCGCCGCCATCCGCGCCCATGATGATGAGGAGGCCGCGCTGCTCCGTGAGATGGACGGGGTGGGGCTGGTGGTGATGGGCGAGCGGGAGATCGCCCTGGGCATGGCGGGCTTCGCGCTGCGGCATTTCGCGGTGGAGCCGGAGGGCGCCCAGCGCACGCTCGAGCAATTGCGCGCCGCCCCGCAGACGGAGCGCGCGGGGCCATGAAGCCCGATGTCAGTCGAGGCGCTGAAACATGAGCAGTGTCGCCGAATCCACCCCATCCATGCGCAGCGAAGCGGGCTCGGTGCCATAGAGCTGGAAGCCCGCGCGCTCATAAAGCCGGCGCGCGCCGGGGTTGCCCTCGCCCACCATGATCTGCAGCACGCTCACCTGTCCGCGCGCATGGGCGATGCAGGCCGCGATCAGCGCAGCACCCAGCCCCTGGCCGCGCGCTTCTTCCCGCACATACATCCCCCAGAGATGGCCGATATGCCGGCGCTTCAGCATGGCATCGCCCTGATAGGCGAGCATGCCGAGGAGCCGGCCCGTGGCGTCCTCGGCGGCGAAGATGGCGGCGCGCTCCAGCGTCTCGCCGAACCAGGCGAGCGGCTTTCCGGCCTCTTCCGCCCAGGCGCGGCCAAAGGCGGTGGGGTCCAGTCGCAGCGCATCCAGCCGGAGCGCCCGGAACGCCGCGGCATCCTCAGGGGTGAGGCGCCGCAGGCCCATCTCAGCCCTTTTCGATGGTCAGGTCCGGGGCGTCGGGGTTCTTCATGCCGACGATGTGGTAGCCGCAATCCACGTGATGCACCTCGCCCGAGACGCCGGTGCTGAGCGGCGAGAGCAGATAGAGCCCGGCGCCGCCCACCTCTTCCAGCGTCACATTGCGCTGCATCGGCGCGTTGTACTGGTTCCACTTCAGGATGTAGCGGAAATCGCCGATGCCGGAGGCGGCCAGCGTCTTGATCGGGCCGGCGCTGATCGCGTTCACGCGGATGCCCTCGGGGCCGAGATCGGCCGCCATGTAGCGCACGCTCGCCTCCAGCGCGGCCTTGGCGACACCCATGACGTTGTAGTGCGGCACCCATTTCTCGGCGCCGTAATAGCTGAGCGTGAGCAGCGAGCCGCCCTCGCTCATCAGCGCGGCCGCGCGCCGGCCGGTGGCGGCGAAGGAATAGCAGGAGATGTCCAGCGCCTGGAGGAAGGCCTCGCGCGGGGTGTCCACGAAGCGGCCGCGCAGATACTGCTTGTCCGCGAAGCCCACGGCATGGACGAAGAAATCGAGCTTGCCCCAGCGCTCCTCGACGGCGCCGAAGGCGGCGTCCATGTCCTCGTCGCTGGAGACGTCGCAGGGCACCACGAAATCGCTGCCGACGCTGGCGGCAAGCGGCCGCACGCGCTTCTCCAGCGCCTCGCCCTGATAGGTGAAGGCCAGCTCGGCGCCCTGCGCGGCGCAGGCGCGGGCGATGGCCCAGGCGATGGAACGGTCATTGGCCACGCCCATGATCAGGCCGCGGCGTCCCTGCATCAGGGTTCCCGTGGGCAGAGCGGGGGCAGAATCATCCTTCATGGGGTTCCGGTATCCGGTTGCGGGGGCCAGATGGTGGTGGCACATGCCCCACAACCGGGCAAGGCCCCACAGGATGTTCGCATGACCGAAGACCCCTACGCCCTATTCGCCGAATGGCTGGCCGAGGCAACACGCACCGAGCCCAATGATCCCAATGCCATGTGCCTGGCGACCGCGACGCCGGATGGCAGGCCCTCGGCGCGGATGGTGCTGCTGAAGGGGCATGATGCGCGGGGCTTCGTCTTCTACACCAACCTCGAATCGCGCAAGGGCGGGGAATTGGCGGCCAATCCGCAGGCGGCACTCTGCTTCCACTGGAAGACGCTGACGCGCAGCGTGCGCGTCGAGGGCTGCGTCGAGGCCGTCACGGATGCCGAGGCGGATGCCTATTACGCCTCGCGCTCGCGCGGATCGCGCATCGGCGCCTGGGCCTCGCGCCAGTCGCGGGAGCTGGAAGGGCGCTGGGCGCTGGAAAAGGCCGTGGCGGAATACACGGTGAAGTTCGGCCTGGGCGAGATTCCCCGCCCGCCGCATTGGTCGGGTTTCCGCATCCTGCCCGCGCGCATCGAATTCTGGCGGGACATGCCCTTCCGCCTGCATGAGCGGCGCGTCTTCGTCGCCAGCGAGGGCGGCTGGAAGCTCGAAACCCTCTACCCCTGATGGCCATTCCGGCGGGGCAGGCCGAGGCGGCGGCGTTCCTCGCGCAACTGGTCGGGCGCGCGCCGGTGGAGACGCATATCTCCGCCGTCTTCCTGGGCGGGGATGAGGCCTACAAGCTCAAGAAGGCGGTGGATTTCGGCTTTCTCGATTTCACCACCCTGGCCGAGCGCGAGCGGCTGACGAAGTTCGAGCACGCGCTGAACGCGCCGCATGCGCCGGGCCTTTATCTCGGCGCCGTCCCGCTCACGCGCGGCCCGGATGGCGCGCTGCGCCTGGGCGGCGAGGGCGCGGCGGTGGAATGGGTGCTGCGGATGCGCCGCCTGCCGCCCGAGGCCTTCTTCGCCGGCCCCATCCCGCCCGAGCTGCTGGACCCGCTGGCCGATGCCGTGGTGGCGCTGCACGCGGCCGCGCCGAAGCGCGCCGGCGATGGCCGGATGATCCGCGTCATCACCGGCAATCGCGCGGCGGCGCTGGCCGCCGGCCTGCCGGAGGCCCAGGTGACCGCCTGGGCCGAGGCCGCGCTGGAGGCCGAGGCGCGGCTCGCCCCCTTTCTCGCGGAGCGCGCGGCGGCGGGTTTCCTGCGCCGCTGCCATGGCGACCTGCACCTCGGGAACATCTGCCTGCTGGAGGGCCGCCCCACCCCCTTCGACGCGCTGGAATTCGACGAGGCGCTGGCCACCATTGATGTCGGCTATGACCTCGCCTTCCTGCTGATGGACCTCGACCAGCGGGAGTCCCGCGCCGCGGCGAACCGGGTGCTGAACCGCTATCTGGCGCGCAGCGGCGATGTGGCGCTGCTGCGCGGCCTGCCGCTCTGGCTCTCGCTGCGCGCCCTGATCCGCGCCCATGTGGCCGGCCGCTTGGGCCAGGATGGCGGGCCCTTGCTGGCGGCGGCGATCGCCTATCTCGCGCCCGTGCCCCCCCGGCTGGTCGCGGTGGGTGGCCTGCAGGGCACCGGCAAATCCCATCTGGCGCGGCGGCTCGCGCCCGATCTCGGCCCTGCCCCTGGCGCCGTCATCCTGCGCAGCGACGAGATCCGCAAGCGCCAGGCCGGCGTCGCCCCCGAGACCCGCCTGCCGCCCGAGGCCTATGCGCCCGAGGCCAGCGCCGCCGTCTTCGCCGAGCTGAACCGCCTGGCCGCCGCAGCCCTGGCCGCCGGCCATGCCGTCATCGCCGATGCCGTGTTTCAGCGCGAGGCCGAGCGGTTGGCCTTGGCCGCGCTGCATCCGGGCTTTCAGGGGCTTTGGCTGGAAGCCCCGCTGGAGGTCCTGCGCGCCCGGATCGCCGCCCGCAGCGGCGATGCCTCGGACGCCACCCCCGCCGTTCTGGACGCGACGGCCACCCGCGATGCCGGCGAGATCACCTGGGCGCGTTTGGATGCCTCGGCAGGGACCGAGGAGATGGCCCGCAAGTTACTGGACTTGCCCCCTCGGCCTTCGCCATAACGTCGCCATAATTGGTTGAGGGATCAAAAACATGGCCTATCGCCGCCTCTTGCTGCCGATGACCGGGACTGCCGCGGGGGAAGCCGCCCTGGCCACCGCCCTGATGGTGGCCCGCATCTGGGGCGCCCATGTCCATTGCCTGCATGTGCGCGTGGATGCGCGCGACGTGGCCCCCTTGGCGGGCGAGGGCCTCTCGGGCGCCATGATCGAGGAGATGATGGCCGCGACCGAGCGCGAAAGCGGTGACCGCGCCGGCCGCGTCCGCGCCATGTTCGAGCGTTTCGCGGCGACGGCGGGCGATGTCACCATCGCCAATTCGGCCGAGACGGCGCTGAAATCCGGTGGGCCCACCCTCTCCTTCGAATCCATCGCGGGGCGGGAGGAGGATGTGGTGGCGCAGCAATCGCGCCTCTACGACATGGCCGTGGTGCCGCATCCGGAGGCGGGGGAGGATGTCTCCAGCTCGGACGCGCTGCATGCCGTGCTGTTCGATTCCGGCCGGCCGGTGCTGATCGCGCCGCGCGTGGCGCCGGCCACCATCGGCACGCGCATCTGCTGCGCCTGGAACGGCACGGCGGAATCCGCCGCCGCCATGGCCGCCGCACTCCCCTGGCTGCACCGCGCCGATGCGCGGCGCATCCTCTACGCCGATGAATACCAGCGGCGCGGCCCCAAGGTGGAGGGCATCCTGGCCTATCTCCACTGGCACGAGATCCAGGCCGAGGCGATGCAGTTCAAGCCGATCACCAAGGATGTCGGCGCCGGGCTGCTGGGCTCGGTGCGGGATTTCCAGGCGGACCTGCTCTGCATGGGCGCCTATAGCCATTCGCGGCTGCGCCAGCTCATCCTGGGCGGGGTGACGCGGCATGTGCTGGAGAATGCGGATGTGCCGGTGCTGATGTGCCGGTGAAATAAAGAGAAAAGGGCCTCCGGCGGCTGGGGCCGGGGCCCCAGACCCCTTGAATTGACGGGGTCCGGGGCCTCTCGGCCCCGGCCGCCGGAGGCCTTTTTTCTTTATCATTCTTGTGAATGATCCCCATCACATCCCAGTGGTGGCGCAGCCCGCCCTGCCACCCTATCTGACGCCTCGAACGCAGCCACAAACCGGCGCGTCGGGATCACTTCCATGATTGATATCCGCC
Source organism: Acetobacteraceae bacterium (assembly GCA_027487385.1). Lineage (GTDB taxonomy): Bacteria > Pseudomonadota > Alphaproteobacteria > Acetobacterales > Acetobacteraceae > Roseococcus. The sequence goes on along the minus strand of JAIYDS010000308.1, from coordinate 27,893 downwards.
CCTTCAACTCCCTGGGCAACGCGAATTTCGGCTGGCTGAACGCCCGCCACCACTTCTCCTTTGGCCATTACAACGACGCCGCCCGCATGGGCTGGGGCCGCCTGCGCGTCTGGAATGATGACGAGATCGCCGCCGGCACCGGCTTCGACCCGCACCCGCACCGCGACATGGAAATCATCACCTATGTCCGAGAGGGCGCCATCACCCACCGCGACAACATGGGCAATGAGGGCCGCACCGAGGCGGGTGACGTGCAGATCATGTCGGCCGGCACGGGCGTGGTGCACAGCGAATACAACCTCGAACCCACCACGACCAAGATCTTCCAGATCTGGATCCTGCCGGATGTGCGCGGCGCCAAGCCGAATTGGGGTGCCAAGACCTTCCCCAAGGCGGCGCGCGAGGCGAAGTTCGAGGTCCTGGCCGGCGGCCGCGCCGGCGATGTGGAAGCCGGCGCCCTGCCCATCAATGCGGATGCCGCCGTGATGGCGACGACGCTGGCCAAGGGCCAGGAGCTGAAGCTCACCCTCGCCCCCGGCCGCGCCGCCTATCTGGTGCCGGCCCGTGGCAGCGCCACGGTGAACGGCCAGCCCCTCGGGGAGCGCGACGGCGCCGCCATCGAAGGCGAGCGCGAGGTGACGATCGTCGCCCATGACGAGGCGGAGCTCGTGCTGGTCGAAGTGGCGGCGTAACGGTCCCGCATAAAGACCCGGCCCGCCTTGGGGGTTTGCGGGCGACCTGTTAACGTCGCCCGCGATGGAATCGCCTCGTAACGGTCGCCAAGGTTCGGCCTGGCTCATGCGGCAGGCCCGCGCCCAGGGTGGCCGCGTGGCCTTGCCCATTGGGCTGGGCCTGGCCGCGACGCTCTGCCAGGTCGCGCTCGTGTTTCTGGTGGCGCGGCTGCTGGCGGCCATCCTGGGCTTCCCCGGCGCGGGCTGGCCCGAGCTGGCGGCGGCGGCGAGCCTGATCGTCCTGGCCGCCGCGCTGAACATGGCGCAGGAAATCGCCCAGCAATCGGCGAGCGAGCGCGCCCGCGCCGCCATCCGCGCCGCGCTCTTCCAGCGCCTGATGGATCTGGGCCCGGACGACCCGCGCGGGGTGGGCGAAAAGGCCGCCCTGCTGGTGGACCGCGTCGAGGCGCTGGACGGCTTCTTCGCCCGCTGGGTGCCCGCCGCCGCGCTGGCCATGCTGGCGCCCGCGCTGATCATCCTCCTCGTTGCGCAACTCGATGGCACTTCGGCGCTGGTGCTGGCGGTGATGGGGCTGCTGGTGCCGGTGGCCATGGCGCTGACCGGAATCGGCGCCGCGGTGGAAAGCCGCAAGCAGCTCGATGTGCTGGGCCGCCTCTCCGGCCGCTTCGTGGACCGGCTGCGCGGCCTTTCCACCCTGGTGCAGTTCAACCGCGCCCAGGATGAAGCCCGCGCCCTGGGCCAGGCGGCCGAAGAATTCCGCCACCGGACCATGCGCGTGCTGCGCGTGGCCTTCCTCTCCAGCGCCTCGCTCGAATTGCTGGCGGGTTTCACCCTCGGCTACCTCGCCTGGCGGCATGGCATGCTGCTGGCGCCGACGCAGACGGACCCCACCACCGCGCTGTTCTGCATCCTGGTGGTGCCGGTCTTCTTCGTGCCGCTGCGGCAATTCTCCCAGGCCTATCACGAGGCCATGTCGGCGCGCGGGGCCGCGGCCGAGCTGGCGCCGCTGCTGGAGGCGCCGCCCGCCCCGGGCCTGCTGCTGGAGGAAATCCCGCCGCGCGTCGCCCTCGTCTTCAACGAGGTGGAGCTGCATTATCCCGGCATGGACCGCCCCGCCTTGGAGCGGCTGACCTTCGCCCTCGCCCCGGGCGAGACGCTGATGCTGGTGGGCCCCTCGGGCGCCGGCAAATCCTCCGTCCTGAAGCTGCTGATGGGCTTCGCCCGGCCGAGTGCGGGGCGCATCGCCATCAATGGCCAGGATGTGACGCGGCTGAAGCCGGCCGAGCAGCGCCGCCTCATCGCCTATGTCGGCCAGCGCGCGCATCTCTTCGCCGGCACGATCCGCGAGAATATCCGCCTGGCGCGCCCCGAGGCGAGCGATGCTGAGGTGCAACGCGCCGCCGAGGCCGCGCGCGTGATGAGCTTCGCCGCCCGCCTGCCGCAGGGGCTGGAGACGCAGGTGGGGGAAGGGGGGTTCGGCCTTTCCGGCGGCCAGGCGCAGCGCGTGGCCCTGGCTCGTGCGTTTCTGCGCGACGCGCCGCTGCTGCTGCTGGACGAGCCCACCGCCGCGCTGGACCCCGGCACGGAGGGCGAGGTGATGGAGGCCATCGCGCGGCTCTGCACCGGGCGCACCGCCATCATCGCCACCCATTCGGCGCAGCTCATGGGGCTTTCGGGCCGCGTGCTTGAACTCGCACCCGCGCGCAGGCTCGACCAGCATGTGGGCTGACCTCAACCGCGTCCTGCGCCTCTGGGCGCCGCGGCGCCGGGCGCTCTGGCTCGGGCTGGTCGTGGCCATGGTCTCGGCGCTGAGCGGGGTCGCGCTGCTGGCGCTGGCCGGCAAGGGCGTCGCCGCCGGGGCGGGGGGGGTGGGGCTGGTCGGCGTCGCGGCGCTGATCTGGCTGCGGCCGCTGGTCCTGCTGCGCCCGCTGCTGCGCTGGTGGGAGCGGATGAGCACCCATGCCGCCGCCTTCCGCGCCCTGGCCGATACCCGCGTCTGGTTCTTCGGCCGCCTCGCGGAGCGCATGCCGGCCGGCATCGGGCTGCGCGGCTCGGGCGATCTGCTGGGGCGCATCATTTCCGATGTCGAGGCGCTGGACCGGCTCTATCTCGGCGGCATCGTCCCGGCCGCCGCCGCGCTGGCCGTGGTGGTCGCGGTTGCCATCCTGCTGGGGGCCGAGCCGCTGCTGATGGCGGTGGTCGCCCTGCCGCTCACGCTGGCGCTGGTGCTGCCCCTGATGCTGGCCCCGGCCGCCGCCCGCGCCGCCGCCCGCGCGGCGGAGGAGCGCGGCCGGCTCCGCGCCGCGGCGGTGGACCCGCTGGCCGGCCTCGAAGACACGCTGGCCGCCAATGCCGAGGCCCGGGCGCTGGCCCGCCTCCAGGCGGCGGATGCCAGCCTGATGACGGCGCAGCGCGACCTCTCCCGCCAATCGGCGACGGCCGGGACGCTGGGCAGCTTCCTGACCCAGATCGCCGTGCTGGCGGCGCTGGGCTGGGGGTTGTTCGCTGGCGCGCCCGGGGCGGCCCTGGCGGTGCTGGCCCTGTTCCTCGCCATCGCGGCGGCCGAGGCGCTGGGCCTGATCCCGCGCGCGGGCGCCATGCTGGCGGCGGCGGCGGCCAGCGCGCGCCGCCTGTTTGAAGCGGCCGACACCGCGCCCCCCGTGGCGGAGCCCGCGCAGCCCAAGCCCCTGCCGGATGGGAATGACCTGGTGCTGAGCGGCGTCACCTTCGGCTGGCGGCCCGATGCGCCCCCCGTGCTGGAGGGGCTGGACTTCACCCTGCGCGCGGGGGAGCGGGTGGCGATCCTCGGCCCTTCCGGCGCCGGCAAGTCGAGCCTCGCGGCATTGCTGCTGAAATTCGCCGCCCCGCAGGCGGGCAGCATCCGCCTGGGCGGCACCGACATCCAGGAGATCGCCAGCGCCGATCTGCGCGGCCGCATCATCTGCCTCTCGCAGCAGGCGCGGCTGTTTGACGTGAGCATCGCCGAGAACCTCCGCCTTGCCGCCCCCGAAGCGCCGGAGGCCGCACTCTGGCGCGCGCTCGCCAAGGCCGGCGTCGCCGAATTCGTGCGCAGCCTGCCCGAGGGGCTGGAGACGCGCTGCGGCGAGGGCGGCACGCGTTTCAGCGGCGGCGAGGCGCGGCGCATCGCCCTCGCCCGCGCGCTTTTGCCCCCCGCCGCCATCCTGATCCTGGACGAACCCACCACCGGCCTGGACGAGACGGCCGAGCGCGCCTTCCTCGCCACGCTGGCCACCGCCTGCGAGGGGCGCAGCCTGCTGCTCATCACCCATGAGCTGACGGGGGTGGAGCCGCTGGACCGCGTGCTGCGCCTGGCCGGTGGGCGGCTGCTGCCGGCGGCGGGGTGATGCCAGATCGCGCTGATAAAGAAAATGAGCCTCCGGCGGCTGGGGCCGAGGCCCCAAACCCCCTGTGTTTTATTGACTGAATCAACTCATGATGGGCGACCCTCGGCTGGATTGGGGTCTGGGGCCTTTCGGCCCCAGCCGCCGGAGGCCGTTCTTCTTTGCGAGTCTCCGTCTCCCAGGGCCGGCATGAGGCCGCAACCGCGCTTGACCTCAGGCCTTGCATCCGCGACCACAACCCCACGCGGAGAATCGCCATGAATCGCCGGAGCCTTTGCCTGTTCGCCCTGTTGCCCGCGCTTGCCGCCTGCGCCGGCCCCAACCGCGATCCGGCCGCCGAGCCGGTGCGCGTCGTCTTCTTCCAGGAGAACAGCGACACGTTGGAAGCGCCCGCCCGCCGCGTGGTGCAGGAGGCGGCCGAGGCCGCCCAGCGCCTCGCCCCGGTGCGCGTCCAAGTCTTCGGCTATGCCGGGCCGACCGGGGGCGCTGCCTTCAACCGTGCCCTGTCCCAGGCGCGGTCCCAGCATGTGGCGGAGTTGCTGCGCCAATCCGGCGTCCCGGCGGATCGCGTCTTCGTGCTCGGCCGTGGCGAGGTGCCCGTCGCCATGGCGCCGATCGAAAGCCGCCGGGTGGAAATCCGGCTCGCGCCGCTTTGATGCGCGACCCCGGCGATGTCCTGCGCGAGGTTTTCGGTCACCCCGGCTTTCGCGGCCGGCAGGCGGAGATCGTGGAGCATGTGATGCGCGGCGGCTCCGGCCTCGTGCTCATGCCCACGGGCGGCGGCAAGTCGCTCTGCTTCCAGGTGCCGGCGCTCTGCCGCGACGGCCTGGCCATCGTCGTCTCGCCGCTGATCGCGCTGATGGAGGACCAGGTGGCCGCCCTGCGCCAGCAGGGGGTCGCCGCCGCCGCGCTGCATTCCGAGCTGGAGGAGAATGACCGGCGCGACGTCTGGCGCGGGATCAACGAAGGCACGCTGAAGCTGCTCTATATCAGCCCCGAGCGGCTGGGCATGGATGGCATGCTGGAGCGGCTGTCGCAGCAGGATATCGCGCTGTTTGCGGTGGATGAGGCGCATTGCATCAGCCAATGGGGCCATCACTTCCGCCCCGAATACCGCGCGCTGAGTTTTCTCCGCTCGGGCTTCCCCGAGGTGCCGCGCCTGGCGTTGACCGCCACGGCCGATGCGCGCACGGTGGACGACATCCGCGCCCAGCTGGGGCTGGAAGAGGCGCCGGTCTTCCGCGCCTCCTTCGACCGCGCGAATATCCACCTGGCCGCCGCGCCCCGCGAGCAGGAGCGCGCGCAGATCCGCGCCTTCCTGCGCGAGGCCTCGGATGGGCGCGGCGCGGGCATCATCTATTGCGGCACCCGCGCCCGCGCCGAGCAGACGGCCGATTGGCTGCGCGCCGATGGGCATGACGCCGCCCCCTTCCATGCCGGCATGGCGAGCGAGGACAAGCGCGACCTGCATCGCCGCTTCGCCCGCGGCGATGCGGTGGTGATGTGCGCCACCATCGCCTTCGGCATGGGCATTGACCGGCCGGATGTGCGCTTCGTGGCCCATCTCTCGCTGCCGCAGGGGCCGGAGGGCTGGTATCAGGAGATCGGCCGCGCGGGGCGTGACGGGCTGCCGGCCAAGGCGCTGCTGCTCTATGGCGCGGGGGATATCGCGCTGGCCCGCCACCGCATCCAGTCCAGCCCGGCCTCGGAGGAGCAGAAGCGCATCGAGCGCATGCGGCTCGACGCCATGGTGGGCATCGCCGAGGCGGGCACCTGCCGCCGGCGGGTTCTGCTGCGCTGCTTCGGCGAGGATCTGGAGCAGGATTGCGGGCATTGCGATGTCTGCGCCGCGCCGCCGAAGTTGACGGACGGCACCATCGCGGCGCAGAAGCTTCTCTCGGCCGCGCTGCGCACCGGCAGCCGCTTCGGCCTCGGGCATCTGGTGGATGTGCTGCAGGGCAAGCTGACCGACAAGGTCGCGCAATTCAGCCATGACAAGCTGCCGACCTTCGGCGTGGGCAAGGATGTGCCGGAGGCCGCCTGGCGCGGCGTGGCGCGGCAATTGGTGGCGCAGGGCGCGCTCGACATCGCCGTGGAAAACCATGGCGAGCTGGTGCCGACCGAGGCGGCGCGCCCCATCCTGCGCGGCGAGACGCGGGTGATGCTGCGCGAGGAGGTGATCCGCCCGCGCAGCCAGCGCGCCACCCCGCGCGCCGCGCGTGGCGATGTGGCGCTGGCGGCCGCGGATGATCCGCTTTTCGCGGCACTTCGCGAATGGCGCAAATCCGAGGCCAAGGCGCAGCAGGTGCCGGCCTATGTGATCTTCCACGACGCGACCCTGGCCGAGATCGCCGCGCGCCGGCCGACCTGCCTGGAGACGCTGCGCGGGGTGCCGGGCGTGGGGGAGAGCAAGCTCGCGCGCTATGGCGAGGCGGTGCTGGAGGCCTTTTTTCTTCTTCCCTCCGTCGTCCTGACCGCGAAGCCATGTCATCTTCCGCTTGAGCAAGGGAGAATTCCGCGTGACGCATCTGGAGGCCGATGTCCTGATCATCGGCGCGGGCGGGGCCGGCATGTATGCGGCGATCGAGGCGGCGCGGCAGGGGGCGGAGCGCGTCCTGCTGCTCGACCGCAGCCTGATCGGCCGCGGCGGTGCCACCGTGATGGCACAGATGACCGTCGCCGCCGCCGTGGGCGCGGGCGATCACTGGGAATACCACCTGGCCGATACGCTCACCGCCGCGCGCGGCCTGGCGGACCCTTCGCTGGCCGCGCTGCTCTGCGAGGTGGGCGCCGAATGCATCCGCGAGATGGATGAGTGGCGCGTCGGCTGGGCGCGGGCGGGCGAGGGGCTCGCCGCCGTGCAGGCGCCGGGGCATGACCGCGCGCGCTGCGTCTATGTGGATTTCCTGAACACCGGCCCGGCCGTCAGCCGCACGCTGCGCGCCCAGGTGCAGAGGGTGGGTTCCGCCATCCGCCGCGTGGGCGAGGTGGCGGTGACGGACCTCGTGGTCCAGGAGGGCGCGGTGACGGGCGCCGTGGCGCTGCATGTGGCGAGCGGCGAGGCGCTGACCATCGCCGCCCCCGCCACCATCATCGCGACGGGCGGCCTCACCCGGCTCTACGCGCGCAACAGCGCGAGTGCCAACATGTCCGGCGATGGCTATGCGCTGGCGCTGCGCGCGGGGGCCACGCTGGTGGATATGGAATTCGTGCAGTTCTTCCCCATCGGGCATCTGGCGCCGCGGCTGATCGGCATGGACCCGATCATGTGGGACCCCTTCCGGTACAAGCTGGGCGGGCGGCTGCTGAACGGCGCCATGGAGGATTTCCTCGACCGCTGGGGCGGCGATGCGGAGCAGGGGCGCTACAGCACCACGCGCGACCTCGCGACCTATGCGATCACCAAGGAGAACGAGGCCGGGCGCGGCTCGCCGCATGGCGGGGCCTGGCTGAGTTTCACGCATATCCCGGATGCCGAGCTGCGCGCCGCCTTCGGCCCGGTGGTGGACAAGCTGGCGGCGAATGGCATCGACCTGACGCGGGACTGCATCGAGGTGGCGCCCATCGCGCATTACCACATGGGCGGCGTGCGGGTGGACACGGCGATGCGCACGGATATGCCCGGGCTGCTGGCGGCGGGCGAGGCCGTGGGCGGCGCCAACGGCGCGAACCGCCTCTCGGGCAATGCGATCACCGAGGCGCTGGCCTTTGGCCGCGTGGCGGGGCGCGAGGCGGCGCGGATCGCGGCGGCCGGCCCGGTGCGCGGCTTCGCGGCGGGCGCGGCGCTCGATCTGCTCCGCGCCTCCGGCCCTGCGGTGAACACGGCCGCGCTGGTGGCGCGGTTGCAGCGGCTGATGGCGGCGGATGTCGGCCCCTTCCGCACGGCGGCGGGGCTGCAGCGCGCGCTGGCGGGCCTCGGGGAGCTGGAGGCGGAGCTTGGCACGGCGCCGCCCGGCGCGCCCGGCCAGGCGCATGACCTGGCGCGGCTGGATTGGCTGGACCTCCGGCAGATGCTGCTGGTGGCGCGCGCCGTGGTGCTGGCGGCCCTGGCGCGCGAGGAAAGCCGCGGCGCCCATCAACGCGAGGATTTCCCGGAGATGCGCGAGGCATGGCGGGTGAACCAGCTGATCCGGGGCGAGGGGTTGCATCTCTCGCGCCAGGCGGTGCCGGCATGATGCGCGCGACTTTGCACATCCAGCGCGGCGCGCCCGGCGAGGCGCCGCGCGAGGAGCGCTTCGAGCTGGATTTCGAGCCGGGGGAATCGGTGCTGGACGGGCTGCGGCGGCTGCGCGTCAGCGCCGATGCGACGCTCGCCTTCCGCTATGCCTGCCTGAACGCCAATGCCTGCAAGGAGTGCATGATGCTGCTGGATGGCCGCGTCATCTATGCCTGCACGGCCAGGCTGGAGCCGCGCGAGATGCGGCTAGGCCCCCTGCCGAACAAACCCTTGCTCCGCGATCTGGCGACGCTCCTGGCGCCGCCCGACGAGCGCCTCTAAGGATTGGGGTCTGGGGCCTTTCGGCCCCAGCCGCCGGAGGCCCTTATTGTCTTTGCAGCCCGAGGCTCCGCGCCACCTCGCCCAGCGCCTCATATTCCGCCCGCATCGCGCGCCCCATCGCCTCGCCCACCAGCAATTCCAGCGTGGCGCCCTGGGCCTGCATCACCTCCTGGAAGCGCGGCGTGCGCACCGCGCCGGTGAAGGCTTCGGTCAGCCGGGCCATGCGGTCGGCCGGGATGCCCTGGGGGGCGATCATCCCCCACCAGATGGTGATGGCCATTTCCGGCAAACCAAGGCTGCCGACGCCCGAGCCCTCGGGCGCGGCGGGGCTGCCGCCGACCGTGGTCAGGAAATAGCAGCGGGCGGTGCCGGCGCGCACGGCGGGCATGGCGCCGACCAGCGAGCCGCCGAAGAAGGTGATGTGCCCGCCCAGGAAGGCCGGCAGCGTCTGGCCCGCGCCCTGGAAGGGCACGGTCTGCATCTCCAGGCCGAGCCGGCGGAGGATGCGCTCCACGCCGAGGTGCATCACCCCGCCCAGCCCCTCATTGCCCCAGGTGTAGGTGTTGGGGCGCGCGCGGATCGCGGCGATCATGCTGGTCAGGTCGGTCGCCGGGAAATCCGGGCGGGCGCAGAGGGCGAAGGGCGAGTAGCCCACCTGGAAGACGGGCGCGATGGAGGCCAGCGTGTAGCGCGTGCCGAGCGTGTGCGGCGCCGAGGTGATGGGCGTGTTCCAGACGAAGCCCAGCGTATGCCCATCGGGCCGCGCCTCCACCACCTGCTGCACGCCGATGGTGCCGCTGGCGCCGGGCCGGTTCTCCACGATGATGGGCTGGCCGAGGGAGTTGCCGACGATCTCCTGCAGGGCGCGGGCGAAGATGTCGGTCCCGCCGCCGGGATTGACGGGCACGATGATGCGGATCGGCCGGTCCGGGAAGCTTTGCGCGGCCAGGGGTGCGGCGAGGATGGGAAGCAGGGCGAGGGCGAGAAACCAGCGGCGCATCGGCATCTTCCTTCGATGGGGGAGGGGAGCTTCGCACGGATCGCCCGTGCTGCAAGCGGGGGCGGGATTGCCCCGCCGCGCCACTGGCCCATAGTTGCCAGCACCAGCCGCGGAGAGCGCCATGAAACTGATCGATCTGAGCCGGGAACTGCACCACAAGGCGCAGCGCCTGCCCAACCACCCGACCATCGAGGTCTATCCCTTCAGCACGCATGACGAGAAGCGCGTGGTGGATGGCTATGAATTCTCCTCCGCGACCATGGTGCTGCACATGGGCGACCATGGCGGCACGCATGTGGATGCACCGGTGCATTTCGACGAGACGCCCGGTGCCATGACGATCGACCAGATGCCGCTGGAGACCTTCTTCACCGAGGCGGTGTGCCTGGACCTCACCCATGTGCCGGACAAGACGGATATCACCATCGCCCATCTGGAGGCGGCCGAGAAAGCCTCGGGCGTTTCCATCCAGCCGAAGGACACTGTGCTGCTCTACACCGGCTTCTACAAGCGGGCGGCGGGGACCGAGGGCTACATCACGGATTTCCCGGGGCTGACGAAGGAAAGCGCCACCTGGCTGGGTGCGAAGGGCATCACCGCCTTCGCCGTGGAATCGGTGAGCCCCGGCCGGCCCGGGCGCAACAATTTCGAGGTGCACCATGTCTGCCGCGACATGGGCTTCACCCATTACGAGGGCGTGATCAACATGGACAAGGTGGTGGGCCAGGGGCGGTTCCGCTTCCTCGCCATGCCGCTGAAGATCCGCGGCGGCACCGGCAGCCCGGTGCGCGCCGTGGCGATCCTGGAGGCGTAGCGGCCAGGCCTCTCAGCACCCCGGCGGGCGGTGCTGCGCCCAGGGCCGCGCCTGTTCCAGCACGGCGCCGAGGCGCAGCACATCCGCCTCGGCCCGCCAACGGCCGACGATCTGCAAGGCAAAGGGCAGCCCATCCGCGCCGAAGCCGGAAGGCACGGTCAGCGCCGGATGGCCGGTCAGGTTGAAGGGGTATTGCGGTGAGGTCCAACCCTGGCGGGTGATGCCGCACTTCACCCCATCCACCTCCACCTCCTCATTCGCCGCGTCGAATTCGGCGGGCAGCGCGGTGCGGGACATGGTGGGCATCATCAGCACGTCATAGCGCTCCAGCAGCGCCTGGATCTGGCGGAAGAGGCGCGTGCGGGCGAATTGCGCCTCGCGGAATTGCGCCAGGGTGAAGTCCGCGCCGCGCCGCATGAATTCCAGCGTCACCGGGTCCATCACATTCTGGAAGCGCGGCAGCTGCGCGGCGAGGAGGACGGTGAAATTGGCCTGGTAGAGCACGCGGCCCTCGAATTCGATCCAGTCGATGGCGTCCGTCACCTCCTCCAGCTCGGCGCCGAGATCGGCATAGGCGGAAAGCGCCGCGCGGGTGCCGGCCTCCACCTCGGCCGAGACGCGGGGATTGGCGCAGCGCATCATGTAGCCGATGCGCAGGCCGCCCAGATCACCACCGGTCAGGCCGGGCGAGAGCGGCGCATCCGGGCCCGCGCCGGCCGACCACGGGTCGCGGCTCAGGGCATCGGCCTGCGGCGGGCCGCGCAGGACCTGGTACATCAGGGCGGCGTCGGTCACGCTGCGGGTCATCGGGCCGGAATAGCTGTTGTTGCCGAAGCCATCGCGCGCGCCCTCCAGCGGGATCGCCCCCAGCGTCGGCTTCAGCCCGACCAGGCCGCAGCAGGCGGCCGGCCCGCGGATCGAGCCCGCGCCATCCGTGCCGAGCGCCATGGGGCCGAGCCCCGCCGCCACCGCCGCCGCACTCCCGCCGGAGGAGCCGCCGGAGGTCCGCTCCAGATTCCAGGGGTTGCGGGTGGTGCCGAAGGCGGGGCCGTCGGTCAGGCCCTTCACGCCATATTCGGGCGTGGTGGTCTTGGCGAAGAGGATGGCGCCGGCCGCGCGCAGCCTGGCCACCGGGATGGCATCGGCCTGGGCCGGGGCGGCCTCGTCGAAGATGCGGCTGCCCATGCGGGTGGGGGTGCCCGCCACGTCGAGAAGATCCTTCACCCCGATGGGGATGCCGTGCAGCGGGCCCAGCTTGGCGCCCGCCATCACCGCAGCCTCGGCGGCCTTTGCCGCCGCGCGGGCTTCCTCGGCCATCACCGTGACGAAGCAGTTGAGGCGCGGCTGCTGGCGCTCCGCCGCCGCCAGCACGGCGTCCAGATACTCCACGGGTGAGAGGCGCTTGCGGCGGATCAGCGCCGCGGCGCGATGGGCCGGGAGAAAGAGCAGGTCAGACTCGGTCACGCGGGGGTTCCTGGCTGTGCCGCGCAAGCTTGGCACCGGATGGCCGGCGCCGAAATCCCGAGGGCGGGGCGCATTGCAAAATGCAAAAGCCGGGCCCGCCATGCAGATTGCAAGCTGCCCGCACCGGGCCAAGCGCCGAGAAATTCCACATGAAATCAATCAAGTGTGGGGAAGCCTCCCACACAGGCATCCTGGCCCGCCGGTTGCAACTCCGCCCGTGAACACAGACGGAGACTTCGACCATGGCCATCAGCACCCACCGCGGCAGCAACCGGAACGACTGGCTCAGCCTGGCCGGGCTGAATGTCGCGCTGGATGTGGATGCGGGCCTGGGCGATGACGGCGTGCAGGGCGGCGCCTTCGCCGACATCCTGCGCGGCGGCGATGGCCGCGACCAGCTCTGGGGCGAAGCCGGCAACGACACCCTCCAGGGCGGCAAGGGCGATGACCAGCTCTGGGGCGGCCTGGGCGATGACAGCCTGGAGGGCGGCGAAGGCCAGGACCAGCTCTGGGGTGGCGAGGGCCAGGACGAGATGCATCTCGGCGCCGGCAACGACCAGGCCTGGGGCGAGGCCGGCGATGACCGCATCTTCGCCGGCGCCGGCAATGACCAGGCCTGGGGCGGCCAGGGCCATGACCTGCTGGACAGCGGCGAGGGCAATGACACCCTCTTCGGCGAGCATGGCAATGACACGCTGATCGGCGGCAATGGCAACAACTCGCTCTCGGGCGGCGAGGGCGAGGACAGCATCACCGCCGGCACGGGAAATGACACGATCGGCGCCGATGCGGGGAACGACATCATCCGCGCCGGCGAGGGCCACAACATCGTCTGGGCCGGCCAGGGCAACGACCTGGTGCAGGCCGGCGCCGGCAACGACACGCTGACCGGCGATGACGGCAATGACACCATCGAGGCCGGCGCGGGCAACAACACCGTGCATGCCGGCCAGGGCGATGACCGCGTCACCACCGGCGGCGGGGCCGACCTCATCACCGGCGATGCCGGGCATGACCACATCTCGTCCGGCGCGGGCAACGACACCATCTTCGCCAATGACGGCAATGACACGGTGCTGGCCGGCGCGGGCCACGACTCCATCACCGGCGATGCCGGCCAGGACGTGATCAATGGCGGCGCCGGCAATGACACGATCTTCGCCGGCGAGGGCGAGGATTTGGTCACCTGGCAGCGCGCCGAGAATGCCGCCGCCACCGACCACGCCCATGGCGGCAATGGCCTGGACACGCTGCGCCTGGAATTCACCAGCGCCGAGTGGTTCATGGGCGCGGTGCAGGCCGATGTGGCGCGCTACGCCAGCTTCCTCGCCACGCCGAACGCCGCCTGGGAGGCCTTCACCTTCACCAATGCCCGCCTGACGGTGCAGAGCTTCGAGCGCGCCGAGGTCACGATTGACGGCCAGGCCGCCACGCTGCGCGACGACGCGGTGGTCGCGGTGAATGACGCCTTCACCCTGAGCGAGGACGGCGCCTTCGCCGGCAATGTCCTGGCGAATGACAGCGTGGCCGACCTGGTGGCGAAGATCGAAATCGTGCAGGGCCCGGCCCAGGGCAAGCTGACCATGGGCGCCGATGGCGGCTTCAGCTTCGACCCCGGCGCTGCCTTCCAGTCGCTCCGCCAGGGCCAGAGCGCCGAGCTCTCCTTCACCTACCGCGTCACGGATGCGGATGGTGACATGGGCGAGGCCCGCGCGGTGCTGACCATCCAGGGCGCGAATGACGCGGCCAGCATCAGCGGCGGCGCCACCGGCGCGGTGACCGAGGACGGCACGCTGGCCGCCAAGGGCAAGCTGGCCATCACGGACGCCGATGCGGGCGAGGCCGGCTTCGCCGCGGCCTCCGGCCTCACCGGCAAGTATGGCAGCTTCACCTTCGACGCGACGACGGGCGAATGGAGCTACCAGCTGAACAACGCCTCCGCCCAGGTGCAGGCGCTCTCGTCCAAGCAGAGCGTGCAGGATGTGTTGAAGGTCACCTCGCTGGACGGCACGGCGAGCCAGGACATCGTGGTGACCATCCAGGGCGCCGATGGCCTGGGCCCGAACCTGCTGATCAATGGCAGCTTCGAAGTGGCGACCATCGGCGCCAAGAGCTGGGCGCCGCGCAACGACGTGACGGGCTGGAGCAATGGCGGCAAGGCCATCGAGATCTGGAACGAGTTCTCGGGCAAGGCGACCGACGGCAACCAGCACATCGAGATCGACCACGACATGGGCCTGGACCGCATCAGCCAGAGCTTCGACGCCGCGACCGGCACGGAATACCTGCTGAGCTTCGACGCCCGCGCCCGCCGCGAGGGCCAGGCGGTCTCCGAAGCCTTCGAAGTGCTCTGGAACGGCAAGAAGGTGATGGATGTGGCGCCGGGCAGCGCCTGGGGCAGCTTCCAGGTGAAGGTGACGGGCGGCGAAGGGCTGGACACGCTGACCTTCGCCGAACTGGCCGCCGGCAATGACAGCTTCGGCGGGCTGGTGGACAATGTGATGGTGCGGGACCTGGTCTGGTAAGGGCGGGTCTTGGGTGGGGGCGGCCCCTCGGCCTCCCCTTCGCCGGCCCTGGCGTCAGCCCGGCTGGCCGAGACTGCCCAGGGCCGCCCGCAGCCGCAGCGCCGCGGCCCGGCCGAGCGGCAAGGGCAGCTCCAGCCCCTCCAGCACCACCAGGGTCCGGTCCCGCCCGCGTGAGGCGACATTGCGCACCCGCTCCAGGTTCAGGATCATGGAGCGGCTGATCCGCTCGAAGGGCGGGTGGGGCAGGGCCTCCTCGAACTGGGTGAGCGAGCGCAGGATCATCAGGCTCTCCTGCCCGGCCAGCTGCACGCGGGTGAAATCCCCCTCCGCGGTGAGCGCCACGATGTCCTGCGGTTCCGTGACGACGGTGCGGCCCGGCATGCGCAAGGTCAGCGGCTGGCGGCGCGGCGCGGCGCGGCTGATGCGCGCGAGGCTCTCGGCCAGGCGTTCGGGCCGCACGGGCTTGAGCAGGTAGTCCACCGCCGCCACGGCGAAGGCCTCCACCGCATAGCGGGTATGGGCGGTCACGAAGATGATGCCCGGCGCGGGGGTGAGGCCGGCCAGCACATCGAACCCGTTGCCGCGGCCGAGCTCGATGTCCAGCAGGACCAGGTCCGGCCGCGTGGCCCGGATGGTGGCGATGGCGCCGGGCAGGTCCTCCGCCGTGCCGACGATGGTGACGTCCGCATGCGCGGCCAGCAGCCGACGCAGCGCGCGAATGGCCAGCGGCTCGTCATCCACGATCACGACGCGGAGCACGGCGCCCCCTCCAGCTCCAGCCGCGCGACAACCCTGCCGTCCCGCTCCAGCAGCTCGAAGCGATGTCGGCCGGGATAATGCAATTGCAGGCGGTTGCGGATATTGGCGAGGCCGATGCCCGGCCGCGCGGCATCGGGGGAGACGAGGCCGCCCGAATTGGTGACCACCAGCTCCAGCCCTTCGCCGCGGGGCTGGATGGCGATGCCGATCTTCAGGCTCGGCACCCGGGTGCCATGCTGGATGGCGTTTTCGACCAGCGGCTGCAGCAGCAGGCTGGGCAGGCGGTGGCCCGCCGCCTCGGGCGCCACGCTGAGGGACACCTCCAGCCGCGGCCCGAAGCGGGCCCGCTGCACCCGCAGATAGGCGGTGAGCGCCTCCGCCTCGGCCGCAACCGTCACCAGCGGCGCGTCGATCCCGGCCAGGGAATGGCGGAGAAACTCGGCGAGGTCGCGCAGCATCGCCAGCGCGGCTTCGGGGTTTTCGGGAATCTCCTCGCCGATGCCGTTCAGCGCGTTGAACAGGAAATGCGGATTGATCTGCAGGCGCAGCCGCTCCACCTCGGCCCGCAGGGCCAGGGCCTCGGCCTCCGCCACGCGCCGCCGGGCCGCGGCGCGCGCCATCTCGGCCCGCGTCCAGAAGCAGATGACGCTCCAGATCACGAAGACCATGAAGTAGTAGATCAGCGCCACCAGGGCGGGGCGGCTGCCGGGGTCGAAGGCCAGGCCGGAATGCAGCCGCAGCATCTGCCCCGCCGCCGCCGTCACCACCCCCGCCGCCAGGCTGAGGCCGACGATGCCGGGCAGGACGCGCGGCGTGATGCCGCCCTGCGGGTGCCAGCGCGCGAAGATCCAGCGCAGCGCGAAGGCCTGCACCACGATCAGCGGTTCCACCAGGAGGGAGATGGTGAGCGCCGCCACCAGGCTCTGATAGACGCTGAAATGCGCCATCACGTCCACCAGGACGAAGACGGCCAGGGCCGCCGCCTGCACCCGCCCGAGCGCGAGGCGGCCCGCCGAAGCCGCGGCGCCGCCGCTTTCCCCTGCCGAATCCAAGCTCTGCCGCCTCCCCTGGCTGATGGCTGTCCGGGTGATCCCGCGGCCGGACGCCCGCCGGCCCGCTTTATCGAGTTTCCGGCCCGCTTCGTCGATCACGGCCTGCCGGCCCGCCCCACGGCGGATATGACCGCGATGACGCCAATCCGCGCAACCGCGCCCGTCAGGAGAGCCGATCTTGTCCAGCAGCATCACCACGCCCCAGGGCACCCCCGAAGGCCGCATCATCGCCATCAGCACCCGCGGGGATGACATCATCGGCTTCGATCCGGCGCGGGACAAACTCGATTTCGGCGATGTCTCGGTGCACAACTTCATCGTGGTGGACACGCCCACCGGTGTCGGCTTCATGGATCCCTGGTCGGGCGAGACCATTGTCATCCAGGGCGTCTCGCTCGGGCAGCTGACGATCAACAGCTTCACGCCGATCCAGAACGACCATCTGCGCCAATGCCTGAGCGGCGCGCTGGCCTGGGAACAGGGCATCACCGCCGCGCCCAACACCGTCTATGCGCGCTCCCATGAGCTGGGCCAGGTGGACCGTGTCGCCTTCAACCCCGCCACCGATGTGGTGGATTTCCGCTTCTATGGCTCGCGCGAGCAGATCTCGATGAGCGATGGCGCGGAAGGCGTGGTCATCTCGAATGCCGGCACCGGCCAGGCGCTGGTGCTGCTGGGCGTCACCAAGGCGCAGCTCACGGTGCAGAACTTCATCTTCTACGCGGCCGAGGTGCGGGAGGACCGGGTGCATCTGCAACTCGGCCTCGGCCCCGTGCCGGATGCGCAGGTGAAGCCGCAGGGCGTGCCCGTCGCGGGCACCACGGCCTGGCCCACGGGCGTGGGCGCGGGCGCGCCACCGAGCGGCGGCGCGGGCGAGACCTTCGTGATCGACTGGAACCACGGCGCCCATGCGAAGCTGGATTTCGACCCGGCGGCGGACAAGCTCGATTTCGGCTGGTTCAAGGCGCATGAGATCACGCTGACCGAGGTGAACGGCTCCACCGTCATCACCATCGAGGGCAATCGGCAAAGCTATACCCTGACCGGCATCGGCCTGGGCGCCTTGGGCATGGGCAATATCGTGGCGCGCGACCCCGCGCTGCGGGCCGAATGGCAGGCGGCGCTGGACGCGGCACCCGCCTTGCCCTCGGTCTCCATCAGCGATGCGCAGGTGACGGAGGGCGATGCCGGCAGCGCCGCAATGACCTTCACCGTCACCCTTTCCGCGGCTTCCGCCACGCCGGTCAGCGTCAGCTATTCCACGCTGAACGGCAGCGCCCGCGCCGAGGACGACTATACCCCCAGCATCGGCACCCTCACCTTCGCCCCGGGCGAGACGCGCAAGACCGTCACCGTGGCCGTGCTGGGCGACCGGCTGGTGGAGCTGGAGGAGACGCTGACCGTGCAGCTCTCCGCGCCGGTCGGGCTGCGCATCCTGGATGGCGCCGGCACGGGCCGCATCCGCGACAATGACGTGGACCCGGCACCCGGCACGCCGCCCAGCATCTCCATCGTCGATTACGTCACCACCGAGGGCGATGCCGAGCTCACCCATATGCGCGTCGTGCTGACGCTCTCGAAGGCCTCCACCGTCCCGGTCACCGTGCGCTACACGAGCGAGGACGCGACCGCGACCGGCGATGTGGATTACGAGGTTCTCTCCGGCACCGTCACCTTCGCGCCGGGCGAGACGCGGCAGACCATCCATGCCCATGTCTTCGGCGACCGCCTGGTCGAGGGCACGGAGAGCTACCGCATCCGCCTCTCGGCGCCGACCAATGCGACGCTTGCCGATGACGTGGGCGTGGTCACCATCACGAATGACGACGCGGCCCCGCTGCCCGGCCTTTCCATCGCCGATGCCAGCATCAGGGAGGGGAATTCCGGCACGCGGGTGATGAACCTGACGGTCACGCTCTCCGCCCCGGCCAGCGGGCCGGTCACGGTCGGCTATGCCACGGCCAATGACACGGCCATGGCCGGTTCCGACTACACGGCGACGAGCGGCACGCTGAGCTTCGCGGCGGGCGAGACCAGCAAGACCATCCAGGTCACCATCACCGGGGACCGGGCGAGCGAGGCGAATGAGCGCTTCAAGGTCATCCTGGCCAATCCAAGCGGCGCGGTGCTCACGGATCGCGAGGCGATCGCCACCATCACCAATGATGATGCGGCCCCGCTGCCGGGCCTTTCCATCGCCGATGCCAGCATCACGGAGGGAAATTCCGGCACGAAGGTGATGAACGTGACGGTGACGCTCTCCGCCCCGGCCAGCGGGCCGGTCACCGTCGCCTATGCCACCGCCGATGACACGGCCCGCGCCGGCTCCGACTACACCGCGACGAACGGCACGCTGCGCTTCGCGGCGGGCGAGACCAGCAAGACCATCCAGGTGGTGGTGCGCGGCGACACGGCGGTGGAGGGCAACGAGGCCTTCGCCATCCGCCTCAGCAACCCGACAGGGGCCACCATCACCGATGGCGCCGCCATCGCCACCATCACCAATGACGACCAGGCGGCCGCTTCCGGCCCCGGGCTGGAATACAGCGTCTCCAGCGCCTGGAATTCGGGCTTCACGGCGGCCATGACGGTCGAGGCCGGCGGCACGGCGCTGAATGGCTGGACGGCGCAATTCCGCGCGCCCTTCACCATCACGAATATCTGGAATGCCGAGATCGTCAGCCATGTGGGCGACCTCTATGTGATCCGAAATCTCAGCCACAATGCGCGGGTCCCGGCCGGCGGCGAGACCAGCTTCGGCTTCCAGGCCGCGGGCGGTTCGCCCACGGCGGTGACGGGCCTCGTGCTGAACGGCGCGCCGGTCGTGAGCCTGCCGAGCCTGCGCATCGCCGATGCGAGCCTCGCGGAAGGCGCCAGTGGCAGCGCCAACATGTCTTTCAACGTCACCCTCTCGGCGGCGTCCAGCACGCCGGTCACGGTGAACTACGCAACCTCCAACGGCACCGCCACCGCGGGCTCGGACTACACGGCCAAGACCGGCAGCCTGACCTTCGCGGCGGGCGAGACCAGCAAGACCATCCAGGTCGCCATCGCCGGGGACCGCGTGGTGGAGGCGAGTGAGAGCTTCAACCTGACCCTCTCCGGCGCCAGCGGCGCGTCCATCGCCGATGGCCAGGCCACGGGCACCATCGTGAATGACGACCAGGGGCCGGCGCTGCCGCGCGTCTCGGTGGGCGATGCCTCGGTGCTGGAAGGGGCAGGCGGCACCACCAATCTCAGCTTCACCGTCACCCTCTCCGCGCCCGCCAGCGCGCCGGTCACGGTGAACTACGCGACGTCGAACGGCACGGCGATGGCGGGCACGGACTATACGGCGGCCAGCGGCAGCCTGACCTTCGCGGCGGGCGAGACCTCCAAGCTCGTCACCATCGCCGTGCGCGGCGATACGGCGGTGGAGGCGAGCGAGACGCTGCGCCTGACCCTCACCAACCCCTCGGGCGCCACCCTCGGCACGGCCACGGGCACCGGCACCATCCGCAATGACGACCTGCCCAGCCTCACCATCCAGGACGCCTCGATCCAGGAAGGAAACGCCGGCGAGGGCGGCGGCTGGCTCAGCACGCGGGGCAACCAGATCGTGGATGCCTCGGGCCAGAGCGTGCAGATCGCCGGCGTGAACTGGTTCGGCTTCGAGGGCGACAACATGTCGCCCAACGGGCTCTGGACGCGCGGCTACAAGGAGATGATGCAGCAGATGGTGGAGCTGGACTTCAACACCATCCGGCTGCCCTTCTCCAGCGAGATGCTGCACGCGACGGGCGAGGCGCGCGGCATTGACTTCAGCCAGAACCCCGATCTGCGCGGCCTGACGCCCTTGCAGGTGATGGACAGGATCCTGGCCCATGCCGAGGAGATCGGCCTGCGCGTCATCCTGGACCATCATCGCAGCGATGCCGGGGCCGGCACCTCGCCCAACGGGCTCTGGTATGATGCGAAATACACCGAGGCCGCCTGGGTGGATGACTGGGAAATGCTGGCCCAGCGCTATGCCGACAACACCGCCGTCATCGGCGCCGACCTGCACAACGAACCGCATGGCGGCACATGGGGCGGCGGCGGCCCGCGCGACTGGGCGGCGGCGGCGGAGCTGGCCGGCAATGCCATTGGCGCGGTCAATCCCAATTGGCTGATCTTCGTCGAGGGTGTCGGCTCCTACCAGGGGAACAACTACTGGTGGGGCGGCAACCTGATGGGTGTGCGGGACCGGCCCATCGAGCTCGATGTGCCGAACAAGCTGGTCTATTCGCCGCATGACTATCCGAATTCGATCTATCCGCAGCCCTGGTTCCAGGGGCCGGATTTCCCGGGCAACCTGCCGGCGAAGTTCGACCAGATGTGGGGCTATATCTTCAAGGAGGGCATCGCGCCCATCTACCTCGGCGAATTCGGCACCAAGCTGAAGGACCCCAAGGACGCGCCCTGGTTCGAGGCCATCACCTCCTACATCTCCGGCGATTTCGACAACAACGGCACGAACGACCTCGCATCGGGACAGCTCGGCATCAGCTGGACCTTCTGGTCCTGGAACCCGAATTCCGGGGACACCGGCGGCATCCTGAAGGATGACTGGCGCAGCGTGCATGAGGAGAAGATGGCCTATCTGCGCCCCATCACCTTCGACATGCCGGAGGGCGGCGGCAGTGCGGCGCAGATGAGCTTCGAGGTCAGCCTCTCCACGCCGGCGACCGAGGCGGTCTCGGTCGCCTGGCGGACGGTGCCGGGCACAGCGGATGCGGCGGATTTCGCCGCCGCCCAGGGCAGCGTCAGCTTCGCGGTGGGCGAGCAGACCAAGCTCATCCGCATCGCCATCAGCGGCGACACGCGGGATGAGGCGAATGAGGGCTTCACCATCCAGCTCAGCAATCCCGTGGGCGCCAGCATCGCGCGCGGCACGGCGCAGGGCACGATCCTCGATGATGATCCCGCATCGGGCGGCGCCGGCCTCACGCTGCACGGCACGGGACTCGCGGATCGCCTGGTGGGCGGAACGGCGGCGGATGCGATCTTCGGCCGCGGCGGCAGCGACATGCTGACCGGCGGCGGCGGCGCCGACCGCTTCCACTTCGCCCTGGGCGAGGCGGGGCGGGACACCATCACCGATTTCAACGCCCTGGATGGCGGCGCGGCGGAGGGTGACCGCCTCGTCATCGAGGCGCCGGCCCTGGGGCAATTCGTCTATCGCGGTGATGCGGCCTTCACCGGCGGCCTCGACAACAGCGAGGCGCGCATCCAGGGCGATGCGGTGCTGATCGATGTGAATGGCGACGCGGCGGCGGATATCACCGTCACGCTGACGGGGCTGACGCGCGCCGGGCAGCTCTCGGCGGGGGACTTCCTCTTTGGCTGAGCCTCGCCCCGCGTTTCACGCCAGCATGCCACGCCACCGTCACGCGGGAACACGTTGTTCCGGAAGCGCATTTATCGAAAACACGACGCAGGGCCGGCGCGGAAGGGTTGTGCCCGCGCCGGGTAAGGTTAACCTCTTGGCAAGTGATTATCTCAGGGCATTGCCATTGCGCGGGCCGGCGTTGCGGCCCATCGCTCCTCGGTCTCCCAAGGCGTCACGAACGAGAAGAACCCTTGGGGGGAGAGAGCGATGAAGAGACCCGGCCGCCGGCATGCCCGCCTGCAGAACCGCAAACTGAGCCTTGCCCTGGCAGCGGCCGGCTGGCTGATGACGCCCGAGGCGGCGCTGGCGAATTGCTCGCTGGCTGCCGGGAATACCTGCACCACGCCCTACGTGCAGCAGCAATTCTCCACCTCGCCGGTCAACGAACAGATCGGCGCGACGGTGGTGATCTCCTCGTTCTCGAACGCGCCCTACTTCAACGCCGTCACCATCATCGCGAACGGGCAGTTCGGCAGCAACTCCGACAACGGGAATGCGGGCAACGCCCTCCCTGTGGGAAGTGCCACCGTCAGCAATACCGGCACCTTCACGCACACCCTGCCCGGCGCCATCAACGCGGGCTTCGGCAATATCGGCTACACGCTCTTCACCGCCTCGATCGGTGGCAATGGCGGCAACTACACGGGCGACAACGGCAAGCACAATGCCGGCACGGCGACGTCGGCCAATGTCGCGACGCTGACCAACAGCGCACCCATCACCGTCAACGCGGACAACCAGTACGGCTACGGATCCTTCGACGTGCCGCTGACCGCCGGCGCCGCGCTGCTGGTGGACAGCATCGGCGGCAGCGGCGGCAACGTCGCGCAGATCGGCACCGACAGCAACAAGAACCCGCAATACCACACGGGCCTGGGGCAGCCTGGGGCCAGCGGCAGCACCGCGACGCTGGTGAATTCCGGCAATGTGAATGTCAGCTTTGCCGGGCCGGGCGTCTCGCTTGGCTATTGGGGGGCGGGCGCGCGCTCGCTCGGCGGGCCGGGCGGCACCGGCAATGACGGCACGGCGGGCGGCAATTCAGGCACGGCCACGGTGACCAATACCGGCAATGTCAGCATGACCTTCAACTGGGCGGCGCCGGGCGCCACGGGCGCGACCTGGCCGGCCATCGATGGCGCCTTCGCCGTGCATGCGCGCAGCCAGGGCGGCCGGGGCAACATGTCGGTCAACAGCGGCAACAATGGCGGCGCGGGCGGCTTCGGCAGCACCGCGAATGTGACCGTGGGCATCGTCGGCACGCCCACCACCCTGACGCTCAACACCAACGACATCGCCGTGCAGTCGCAGACCTATCGGGCGGCGGTGGTGGGCGCGATCAGCCAGGGCGGCGATGGCGGCGCGGGCTATGACAATTCCACCGGCGGCTTCGGCGGAAGCGGGGGCGCGGCTTCCGTCACCGTGCTGGACACGACGACGATCCGCGCGACGGGCGACCGCACGATGGGCGTGCTGGCGCTCTCAGTGGGCGGCGCGGGCGGCACCAGCGGCGTGAACCAGGACAACAGCACGGCGGGCGATGGCGGCAGCTCCGGCTGGCATGCCGATACCACCCCCATGGTGCAGATCACCATGACCAACGCCATCGTCTCCACCATCGGCAGCCTGGCGCCCGGGGTCAGCGCCTCGACACAGGGCGGCAAGGGTGGCGAGGGGCTGGCGTACAACCCGAACCTCGGCCTGAACCCGGATGGCGAGGGCGGCACCGCGGGCGGTGGCGGCAATACCGGGCCGGTGCGGGTGCAGATCACCGGCGGCTCCATCACCGTCAGCGGCCCGCAATCGGCCGGCGTGGTCGCGTTTGCCCAGGGTGGCGCGGGCGGCAGAGGCGGCGACCTGGACACGCTGAGCGGCGGGTCCGGCACGGGCGGCAGCGGCGGCCAGGCGGCGCCGGTGACCGTCATCATCAACGCGGGCAGCGTGATCTCCACGAGCGGCACCAACCTTGCGTCGGCCGTCGGGGTCGGCAGCAGCACCAATGCCGCCTATGGCGTCTATGCCGCCTCGCTGGGCGGGCAGGGCGGCGCTGGCGGTTCGATCAACACCGGCATCGCGGGCGGCAAGGGCAATGGCGGGCCGGGCGGCGGCGCCTACACGGTCAATGTCACCCTCGCCGCGGGCGCCAGCGTCACCACCACCGGTGCCGGCGCCATCGCGCTGGTGGCGGCCAGCCTGGGCGGCCAGGGCGGTGCGGCCGACCAGGACAATGATTCGGGCTTCATCTCGACCGACGGCAATGGCGGCAATGGCGGCAATGCCGGCCCCGTGACCGTCGCCAACAGCGCGCGCCTGAGCACCAGCGGCAGCCTGGCCCATGGCATCCTCGCGCAGTCCATCGGCGGGCTCGCGGGCAATGGCGCGAACGGGGCGGGCGTGGTCGCGGGCAATGCCGGCAATGCGGGCAGTGCCGGCTCTGCGGGCTCGGCCAGCGTCAGCCATGGCGGCAGCATCTCCACCCTGGGGCAGGGCGCCTTTGGCATCCTGGTGCAATCCATCGGCGGGGGAACCGGCAGCGGCGGCACCGATGTGGGCGGCTTCCTCACCTTTGGCGGCTCGGCCGGCACGGCGGCCAGTGGCGGCTCCGCCAGCGTCACGACCTCGGGCGGCGTCTCCACGCGCGGCCATTTCGCGGTGGGCATCCTCGCCCAGAGCGTCGGTGGTGGCGGCGGCAATGCGGGGGATGCCAGGGGCGTCTTCAAGTCGATCGGCGGTGCGGGTGGCGCGGGTGGCGCGGGCGGCAACGTCACCGTCACGCTGAGCAGCGGGGGTGACACCTCGACGACCGGCCGGCTGGCGCATGGCGTCGTCGCGCAATCCATCGGCGGCGGCGGCGGCAATGGCGGCGATGCGCAATCCGCCGGCACGGCCGTCACCGTCGCCATCGGCGGCCAGGCGGGCCAGGGCGGCAATGGCGGCCTCCTGCTGCTGAACGGGACGGGCGGGAGCATCACGACCACCGGGGCCAATGCCCAGGGGCTGATCGGCCAGAGCATCGGCGGCGGCGGCGGCACGGGCGGCGCCGGCTACACCATCACCGGCAGCACCGGCTTCGCCGCGGCGGTGTCGCTGGGCGGCTCGGGTGAAAAGGGGGGCGCGGGCGGCCAAATCATCGCCGACCTGGCGGGGCTGACCATCAACACCGGCTTCACGGTGACCGGCATCAACCTGAACGCGGCCGACACGCATGGCATCAACCTGCAATCCATCGGCGGCGGGGGCGGCAATGGCGGCTCCGCCTCGGCGCAGGCGGTGGCCTTCGGCATCCCGGTGCCCAGCACCACCTCCACGGTCGCGGCCTCGGTCACCTGGTCGATCGGCGGAACGGGCGGCTCGGGCGGAAATGGCGGGCCGGTCCAGCTCACGCTCAATGGCGGCAGCAGCGTGACCACACAGGGCCAGGGCAGCCATGCGCTGCTGCTGCAATCCATCGGTGGCGGCGGCGGGACGGGCGGTGATTCCTCGGCCATGGCGGCCACCACCTCCTATGGCCGCGCAACCTCGGAGGCGAGCGGCAACGGCTTCAGCCTCGAGATCAGCGTGGCGGCGGGCGGCAGCGCCACCGTCGCGGGCGCGGGGGGTATCGTGACCGCCAGCGTGGACGCCACCAGCGTCACGACGCTGGGCGACTATGCCAATGGCATCGTCCTTCACAGCATCGGCGGCGGCGGCGGCAATGGCGGCGTCGGCTCCTCCAACACGGTCGCACTCGGCAGCACGCGCAACGTCAACATGAGTATCGGCATCGGTGGCCTGGCCGGCGCCGGTGGCAATGGCGGTGAGGTCAGCGTCGGCCTCGGCCCGCAGGGCGTGATCCAGACCTATGGCGCCAGCGCCATGGGCATCGTGGCGCAAAGCGTGGGCGGCGGCGGCGGCCTTGGCCAGGGTTCGACGATCAATCTCGGCGGGTCCTATTCGATCGAGGTTGGCCCCGAGAACCCGCCGGTGACCGACCCCAACGCGCCCGACCCACCCAGCAACCCGACCGCGACGCCGTCCGCGAACTACACCCTCAACGTTGGCGCCAGCGGCGGGGCGGGCGGTGCGGGTGGCTCGGTCAGCGGCACGGTCCAGGGCCAGATCCGCACCGCCGGCAGCGATTCCGCCGGCATCGTGCTGCAAAGCATCGGTGGCGGCGGTGGCATCGTGGGCTCGGCCGGCGCCGAGGCCTCGAGCGACAACCCGGTCCAGATCGCCACCAAGACGCGCGAGGTGCTGAACGACATCATCGAGGGCAATGTCGGCTTCAATTTTGCCGTGGGGATGACGATCGGCGGCAGCAACGGCGTCGCCGGCAGCGGCGGCACGGTGAACTACGCCCAGGCCGCCACCGGCCTGATCGCGACACTGGGCGACTGGTCGCATGGCGTCGTCGCGCAGAGCATCGGCGGCGGCGGCGGGATGGGCGGCGCGGCCGCCTCGTTGAGCAGCCCCGTCGGCCTGACCCTCACCACGGCGGTCGGCAGCACGAGGCCGAGTGGCGGCCTGGGCGGGGCGGTCACCCTCGTCTTCACGGCCGGCAGCAGCATCAGCACCGGCGCCACGACCCCGGGCGGCGTGACCGGCTATGGCGCCTTCGGCGTGCTCGCGCAGTCCATCGGCGGCGGCGGCGGCATCGCGACCGATGGCTCCACCGGCTCGCAGATGTCGATGTATGTGGGCGCGCAGGGCAATGGCAGCGGCGCCCTCTACGGCCATGGCGGCAATGTCACGGTGCGCGGGACGACCAGCATCACCACGCTGGGCACGGCGGCGGTGGGCATGCTGCTGCAATCCATCGGCGCCGGCGGCGGCGTGGGCGGGGCGGGCAATTTCGCCTCGGCCGCGGCCGGGCCAACGGGCGCCGGCTATGCCAACATCCAGGTGGGCGGCCTGCGCGGCGCATGGGGCGATGGCGGCGTGGTGCTGGTGGACAACGCGACGCTCAGCATCGCGACGTCCGGCGCACACGCCTACGGGCTGCTGGCGCAGAGCATCGGCGGCGGCGGCGGCTTCGGCTTCACCGCCAACAACGCCACTCACATCGCCAATGTCCTGGGCGCCAGCTTCCCCGAGGGTATCAGCGTGGGCAATGGCAACAGCGTCACGCTGAACCTGGTGGGCGGCGGCATTCAGACAGGCGGGCTCGGTGCGCATGGTATCATCGCGCAATCCATCGGCGGCGGCGGCGGCATCGCGGGCCTGCCGACCGGCGCGGGCGGCATCAACACCTTGGCCTACGGCGCCTATCGGCTCGGCTCCAATCCGTCGGGCGCGGCCGGCCAGGTTTCCATCACCTCCTCCGCGCCGATCACCACGCGCGGCGATTTCGCCTATGGCATCCTGGCCCAGAGCATCGGCGGCGGCGGCGGGCTTCAGGCCGATGGCAACCAGGTGCTGGTGGGCTCCACCAACTCCGCCGCGGCGCCGGCGCCGAGCGGCGCCTCAGGCACAGTGACCATCCGGCAGAACGCCGCGATCACGACGAGCGGCGCCAATTCCGTCGGTATTTTCGCGCAATCGGTCGGCGTCTTCACCTCGGGCGCGGTGCAGGTCTATGTCGCGGCGCCGGTACAGGGCGGCTCGGGCGCGCAGGGCTACGGCGTCTGGTCGGACAGCATCAACACCGCAAGCACGGTGCAGATCGAGGCGGGCGGCAGCGTCAGTGCCCTCTCCGGCAACGCGATCCGCACCACGGCCGGCAATACGGTCAATGCGGGGCTCGTCACCGGCTCCTACGCGCTGGCGGGCGGTGGACGGTTCATCAACAACGGCCGGCTGAATGCCGGCGGATCGCTGGACGCGGCGCAGCTCGACAATTCGGGCACGGTGCTGATCGCCTCGCACGCCGCCTTCGGCGTCTCGGCCGTCAGCGGGGCCTTCGTGCAGCGTGGCTCGGGCCGGCTGCTGCTGGACGCCGATTTCAGCAATCGCCGTTCGGATGTGATGACGGTCGCGGGCAGCGCCGATCTCGGCGGGCGCGTGCGGCCGCTGATCTCCTCCGTGCTGCCCAATGTGGAGCTGCCCTTCCTGGTCGTGAACGGTCCTGTCACGGGCACGCTCGCGGGCGAGCAGACCTCCGTCTTCAGCTATGACGTCAACCGCAAGGGCGGCAGCTTCAGCGTCTCGGCGCGGGCGGATTTCACCCCGGCGGGCTACAACCTCGGCCGCAACGCCGCCGCCGTTGCAGGCCATATGCAAGCGGCCTGGGATGCCGGTGGCGCCGGCCTCGGCCCGCTCTTCGCGCTGCTCGGCAACACCGCCGATGCGGGTGGCGAGGGCGCCTACAGCGCCGCCCTGCGGCAGGTCTCGCCCAATGGCGG
>JAIYDS010000051.1 GCA_027487385.1 Acetobacteraceae bacterium | reverse complement strand
GTGACCTTCGCCTCATCGCGCGAATAGGCAATGCCGGAAACGATCGGCTTCTCCATGATCTCGTCCTCATCCACGACCAGGGAGCCTGGCTTGTCTTCAAAACTGGAAAGCACCTGCACGCGAACCCGCGCCTTCATGGCGAGTTCGACGGAGCGGGTCTGCAACACCTTGGCGCCCACCGACGCCAATTCCAGCATCTCTTCATAGGAAATGCGGTCGAGCTTGCGGGCGCGCGGCACGATGCGGGGGTCGGTCGTGTAGATGCCGTCCACATCGGTGTAGATGTCGCAGCGATCGGCCTTCAGCGCGGCGGCGAGCGCCACGGCCGAGAGATCCGAGCCGCCACGGCCCAGCGTCGTCACCCGGTTGCGCGTAGGCTCCAGCCCCTGGAAACCGGCGACGACGGGGACCTGGCCCTGCTCCATCCGACGGATCAGTTCGTCGCCCTCGATGCGGTCCACGCGGGCCTTGCCATGGGCGTTGTCAGTGATGATGGGGATCTGCCAACCCTGCCAGGAGCGCGCCTCGACGCCGATCGCCTGGAGCGCGATGGCCGTCAGGCCAATGGTCACCTGCTCGCCGGTCGCCACCACCGTGTCGTATTCGCGCGCATCATGCAGCGGCGAGAGGTCCTGGCACCATTTGACCAGCTGGTTGGTGGCGCCCGACATGGCGGAGACGACGACGGCCACCTGATGGCCGGCATCCACCTCACGCTTCACGCGGGCGGCGACATTTCTGATGCGGTCGAGGTCGGCGACGGAAGTGCCGCCGAACTTCATCACGATACGGGACATGCGCGTTCCTGGCCGACCCTCGGAAGCGGGCGGGCCTTGCAGTGGGCCTGAGGGCGCGTCAGATACCGGGCATGACGCGGATGGGCAACATGCCAGTGGGAAACAGGCCAATGGGACACAGCTCGGGCAGCGCAGACCTTCAGGAAGTGGCGAAGTTCGACGCGCTGGCGGCGGATTGGTGGAAGCCGACCGGGCCCATGGCCCCGCTGCACGCCATGAATCCCGCCCGGATGGGCTGGATCGCCGAGCGCCTGGGCCCGCTGCGGGGGCTGCGCATCCTGGATGTGGGCTGCGGCGCCGGTCTCGCCTCGGAATGGCTGGCCCGGCGGGGGGCCCTGGTCACCGGTCTGGATGCCGCCGGGGCCGCGCTGGAGGCCGCCCGTGCCCATGCCGCGGCCCAGGGCGTGGCGGTGGATTACCGCGAGGGGACGCCGGAGAGCCTGCAGGAAGGCGGCTTCGACGCCGTGATCTCGCTGGAGGTCATCGAGCATGTGCCCCCGGCCGAGCGCGCCGCCTTCTGCGCCGCCCTGGCCCGCCTCACCCGGCCGGGGGGGCATATCTTTCTCTCGACGCTGAACCGCACCCGCCGCTCTTACCTTTTCGCCATCCTGGGTGCCGAGCAGATCCTGCGCTGGCTGCCGCGCGGCACGCATGACTGGAAGCAATTCGTCACCCCGGCCGAACTGGGCGCGCTGCTGCGCGGCGCGGGCCTCGCCGTCACGGACGTCGCCGGCATGGTGCCGAGCTTGCGCTCGGGCTTCCGCATCGGGCGCGACACCGGGGTGAATTATCTGATGGCCGCACGGAAGGGCTGAACATGGTCACGCAATGGGTTCGCTTTCGCGCCGGCGACGGCACGGAGGGCTTCGGCACGCTGGCGGAGGGGGCCATCACGCCGCACACCGGCGATCTCTTCGGCCAAAACGCCCCTGCCGGGCCCGCCCTGCCCCTGGCCGAGGTCACGTTGCTGGCCCCGGTGCGCCCCGGCCGCTTCATCGGGCTGTGGAACAATTTTCACGAGGCAGCCGCCAAGCAGGGCAATGCCATTCCCGAGACGCCGCTCTGGTTCCTGAAATCGCCCGGCAGCGTGATCGGGCCGGGCGCCATGATCCCGCCCATCCCCGGCTATGCCGGCAAGACCCTTTATGAGGGCGAGCTGGGCCTGGTCATCGGCCGCCGCGTCTCCCAGGCCGACGAAGCCGAGGCCGAGGCCGCGATCTTCGGCCTGACCTGCGTGAATGACGTGACGGCGCTGGATATTCTCACGGCCGACCCCTCCTTCCCGCAATGGGCGCGGGCCAAATCGCCCGACGGCTTCGGCCCGGTGGGCCCCTGCATCGCCCAGGGCCTCGACTGGCGGGAATTGCGGGTGCAGGTCGCGCTGAATGGCCGCGTCCGGCAGGATTACCCCTGCGCGGACATGATCCTGCCCCCGGCCCGCATCGTCTCGCTGATCTCACGCGAGATGACGCTGGAGCCGGGCGACCTGATCGCCTGTGGCACCTCGGTCGGCGCCTTGCCGATGCGGGCTGGGATGGAGGTGACGGTGACCATCGCGGGGATCGGCGCCCTGGCCAATCCCTTCGGGGCCGCCGCCGCCTGATCAATCGGCGCGGCTGGCGCCGAGATAGGCCACGCCCTCGATCTCGACCAGGATGGTGGGCGCGGCCAGGGCCGAGACCTCCACCAGGGAGCAGGCTGGGAAATCGCCAGTGAAGAATTCCCGCCGGGCCTTCCATACGGCCTCGCGCTGGGTGATGTCGGTCACGAAGATCGTCAATTTCACCATATCGGCCATGCAGCCACCGGCGGCCTCCAGCAGCGCCTGCATCTTGCCGAAGATGACCTGGGACTGGCGGTACATATCGGCCTCGGCCGGGGCCTTCTGCGCCTGGTCGCGGGCTGTGAAGCCGGAAAGATAGGCGATCCCGTCCACCACCAGGCAATTGG
Source organism: Acetobacteraceae bacterium (assembly GCA_027487385.1). Lineage (GTDB taxonomy): Bacteria > Pseudomonadota > Alphaproteobacteria > Acetobacterales > Acetobacteraceae > Roseococcus. The sequence goes on along the minus strand of JAIYDS010000051.1, from coordinate 1,200 downwards.
ACCAAAGGCCGGGCTGGGGCTCGGGAACGGCGGGGCTGGTGACGCGGCGGATGCGGGGCATGGGGTTCTCCTCCTGGATGTTGGGCAAGGCTGCCATGCTTCCGCGCCCGGGCCCAAGCGCGGGCGGCCCGGCCATCGCGGAATCGGCCCCGCGTGACTTGACGCGCAGGCCCCGCCTCCCCTACACGCTCCCCTCCCGGGCGGCGCATGCGTGTCGCCCGTGGTCGTTCATGGGGCGCCCCTCCGGCGCACCGGACAGCGGCCATAACCATTCAGTATCACGGGCAGCGCCGCCTCGCGCGGCCGCCCGAAGGGCGCGTGTGATGAGCTTCGCAGTGATCCGCACTGGCGGAAAACAATACCGGGTGACGCCGAATGCCGTCGTCATCGTCGAGCGCCTGGAGGCTGAGCCCGGCGCCACCGTCACCTTCCACGAGGTGCTGGCCCTGAGCAACGAGGCCGGGCTGCAGCTCGGCGCCCCCACCGTGCCCGGCGCCCAGGTGACCGCGACGGTCATCGACCAGAATCGCGGCGACAAGGTGCTGATCCTGAAGAAGCGCCGCCGCAAAAACAGCCGCCGCAAGCGCGGTCACCGCCAGGAACAGACGGTCCTGCGCATCGCCTCCATCGCGGCGTAAGAAGGAGCAAGACAGATGGCACATAAAAAGGCAGGCGGCTCCTCGCGCAATGGGCGCGACTCTCCCGGCCAGCGGCTTGGCGTGAAGAAGTTCGGCGGTGAGCATGTTCTCGCCGGCAACATCCTCGTCAAGCAGCGCGGCACGAAGATGAAGCCGGGCCGCAATGTCGGCCTGGGCCGCGACCACACGCTCTTCTCGCTGGTCGAAGGCCATGTGAAGTTCGAGCGCAAGGCCGAAGACCGGGTGCACGTCTCGGTCGAGCCGATGAAGCTCGCCGCGGAGTAATTGGCGCCCTATATGGCGTGATCAGCGGGGGCCCTCGTGGCCCCCGTTTTTGTTTCAGGCCGCCCCAACCCCCAAAGCGCCACCCCCATCAAGAAGGGGGGGTCTAGGGGGGGCCCTGCCCCCCCTTGCCGCTGTGCAAGGAGGGTTGGTGTCGCGGCTGCTTGCACGGCGGCACAACTATGAAATTCCTGGACGAAGCCAAGGTATTCATCAAATCGGGCGATGGCGGTGACGGCGTCATCGCCTTCCGGCGCGAGCGTTTCATCGAGTTCGGCGG
>JAIYDS010000166.1 GCA_027487385.1 Acetobacteraceae bacterium | reverse complement strand
TCTGGCAATCGCGCATCCTGAGCGACCAGCCGAAGGCGCGCGGCGCCAAGAAAGAGGGCGGCGTTCGGCTGCTGACCAGCAAGCCCATCCTCGCCTTCTTCGCCTTCTTCCTGCTCTCCTCCATGGCGGGTTCGGGCCTGACGGCGTTTCTCATCACCGTGCTGGGCAAGCTCTGGGGCACGCCCATCGCCATCGCCTCCCTGGCCCTCACCGGCTACATGGTGGGGGCCACGGCCGGCACGCTGGTGGGCGGCTGGTGGGCGGACAAGAAGGGCGGGAACCTGCTCGGCTTCGTCACCGTGCTGACGCTCTGCGCCATGGGGCTGATCCTCTCGCTTGGCTTCGTGCCCTATGCGGAATGGCTGCTGGCGCCGGTGGCGCTGGTGGCGGGGCTTTGCCTCGGCTCCTCGCGCACGCCGCGCGACGTGATGCTGAAGGAGGCCTGCCCGCCGGGTGAGATCGGCAAGGTCTTCGGCTTCGTCAGCGCCGGCCTGCCGCTGGGCGCGGCCCTGATGCCCGTGCCCATGGGGCTGCTGATCGATTTCGGCCTGACCTGGATGGTTCTGCCGGTGGTGGCGATCCTGCTCGGACTGTCCCTGCTCTGCGCCGGCAGCGCACGCGCCCTCACTCCCCCCTTGGCGCCCGCCCGGCCGCTTCCGGCCGAGTAAGTGACCGGCTTCGACACCTGGCTCTATTGGATTGACCACGCGGCGATCGCCGTCTTTGCCATCTCGGGCGCGCTGGTCGCCTCGCGCAAGCAGATGGATGCGGTGGGGTTCATCCTCATCGCCATCGTCACCGGCTTTGGCGGCGGGACGCTGCGGGACCTGCTGCTGGGGCGCACGCCCGTCTTCTGGCTGAAGGCGCCGGAGCTGGTGGGTGTGGCCGTCGTCGCGGCGGTGGTGGTGTTCTTCACCGCGCATCTCTTCCAGAACCGCTTCCGCGCGCTGCTCTGGGCCGATGCGGTGGGGCTGGCCATCTATGCCGTGCTGGGCGCCGAGATCGCGCTGCTGGCCGGCGCCCATGCCTGGGCGGCGGTGATCCTGGGCGTCATCACGGCGACCTTCGGCGGCATTGCGCGGGATGTGATCTGCAATGAGATCCCGCTGATCCTGCGCAAGGAGATCTACGTCACCGCCGCTGCGGCCGGGGCCACGGTCTTCATCCTGCTGCGGCTGGACGGTGTCTGGCGCGAGCCCGCCTTCGTGGCCGGCGCGCTGACCTGCTTTGCCATTCGCGCCGCGGCGATCCGGTTTGGTTGGAGCCTGCCGGGGTATCGGGCGCGGCCGGGGCGGGATTATCCGGATCGCACGGAGTAGAAAGAGCCTCCGGCGGCTGGGGCCGAGAGGCCCCAGCCACCGAATATGGGCGGCCCCGCGGAATGGGCAGGCTGCGCCAAGTCCTGGGGTCTGGGGCCTCTCGGCCCCAGCCGCCGGAGGCATTGTTTTCTTTACTTGCGGCTCAGCCACTTCTTCGCCACCCGGCACGCCACCGTATAGGCCGGATTGAACACATTCCCCACATCATAACGCACCACCATCCCCATCAGATGGCTCGCGGCCCGCGCGTCCAGCCCGTAATCCTCGCCCAGCCAGCGTTGCATCTCGGTGGTGGCGTGTTGCAGCGCCTGGTCCAGCGGGCGCGCATTGCCGAGGGTGATGAGGTCCTCCGCCGTCTCGGCCCGCGGCCAGGTGATGCGGCGCTTCAGCACGGAGAGCCGCACCTCCATCTCGAAGGAGGTCTCGATGCCCGTGCCGGTGATCTCGCCATCGCCTTGGCAGGCATGGCCATCGCCCAGGTAGAAGAGCGCGCCCGGCACCGAGACCGGGAACCAGGCCGTCGTGCCCGGTGCGAAGAGGCGGTAATCCATGTTCCCGCCATGCGGGCCGCTGGTGGCGGTGGAAATCGCCTCGCCGCCGGCCGGCGCCACGCCGAAGCAGCCGATCATCGGCGCCAGCGGCGGCGCAAAGCCCTCCAGTCCCGGCGGCGCATCCTGCAACCGCACCGTGCCTTGATTGGCGTTGATCTCCCAGATGGCGCGCTGCTGCTTCGGGCGGTCCAGGATGGCGGCGGGCTCCAGCACCGTCAGGGCGAGGGGCGAATAGGTCCAGCCGGTGCGGCGGCTCGGCGTCAGGCGGATGATCTCGACGGCCAGCGTGTCGCCCGGCTCCGCGCCCTCGACGAAGAAGGGGCCGGTCATCGGATTGGGGCGGGGCGCGATGGCGACCTCATGCGCGTCCAGCCCCGAGGCATCCACCGTATCGGTCACCAGCGTGTCGCCATCGGCCAGGGTGAGGCAGGGTTCCGCCGTGCCGAGCGTGTTGTGATAGCGGGTCGGGCGGAAGCGATGCGTGGCCATGGGGCTCTCCGGCGGTGGGGTGGGCGGCAGCTTGGCCTGGAATGCGCCGAGGGCGCAAAGCGCCGGCCCCAAGGTGACGGGGTTGGCGGGCGTGGCATCCGCCCCTTATCTATCGCGATGGCCGCTCCCGCTCCTGTCTTCGACAGCCCCGACCCCTCCTTCGGCGATCTCCTCGCCGCCCGCCCTGCCCTCGCGATGGACCCGATCGCCGGGTTGATGGTGGAGGAGGTGCCGCTGGCCCGCATCGCCGATGTCGTCGGCACGCCCACCTGGGTCTATTCCGCCACCACGCTGCGCCGCCGCGCGCGGTCGCTGATCGCGGCGCTGGCGGAGGCCGGGCTGGATGCCTCCATCCACTTCGCCACCAAATCCAACCCGGCACTGGCCGTGGTGAACCTGCTGCACCAGGAGGGCCTGGGCGCCGATGTGGTGAGCGAGGGCGAGCTACGCGCTGCCCGCGCCGCCGGCGTGCCGGCCAGCGGCATCGTCTTCTCCGGCGTCGGCAAGACCGAGCGCGAGATGCGCCTGGCCCTCGCCGAGGACATCCTCCAGCTCAACATCGAATCCGCCGAGGAGGCGGAGATGCTGAGCGCCGTGGCGGCCGCCATGGGCAAGCGCGCCCGCTGCGCGCTGCGCGTGAACCCCGATGTGGACGCCAAGACCCACGCCAAGATCACGACGGGGCTGACGGAGAACAAGTTCGGCGTGCCCATCGCCATGGCGCCCGCGCTCTATGCCCAGATGTGCGCGCTGCCCGGCCTCGATCCCGTGGGGCTGACGGTGCATATCGGCAGCCAGATCGCCCAGGGTGTCGGCTCCTACCGCGCCGCCTATCAGCGCCTGGGTGAGCTGGTGCGCGAGCTGCGCGCGGCGGGCCACCCGGTGCTGCGGGTGGATTGCGGCGGCGGCCTCGGCATTCCCTATCGCGACGAGACGCCGGGCTCGCCGGCCGCGCTGGCGGGCGCCATCAAGGCGGGGCTGGGCGATCTCGGCGTGAAGATCATGCTGGAGCCGGGGCGCTGGATCTGCGGGCCGGCGGGCGTGCTTCTCGCGCGTGTCATTGTTGAGAAGCAGGCCACCACGCGCCGCTTCGTCATCGTGGATGCGGCGATGAACGACCTGCTGCGCCCGGCCATGTATGAGGCCTGGCATGGAATCCTGCCGGTTTCCGCCGCCGCCTTCCATGCGCCGCTTTCCCCGGCAGATGTGGTCGGCCCTGTCTGCGAAAGCAGCGACACCTTCACCAAGGGCCGCGATCTGCCGGCGCTGCCCCCCAATTCCTTGGTGACTTTTCTCGATGCCGGCGCCTACGGTGCCTCGATGAGCAGCACCTACAATGCCCGCCCGCTGGCGGCCGAGGTGATGGTGGAGGGGAACCGCTTCGCCGTGATCCGGGACCGCCAATCCCATGCCGCCCTGCTGGAGGGGCAACGCCTGCCGGAATGGGCCGCCGCGTGACGGCGCCCGGCCTCGGCCGCAAGCGCGCCCTCGCCCGGGCCGCGCTGTGGTGGGAGGCCACCTGGCCCGCGCTCTGGCCGGTGCTGGGCGTGCTCGGGCTTTTCCTGATCTTCGCCCTGGCCGGGCTGCCGGCGCGGCTGCCCGGCTGGGCGCATGCGCTGATCCTGCTGGGCTTTCTCGCCGCGCTGGTGCTGGCCGCGCGGCGCGGCTTTGCGGGCTTCCGCGCCCCCGATGCCGCGGCGGTGGACCGCCGGCTGGAGCGTGAGACGGGGCTGAAGCACCGCCCGCTGGCTGCGCTTCAGGACCAGCCCGCCACGAGCGATCCGGATGGGCTGGCGCTCTGGGCCGCGCATCAATCCCGCATGCGGCGGATGATCGCGAAGCTGCGCGTCGGCACGCCGCGCCCTGGCCTGGCCGCGCGCGATCCGCGGGCGCTGCGCGGCGGCTTGCTGGTGGGCGTCGCGGCCGCGCTGGTGGTGGCGGGCGGCGATGCCCCCGCCCTGCTGGCGCGCGGGCTGCTGCCGAATTTCGGCACGGTGGCGCCGCCCGCACCGTTGCGCTTCGAGGCCTGGGTGACCCCGCCGACCTACACCGGCGCGCCGCCCATCTTCTTGCCGGCCCAGGGCGGCAACGCCACCATCCCGGCCGGCAGCCGCTTGCAGGTGGCGATTTCCGGCGGGCTCGGCACCGCAACGCCCGAGATCACCGGCGCACCCGGCCTGGCCTTCGAGGCGCTGGGCGGTGGCAGCCACACCGCCCAGGCGGTGATGCAGGCCGGCGCCCGCGTCACTATCCGGCGCGAGGGGACGGAGATCGTCACCTGGAACCTCGCGGTCCAGGCCGATTCGCCGCCCATCGCGGCCTTCACCGAGGTGCCGGCGCGCTCGCAGCGCGGCCTTGCGCTGCGGCTGCCCTGGCGCACCGAGGATGATTGGGGCGTCACGGCGCTGCGCGCCGAATTCCGCCTGGCCGCGCGGCCCGACGCCGCGCCCATCACCCTGGAGATGACGCTGCCCTCCGCCGCGCCGAAGCAGGCGCGCGGCTTGGCGCAGCCCGATCTCTCGGCGCATCCCTGGGCGGGGCTGCCCGTGGTGCTGCGCCTGATCGCGCGTGATGGCGCCGAGCAGGAGGGCGTTTCCGAGGATGTCGCGCTGACGCTGCCGGAGCGCAGCTTCAACCATCCCGTGGCGCGGGCGATGATCGAGATCCGCAAGGCCCTCTCGCTCAACCCCACCGCACGCGCGGATGCGATGCGCGAGCTGGACCGCATCACCCAGGCGCCCGAGGCCTTCGAGCATGATGCCGGCACGCTGCTCGCGCTGCGCACCGCCCGCGGCCAGTTGCAGCGCGACCGGCGGCCCGAGGCCGTGGCCGAGGCGCAGGAATTGCTCTGGGAGGCCGCCCTCGCCCTGGAAGAAGGGCGCGACACCCGCACCGCCCGCGCCCTGGCCGAGGCCCAGCGCCAGCTGCGCGAGGCGATGAACGAGGCCGAGCGCACCCCGCAGGCCGAGAATGAGCAGCAGCGCAGCGAGGTGGAGCGCCGCATCGAGCAGCTGCGCGAGGCGATCCGCCGTCACCTCGAAGCCATGGCCGAGCGGCTGCAGCGCGAGAATGCCGAGGCGCTGCCCTATGACCCGCAGCAGCGCATGCTCGACCAGCGCGACATGGACCGCCGCACCCGCCGCATGGAGGAGGCCAATCGCGAGAACCGCATGCAGGATGCGCAGCGCGAATTGGCCGAGCTGGAGGAGATGCTGCGCGCCTTGCAGGAGGGCCGCGTGGCGCGCGGCGAATCGCCGGAGCGGCAGCGCCAGCGTGAGCGCGGCCAGCAGCAGATGGGCGCCGTGCAGGACATGGTACGCCGCCAGGGCGAGATGGTGGACCAGGGCTCACGCCGCGCCGAGCAGCAGGAGCAGCGCGCCGCCCAGCAGCGCCGCCAGGCCCAGCCCTGGAACCAGCGCCCCGGCCAGCCCGGCCAGACCACGCCCGAGCAGCAGCAGCAGGCCGAGCAGGAGATGCAGCGCCAGCTTCAGGCGGAGGCCCGCCGGCAGCGCGCCCTGCGCCGAGCCCTCGGCGAGCTCATGCAGCAGCAGGGCGATTTGACGGGCGAAATCCCCGAGGCGCTGGGCCAGGCGGATCAGGCGATGCGCGAGGCGATGGAGGCATTGGGCGCCGGCCGCGACGCCCGCCCCGCCCAGCAGGAGGCGATGCGCCGCCTGCAGGAGGGCGGCCGCCAGATGGCCCAGCAGATGCAGCGCCAATTCGGCCAGGGCCAGGGGGAAGGCGAGGGCGAGGGCGAAGACGACAGCATGGGCGAGATGGACATGGGCGGCGATGGCCCCGATGGCCAGCAGCAGCTGGGCGAAGGGCGTGACCCGCTCGGCCGCCGCGCCCGCGAGAACACCGGCAATGCCGATAATGGCAGCGACACGCGCGTGCCGGATGAGGCGGAACAGCTGCGGACGCGGCGCCTCCAGGAGGAACTGCGGCGGCGGGGCGCGGAGCGGGAAAGGCCGGCGGAGGAGCTGGACTATATCGACCGGTTGCTGCGGCGGTTTTGAGGGGCGCTGCCCCTCGTTGTCTCCGCTTCGCGGCCAACCCCCGGCAAGAACCTCAGCTTCTTGCATCTCCGCGCCAATGAAGGTGCAGGAAACTCCTGAAAACCACGCAGGTTTTCACCTTGCTGGGGTGGTCGAGGGGCAAAGCCCCTCGAATCACGTATGGTACCAAATCTCGCTGAGATTGACTAATGCAGCTTTGGGGACTCGAAAGAAAAAGAGCCTCCGGCGGCTGGGGCCGAGGCCCCAGACCCCGTGCGTTTTATTCGCCAAATCTCGACATGACAGGCCACCTTCTGATGGATTGGGGTCTGGGGCCTTTCGGCCCCAGCCGCCGGAGGCACTTCCTATTCATAAGTCATCACCAGCGAGATTTGGTATAACAGCCCCTCAATAAGCCCGCCCCGCCGCCATCTCCGGCGCCGCCCCTTCGCGCGCCTCGTCCACTGCCGCGCGCAGGTCGGCCAGATATTCCTCCGCCACCTCCGCATGCAGCGGGTTCAAATGCAGATGGATGCCATCCGGCTCCTGCTGCCGGCTGACCAGCCAGCCGCGGGCATCCAGCGCCGTCGCTACGCGGCCGATCGGCAGGGCGGGATCGGTGCTGCGATAGACCAGGATGGCGTGGTCGCCCGGCAGGACCTCCAGCCCCGGCAGGGCCGCGACACCGGCCGCGATGCTGGCCCGCGCCTGCATGATGCGGCGCGCGCAATCCAGATAGCCCGCCTGGCCCAGATGGTTCATCACCGCCCAGGCCGCCGCCACCGCACCGCCCGGCCGCGTGCCCTGCGCGGTGTGCGCCGCATAGAGCCCGCGCGCCCAGGCCTTGCTCTCGAAGCGGTGATACGCCTTCAGCGCCGCGTCGCGCAGCAGCAGCAGCGAGGCCCCCTTGGGCGCCATGCCGTGCTTGTGGATATCCGCGCTGATGGAGGTGACGCCCGGCACGCTGAAATCCCAATCGGGCAGCGCCACGCCGAGCCGTGACAGGAAGGGCGAGAGGAAACCGCCGACGCAGGCATCCACATGCAGCCAGACGCCGCGCGCGGCCGCCAGCGCGCCCAGCTCCGCGATGCGGTCAATGCCGCCAAAGGGGTAATTGGGCGCCGAACCCACCAGCGCCACGGTGTTCGCGTCCATCGCGGCCGTCATGGCGGGGATGTCGCTGCGGCGATCGGCCGCGACGGGGATGCGGCGCACCTCCATGCCCAGATACCAGGCGGCACGGTCGAAGGTGAGATGCGCCGTGTCCGGGATCACGATATTGGGCTTCGCTACGCCCGCACGCTCCCGCGCGGCCAGCATGGCGAGGAAGATGCTTTCGCTGCCGCCGGAAGTGAAGGTGCCCCCCGCCCCCTCAGGCGCGCGCATGAGGGAGAGGCCCATCTGCACCACCTCGCCCTCCAGCCTGGCCAGGGAGGGGAAGGCGCGCTGGCCGAGGTTGTTCTCGGTCCAGAAGGTCAGGTAGGCCTCCTGCTGGACGCGCTCCAGCGCCTCATCCAGGTAGTAGAAGAAGACCGCCATGCGGCCGCGCTTCCAGGAATAATCCCGGGATTTCGCCTCCAGCAGGGCCTGCTTGAGGGCGGGCCAGTCCTGGCCCGCTTCGGGAAGTGCGATCATGGCTTTCCTCTTGGCGGCGTTTGGGCCATCAAATCACGCGGGAAACATCGGGGGAAGCGAGATGCAGCTGGGCATGGTGGGCCTTGGCCGGATGGGCGGGAATATCCTGCGCCGGGTCATGCAGGCCGGGCATCAGGGCGTGGCCTATGACCGGGATGATGCGGCGGTGGCGGCCCTGGTGGCCGAGGGCGCCACGGGCGCCACGAGCCTCGCCGAATGCGTGGCCCTGCTGAAGGCGCCCCGCACCATCTGGGTCATGCTGCCGGCGGGCGAGATCACCGAGGCCTGCCTCACCGAACTGCACGGGCTGCTGAGCCCCGGCGACACCATCATCGAGGGCGGCAATTCCATGTGGAAGGATTCCCGCCGCCGCGGGGCGGAGGCCGCGGCGCGCGGGCTGCACTATCTGGATATCGGCACCTCGGGCGGCGTCTGGGGCCTGAAGCGCGGCTATTGCCTGATGATCGGCGGTGAGGCGGAGGTGGTGGCGCGGATTGATCCGCTGCTGGCCGCCCTGGTCCCGGGCGAGGGCACCACCCTGCCGACCGAAGGGCGCGAGGGGCGCGATCCCCGCCCCGCCCAGGGCTATGTGCATTGCGGCCCGAATGGCGCGGGGCATTACGCCAAGATGGTCCATAACGGGATCGAATACGGCATGATGCAGGCCATGGCCGAAGGGCTGGACCTGATGCGCGCCGCCCCCTTCGAATTCGACCTGCCCGACATCACCGAGGCCTGGCGCCGCGGCTCCGTCGTCTCCTCCTGGCTCTTGGACCTCACGGCGCAGGCGCTGGCCTATGACCCGGACCTCACGGAATATAGCGGCCGGGTGAGCGACAGCGGCGAGGGCCGCTGGACGGTGGATGCGGCGGTCGAGCAGGCGGTGCCGGTGCCCGTGCTGGCGGCGGCGCTGTTTGCCCGCTTCCGCTCGCGCCAGGAGGCTAGCTTCGCCGACAAGGCGCTGAGCGCCATGCGCAAGGGCTTCGGTGGGCATCTGGAGCCGAAGAAGGAATGACCCTGCACATCCTCGTCATGGGCGTTTCCGGCTCCGGCAAATCCACCATCGGTGCGGAGTTGGCGCGCGCGCTGGCCCTGCCCTTCGGCGATGCCGATGCCTTCCACCCGCCCGCGAATGTGCAGAAGATGTCGTCCGGCACGCCGCTCACGGATGAGGATCGCTGGCCTTGGCTGGATGCGCTGGGCGCCTGGCTGGCGGCGCAGGCGGGCGGCGGCGTCATCGCCTGTTCCGCGCTGAAGCGCGCCTATCGCGACCGGCTGCGCCAGGCCGTGCCGGGGCTGCGCATCCTGCATCTGGCGGGCGAGCCGGCGATGATCACCGCGCGCCAGGCCGCGCGGGAGAACCACTTCATGCCGCCCAGCCTGATGGCCAGCCAATTCGCCACGCTGGAACCGCCAGGGCCCGATGAGGCGGCACTCATGCTCGACATCACGGCCCCGCCCGCGGCGATCATCGCTGAGGCGGTGGCCCAATTGCGGAGGAACGCCACATGCTGAGTTACGTCCATGGCGCCTCGTCCACGCCGCTGCTGGGTGAGACGATCGGCACCAATTTCCGCAACACCGTGGCCCGCTTCCCGGATCGCATGGCGCTGATCGCGCGGCAGCAGGGCGTTCGCTGGAGCTATGCGGAAATGCTGGCCCACGCGGAGAATGTGGCCGCCAATTTCCTCGCCGCCGGGCTGGAGCCGGGCGAGCGCGTGGGCATCTGGTCCCCCAACAATGCCGAATGGGCGCTGACGCAATACGCCACGGCGCTGGCCGGGCTGGTGCTGGTGAACATCAACCCCTCCTATCGCCTCTCCGAGCTGGAATATGCGGTGAACAAGGTGGGGTGTGCGGCCATCGTCACCGCCACGCGCTTCAAGACCAGCGAATACGTGACCATGCTGGACATACTGGGCGCCGAGAAGCTGCCCACGCTGCGCCACCGCTTCCAGATCGGGCCTGAGACGCAGAAGGGCTATCGCAATTTTTCGGAGCTCATGCAGCCGGCGCCTGCCGAGGCGCGTGCGAAGCTGCACGCGATCGAGGCGACGCTGCAAAGCGATGACCCCATCAATATCCAGTTCACCTCCGGCACCACCGGCGCGCCGAAGGGCGCCACGCTCACCCACCACAACATCCTCAACAACGGGTATTTCGTGGCCGAGGCGCAGCGCATCACGCATGAGGACCGCATCTGCATCCCCGTGCCGCTCTACCACTGCTTCGGGATGGTGATGGGCAACCTCGGCTGCACCACCCATGGCGCCACCATGGTCTATCCGGGCGAGGGGTTTGATCCGCTCGCCACGCTGGAGGCGGTGGCGGCGGAGCGCTGCACCGCGCTCTATGGCGTGCCCACCATGTTCATCGCGCAGTTGAACCATGCCGATTTCGCGAAGTTCGACCTGAGCAGCCTGCGCACCGGCATCATGGCGGGCTCGCCCTGCCCGATCGAGGTGATGCGCCGCTGCATCAGCGACATGAACATGGCCGAAGTCACCATCGCCTATGGCATGACGGAAACCAGCCCGGTCAGCTTCCAGTCCAGCACGACGGATAGCGTGGAGCGCCGCGTCTCCACCGTGGGCCGCGTGCAGCCGCATATCGAGGTGAAGATCGTGGATGGCGAAGGCCGCGTCGTGCCGCGGGGACAACCGGGCGAGCTCTGCACGCGCGGCTATTCCGTCATGCTCGGCTATTGGGGCGATGAGGCGCGGACGCGCGAAGCCATCGACCCGGCCCGCTGGATGCACACGGGCGACCTCGCGGTGATTGACGAGGAGGGCTTCTGCAACATCGTCGGCCGCATCAAGGACCTGGTGATCCGCGGCGGCGAGAATGTCTATCCGCGTGAGGTGGAGGAGTTCCTCTTCCGCCATCCGAAAGTGGCGGAGGTGCAGGTGATCGGCGTGCCCGATCCGCGCTTCGTCGAGGAGATCTGCGCCTGGATCCGCCTCAAGCCCGGCGAGAGTGCCACGCCCGAGGAGATCCGCGAATTCTGCCAGGGGCAGATCGCGCATTACAAGATTCCGCGCCACATCCGCTTCGT
>JAIYDS010000193.1 GCA_027487385.1 Acetobacteraceae bacterium | reverse complement strand
TGCCGGTGATCGAGGTCCATATCACCAATATTCATCGGCGCGAGGAGTTCCGGCAGCACAGCCTGGTCTCCAAGGCCGCCACCGGCGTGATCGCCGGCCTGGGTGTGGCGGGCTATGCGCTCGCGCTGCAGGCCATGGCCCAGCTCGTCGGCGGAAACGAGGATGACCAGTCATGACCAGCGGCATTCAATTCGACGCGGATGCCATCCGCAAACTCGCGGATATCCTGCGTGAGACCGACCTGACCGAGATCGAGCTCTCGGAGAAGGACTCGCGGATTCGCGTGGCGCGCATCATCCCCGTGGCACCGGCCGCGCCCGCGCAATACTACGCGGCCCCGCCGATGCAGATGCCCATGGGGCAGATGCCGATGGGCCAGATGCCGACCCCGGCCGCGCCAGCCCCCCGGCCGGCCGCGGCGGATCCCGAGGCGATCGACCTCAAGCATCCGGGCCTGGTCACCTCGCCCATGGTGGGGGTGGCCTATCTCTCGCCCGAGCCGGGCGCGCCGCCCTTCATCACGGTGGGCGCGAAGGTCAGCCAGGGGCAGACCGTGCTGCTGATCGAGGCGATGAAGACCTTCAACCAGATCAAGGCCACGCGCTCGGGCACCGTGACGCGCATCCTGGTGGAGGCCGGCACGCCCGTGGAATATGGCGAGCCTCTGGTGCTGGTTGAGTAGAAGAATGATTGGCACCGCCCCCCAGCGAGAAGCCGGCCGCAATGCGGCCGGCGCCGCCCCACTGACCGCTTGCTCCGGCGCGACCGTGGCGCGGCGAAGGCAAGCGCGCGGAGCGCGCGCCCGCCGTTTGAGGGCATAGAATCATGCTCAAGAAGATCCTGATCGCCAATCGCGGCGAAATCGCGCTGCGGGTGCACCGCGCCTGCCAGGAGATGGGCATCCGCACCGTCGCCGTGCACAGCACCGCCGATGCCTCGGCCATGCATGTGCGGCTCGCGGACGAAAGCGTGTGCATCGGCCCGCCGGCTGCGCGCGATTCCTATCTGAACGTGGCCGCCATCCTCTCCGCCGCCGCCATTACCGGCGCGGATGCCATCCATCCGGGCTATGGCTTCCTCTCGGAAAACGCCCGCTTCGCCGAGATGGTGGAGGCGCATGGCCTCACCTTCATCGGCCCGACCGCCGATCACATCCACATGATGGGGGACAAGATCGCGGCCAAGGACGCGATGCGGAAGCTGAATGTGCCGCTCGTCCCCGGCTCGCCCGGCGCGCTGGAGAGCTTCGAGGAAGCGCGCGAGATCGCTGAGACCATCAAGTATCCCGTGCTGATCAAGGCCGCGGCTGGCGGTGGCGGCCGCGGCATGAAGGTCGCGCGCTCGGCCGAAGAGCTGGAGGAAGCGTGGCAGGTGGCGCGCACCGAGGCCAAGGCCGCCTTCGGCAATGACGCCGTCTATATGGAGAAATATCTGGACCGTCCGCGCCACATCGAATTGCAGGTGCTGGCCGATACGCATGGCCATGTCGTGCATTTCGGCGAGCGCGACTGCTCGCTGCAACGCCGCCACCAGAAGCTGGTGGAGGAGGCGGGCTCCCCGGCGCTGACCGGGGCCGAGCGCGATGCGCTGGGCGCGCAGGTGACGGCCGGCCTGCGGCAGCTCGGCTACCGCAATGCCGGCACGCTGGAGTTCCTCTACCAGGACGGGCAATTCGCCTTCATCGAGATGAACACCCGTCTGCAGGTCGAGCATCCGGTGACGGAGATGATCTGCGGCGTGGATCTGGTGCGCGAGCAGATCCGCATCGCCGCCGGCGAGAAGCTGGGCTACGGGCAGCAGGATGTGACCTTCAACGGCCACGCCATCGAATGCCGCGTGACAGCCGAGGATCCCGAGAGCTTCGCGCCCTCGCCCGGCCGGGTGAACACCTACCACGCGCCGGGTGGCCTCGGCGTGCGCGTGGATAGCGCGCTCTATTCCGGCTACGCCGTGCCGCCGCATTACGACAGCCTGGTGGCCAAGCTCATCGTGCATGCGCCGAGCCGCCCGCAGGCCATCGCCCGCATGCAGCGCGCGCTGGACGAAATGGTGGTGGACGGCATCAAGACCACCCTGCCGCTGCATCGCCGGATCATGGCCGATGCCGAGTTCCAGTCGGGCGACTACACGATCCATTGGCTGGAGCGTTTCGTCGCCAAGGGCGTCTGAGAGGCGGGCTTCAGCCGGCAAGGGCGGCACCGCAAGGCAGGTGCCGCGTCCCGAGCCCACCGATGTCGAGAAGATTTCGGTTCGTCGTCCGGCTGGCGTAGGATGGCACCGTGGAAGATCTGCGCAGAGCCGCGTCGCCGTCCCTCGCCCCGCCGCGCAGCGCGCCCGGGGAGCCACGCTGATGTCCCGCCGCCAGATGGAAATCACGCCCGAACTCATGCTCCGGGCCTATCGCATCGGGCTCTTCCCGATGGCCGAGAGCCGGGAGGCCCGCACCCTTTACTGGTTGGACCCCGAGCAGCGTGGCGTCATCCCGCTCGAGGGCTTCCATCTGCCCCGGCGCCTGGCGCGGCGGCTGCGCCAGGCGCCCTATCGCATCACGGCCAACCAGGCCTTCGCCGAGGTGATCACCGAATGCGCGGCGCCGCGCCCGAGTTCCACCGACAGCTGGATCAATGCCGAGATCCGCGCCCTCTTCCTCGCCCTGCACGGCCAGGGCCACGCCCATTCCATTGAGGCCTGGGAGGGCGAGCGCCTGGTGGGCGGGCTCTATGGCGTCTCGCTCGGCGGCGCCTTCTTCGGCGAAAGCATGTTCAGCCGCGCGGATGACGCCTCGAAGATCGCGCTGGTGCATCTGGTGGCGCGGCTGCGGCTGGGCGGCTTCACCCTGCTGGATGCGCAGTTCCAGACGGCGCATCTGGCGCAATTCGGCACGGAGGAGGTGCCGCGCGCCGTCTACAAGCAGCGGCTCGCGGTGGCGGTGGAGGTGGAGGCGGTGTTTCCGGCCGAGCCTGATGCCGCGGCCCTGGCGGCGGAGATTGCGGCGCTGCGGGAAGGGTAGGCTGATCAAGGGGCGCTGCCCCTCGGGCAGCCCGGCGAGAAGCTCCGCTTCTTGCACCTCCGAACTACAGGTATTTGCCGCGCTCCAGGATTTCCAGCGTGTATTCCTTGTAGGTCAGGCCCAGCTCCTCGGCGCGGGCGAGGCGGCGCAGCGCGACTTCGCGGGGCGGGGTCTTCCAGGCCTTCTTGTGGGCGCGGCGCCAGACCCAGCTGCGCCAGGCCGTGCCCTCATCCTCGAGCGGCGGCCCGCCATTATGTCCCATGCTGGTCATGCCGGGATGATTCCACTAAAGTGCCCTCATGTCCACTATAATGACAGGCCTGGATGATCACCTGGCGCAGCGCATCCGGCGCGAGCGCGAGGCACGGGGCTGGTCCATCGCCACCCTGGCCACGGAATCCGGCGTCTCCCGCGCCATGATCAGCAAGGTGGAGCGCGCAGAGGCGAGCCCCACCGCCGCATTGCTCGGCCGCCTTTCGGGCGCGCTGGGCCTCACCGTCTCGGCGCTGCTGGCCCGGGCGGAGGCCGATGCGGGCGCCGGCCCGCTGCGCCGCGCCGCCATGCAGGAGGTCTGGACCGACCCTGAGACCGGCTATCGCCGCCGCGCCCTCTCACCCCCCGGCGCGGAGCCGGAGCTGGTGGAGGTGGAATTGCCGCCCGGCGCGCGGGTGACCTATCCGGCCGCCTCCTACCGCTTCCTGCGCGGGCAGGTGGTCTGGCTGCGGGCCGGCCAGTTGGTGATCCATCAGGGCGAGGAGGAAAGCTGGCTCAGCCCGGGCGATTGCCTGGCCTATGACCTGACCGCGCCGCGCGATTGCGGCTTCCACAACCCCTCGGGCGAGGAATGGTGCCGCTACCTGGTGGCGCTGACGCGGAAGTAGGGCTCAGCCTGGCTCGTGCAGATAGCTTTGCATGGCGCGTGGATTGCGCGGGAAGGAGGACCAGGGGCTCAGGGCCGGGAGCTTCCGATGCCACCGGGGGATGAAGACCAGGTCGAAATGCGAGAGATTTCCCATGTAGTAGTTCAGGTCGATCACGTCCCAGAGGATGAATCCATGGGGCTCAAGCGCTGCCACCCGCGCGGCGAGCTGCCGGATGGAGGCTTCGATGACGAGGCAGGATACGTGCTTCAGGGTCTCCTTGGCGCCGGCAAGAATGCGCGCTTCATCTCCATCCACATCCAGCTTGAGCAGGTAGGGCCGCGCCAGATCGAGGCCGGGCAGGGCCATATCGAGCGTGACTTCCCGGACCTTTCGTTCTTCCAATGCCGCCCCCGCGGCATCCGGCTTGCTGTCATCCCGGAGGGAACTGGTGAAGATGCCGGTTTGTGGCGCATTGGACCGCAGCCGCAGGATGCCCTCCCCGTCACGATCCGAGGCCGCGGCCTCGAGCAGGGTATAGTCCATGCCGGCGTAGTTTCGGTGGATGAAGGGATAATTCTCCGCCACCGGCTCGATCAGGATGTGTCGCTTGTCCGGGAATGCGCTCATCAGGTCGGGCGTGCGGCGCTGCACGCCCACGTCCACGATGGTCCCGATGGGCAACCCGCTCTCGCGCAGGAAGCGCAGGGAGCTGCTCTTGGTGGGAACACGCTCGAAACGCTGCTGCATCCGTCTCTCCATGCTACCGCCTGGAGCTAGGGGAATGGATGGGCAGGGTCAATCTCGCGGACCTTGGCCCACGCCTCGCCAAGGGCGCCGGAATGGGGAAAGCTTCCGCGGGCCGGATGGCCGGCGCAGCAGGAAGGTTCGCCCGCATGACACAGCGCTTTGCCCAGGCCCGCATCCTCGTGACTGGCGCCGCGCAGGGCATTGGCCAGGCGGTGGCCCGCGCCTTCACGGAAGAGGGCGCCCGGGTCTGGGCGCTGGACCGTGACGCCGAGGGGCTGGCCGGCGCGGCGGCAGTGGAGCGCCGCACGCTCGATCTCGCCGAGCGTGCCGCCGTGCATCGCGTGGTGGCCGAGATGGCGGCGGCGGAAGGCGGGATTGATGTGCTGGTCTGCTGCGCCGGCGGCGTGCGCGGCCAGGTCGGCGGCCCGCTGAGCGAGGTGACGGAGGAGAATTGGCACGCGATCTTCCAGGCCAATCTGGAGAGCACGCTCTGGTGCGTGCAGGCGGCGGCCCCGGTGATGCAGAAGGCGGGGGTGGGGCGCATCATCACCATCGCCTCCGGGGCGGGGCTGCGGCCGAGCCTCACGGGCATCCAGGCCTATACGGCGGCAAAGCACGCGCTGGTCGGCCTCACCAAGCAGTTTTCTTTTGAATTCGCGCGGCACGGCATCACCGCCAATGCCGTGGCGCCGGGCCTGATCCTTTCCAACCCCGCCTCGCGGAAACAGTGGGAGAGCTACGGGCCGGAGGGCCAGGCGCGCGTCATCGAGGGCATCCATCGCCGCCGGCTGGGCAAGGCGGAGGATATCGCTCACGCCGTGCTGTTCTTCGCCAGCCCGGGCGCGGACTGGATTTCGGGGCAGATCCTCTCGGTGGATGGCGGGCGCAACTGAAGCGCCTGCCCTGACGGGGTTTGCAGCGCCCGGCACTTCGCTCAAACTCGCGCGATAAAGAGGGAAGCGAATCATGGCCAAGGCCCGCCGCGTCATCATCACCTGCGCCGTCACCGGCGCCATCCACACGCCCAGCATGTCGCCGCATCTGCCCATCACGGCGGCCGAGATCGCCGAGGCCGCGATCGGCGCCGCGGAAGCGGGTGCGGCCATCGTCCATCTGCACGCGCGCAACCCCGAGGATGGCAGGCCGGATCAATCGCCCGAGGCCTTCGCGCCCTTCCTCGGCATCATCAAGCAGGCCAGCAATTGCGTGGTGAACATCACCACCGGCGGCGCGCCCACCATGACCATCGAGGAGCGCGTGCGCCCGGCCGCCCTGCACAAGCCGGAAGTGGCCTCGCTGAACCTCGGCTCGATGAATTTCGGCCTTTTCGGCATGCTGAACCGCTTCAAGGAATTCAAGCATGACTGGGAGCCCGCCTATCTGGCGAACAAGGACATCATCTTCCGCAATTCCTTCCAGGATATCGAATACATCCTGACCACCTGCGCCGGGAACAACACGCGCTTCGAGTTCGAGTGCTACGACACCTCGCACCTCTACAACCTCAAGTACTTCTTCGATCAGGGCCTGGTGCAGGCGCCGCTGTTCATCCAGACGGTGTTCGGCCTGCAGGGCGGCATCGGCGCGCATCCGGATGATGTGATGCACATGAAGCGCACCGCGGATCGCCTGTTCGGCGACAATTACCAGTGGTCCGTGCTGGGTGCCGGCGCCAATCAGCTGAAGATCGCGGCCATGGCGGCGGCGATGGGCGGCAATGTGCGGGTCGGGCTGGAGGACAGCCTCTGGGCCGGCCCGGGGCGGCTCGCCACCAGCAATGCGGAACAGGTGCGCCTGGTGCGGCAGATCATCGAAGGGTTGGGGCTGGAAATCGCGAGCCCGGATGAGGCGCGGGAGATGCTGTCGCTCAAGGGGGGCGATCAGGTCGCGTTCTGAAGAAAAAGGGGCCTCCGGCGGCCGGGGCCCCACTCCTGAAAAAGGGGAGGCCCCGGACCCCAGGAATGGGGGTCAGCGCGCCTCCAGGACTCGGCCCATGAAGCGGGTGATGCCGCGCTGCCAGCCCCAGGCGATGGCGGCCGGCGTTTCGGCGCCCGTCAGGATGATGCGGGCGCGGTCCTCGGGCAGGGCGGCGTCCAGGCTGGCGCGGCTGCCGGCGTCGGCGGCCAGTATCTCGGGGCGGAAGCGCAGCCGCAGCATGGCCTGGCCGCGCGCGGCATCGGGCCAGAGGCGCAGCAGGGCGGGCTCGATCTCATCCAGCGCCAAGGTCCAGCCGCGCATCAGCGAGAGGCGCTGCAGCAGGGCGAAGCCGCCCGGATCGGCCAGCCATTCGCCCGCCGGCACCGCCACCAGCAGCCGGGCCCGGCCGTGCGGGCCGAGGGCGGCATCCAGCCGCAGGAACTCCGCCTCCAGCGCGCTGCCCAGCACCAGCGGCAGGCAGGCATCGCCCAGGCCGCGCGCCTCCTGCGGGTGCGCAAGCTCGGCCAGCATCCGGCGCTCGGCCGCCTGGCGGAAGCGCCGCGCCAGGGGGGCGCTGGCCTCCAGGCTCCGGCGCGGCAGCAGCGCCTCGGCCAGATCGGGCAGGTGCGGCCGCAGCTCGGTCCAGAGCGGCTGAGGCTGTTCATCCCCCGGGCTCAGCCGCCAGATGCCCTGGCGGCGCAGAAAGGCGGTGAGGTTGGCGGTGGTGAGCGCCCGCTGCGCCGCATCCAGCTCGGCCGCGCTGGGCGGGGGGGCTTCGCTGCGCGGCGGGCTGGAGACCGGCGGTGCCGCATCCAGCCCCAGCGCCGCCTCCACCACGGTCAGCAGCCGCGCCGCCTCGGCCGGCAGGCGCAGCACGGGCAGCAGCGTCTCGGCCGGGATTTCCGGCAGCAGGCGCGCGAGGTTGCGGCGCACCTCGTCCAGATGCTCGCCCGGCGGCGGGGCCAGGGCCACGAGGTCACCGCCCGGCAGCTCATAGAGGCGCGCGCGGGTGGGGCGCAGCATGGGGGCCAGCGCCTCCCGCACCAGACGCTCATGCCGCGGCTCGCGCAGGCGGGCGGGCACCAGCGAGAGGCGGACATGCAGGGCGCGGCGTTCGACGCCCGAGGTGACGCAATCGCGGGCCAGCGTGGCCAGGGCGGTGGCATCGCGCAGCGCGGCGCTGCCCTCCCAGACCGCATCGGGGGGTGCGAGGATGTTCATGCGAAGCCCTCATGCAGGATGCCCGGGCCGCGGCACCAGGGCGGCGCGGGGCGGCCCAGCGCGATCAGCCCGGCCGGGCGCGGCGGCGGCGCATCGGGGCCTGCGGGGGCGGCCAGCAGCAGGTCCGGCGCCAGCTGCGCCTCGAAGGCGGCCGCATGCGTCGCCAGCAGCCCGACGGTCCAGCCGCCCTGCCGCAACCCCTCGGCCCGGCTGGCAAAGCCCGCCGGGTCAGCCAGGGAGGCCAGGGGCAAGAGAGCGATCGGGCCATTCGGGTCATCCACGGCGCCGGCCCGCAGCGGGGCACCCTGCGCGAGGCCGCCCAGCGGCAGGTCCAGGATCAGCCGCAGCCCCGGCCGCAGCCCCGGCAGCCGGGCGCGTTCCTGCGGATGGGTGAGGGCGGCCAGGATGCGGCGGCAGAGCCAGTCCCGCGCCAGGCCTTCCATCTCCGGATCATCCAGGCCAAGCGGCGTGGGGCCCAGGCGCTGCGCCACGGGCGGGCCGCCCGGCCCGCTCTGGAACAGCGTCAGCCGCGCCACCTCCTCCAGCGGCGCCTGGGCGCAATGCGCCTCCAGCGCCGCGAGGCTCCAATGGGCGGGTGGGGGGGCTTCGGCCGCGGCCTCGCCGAGCGCGATGACCGCCGCCTGGCCCTGGGGCAGGGCGAAGCTGGCCGGCGCCGTCCCGGTGAGCGCGGCGATGGCCTGGGCCGCCCGCTGGCCGGGCGCCGCGGCGCTGCCCAGCAGAAGATCCCCGCCGGGAAAGCCGATCACCTGGCCGCCGCCAAGGATCGCCGCCTCTTCCAGCAGGGCGCGCGCCACGCGGCGCGGGGCGAGGGGAAGCGCCGAGGGCTGGAAGACGGCGATGCCGCCGGGCGGCAGGTGGGCCAGCGCCGCGCGCCAGTCGGGCGCCTTCGCCTTCATGCGCCCGTGCCGCCCGCAGATGGTCCCGGCAATCCCTTGATGATCGGCATGGTCTGGCCCCTCCTGCGCCGGGAAAAGGCTTACCGCACAACCCTTAATCAAAGTTTAGGCGGGGCTGGTCGTGCGCATGTCACATTATGTTGCCCTGGCCCCCCCGGCTGCGCTAACCAAGTTACAGATGTCATCCAGCTTTCCCCCCGGGCCCAAAGGACGCGACGCAGTGACTCCCGCCCAGCTTTCGGACGCGGTCCGGGCGCTGGCCCGAGGCGCCGTTCTGGTGGTTGGCGACGCGATGGTGGATCGTTACATCTATGGCAGCGTGTCCCGCATCAGCCCCGAGGCACCCGTCCCGGTCCTGACCGTCGAGCGCGAGGTGGCGCTGCCTGGCGGGGCCGGCAATGTCGTGCGCAACCTGACCGCGCTGGGGGCCGCCGTCGCCTTCGTTTCGGTGGTGGGCGATGACGCCGCGGGCAGCGACCTGACCGGGCTGATCGGCGGCCAGCCGCGCGTCGAGCCCTGGCTGCTGGTGCAGGGCGGCCGCACGACGACCACCAAGACGCGCTTCCTCTCCGGCGGGCAGCACCTGCTGCGCACCGATCGCGAGCAGGCGGCCCCCATCCATCAGCGCCTGGCGGATCGCCTGGTGAAGATCGCCTCCGATGCCGTGGCGGCGACGACGACGCTGGTGCTCTCGGATTATCGCAAGGGCGTGCTGGCCGGGGATATCCCGGCGCGCCTCATCGCCTCGGCCCAAGCGGCCAATCGCCGCGTGGTGGTGGACCCCAAGGGCGGCGACCATGCGCGCTTCGCCGGCGCCGACCTCATCATCCCCGAGCCGGAGGAACTGGCCGGCGCCACCGGCATGCCGGTGCATGACGAGGCGAGCGTGGCGCTGGCCGCCAGCGCCCTGTTGCGCGCGCATAACTTCCGCGCCGTTCTCGTCCCCCGCGCCCCCGATGGCCTCACCCTGGTCGAGCGGGAGGCCGATGGCAGCGAGACGGTGCGCCATTTCCGGGCCGAAGCCTCCGAAGTGCATGATCCCGCCGGCGGTGGCGACGCCGTGGTGGCGGTGGTGGCGGCGGGGCTCGCCACCGGGCTTTCCCTCGCCTCCGTGGCGCGCCTGGCCGCCCTGGCGCTGGGCATCGTCAGCCGCAAATCCGGCATCGCGCCCGTCCGGGCCGAGGAATTGCTCGAAGGGCTGACGCCTGGTCGCAGCGCCATGCGCAAGCTCGTCTCCCTGCCGCTGGCGGCCGAGGTGATCGAGCGATGGCGACACCGCGGCTGGCGCATCGGCCTGCTCCAGGTCAATGGCTCGCCCTGCCCGGAGGCCATCACCGAGCAGGCGCGGCGCTGGTGCGACCGCCTGCTGGTGGGTGTGCAGGATGAGGGCGAGACGGCCGGGATGATGGCCGCGCGGCCCGAGGTGGATCTGGTGGCCATCGGCGCCGATCAGGGCGGCGAGGATCTGCTGCGGCTGCTGCGGCCGGATGTGCTGGTTTCCACCTCCGAAAGCGCCGCGCTGGCGGCTCTCCTGCGGGAGTGGGGCGGCGAGGTCCGCGCGGTCTGAGGGCGGCAGGCTCGCTCGCCGGGCCCATACCAAGCCGGGGCCACGCCCGGCCGTGACCTTCCACGCGCGCGGGCCGAAGCGGCGCTACCCGGACGAGATCATCCGACCGAGCGGCTTGCCGCCGCAGATATGCACATGGAAATGCGGGACTTCCTGCCCCGAATCCGGCCCCATATTGGCCAGGAGGCGGTAGCCCGTGGCTTCCAGCCCCAAGGATTTCGCGACCAGGCCCACGGCGCGCCAGAAGCCGGCGATCTCCTCGGCGCTCGCGCTCGCATGGAAATCCGCGGCGCTCACATAGGCGCCCTTCGGGATCACCAGCACATGGGTGGGCGCCTGCGGGTGGATGTCGTGGAAGGCCAGGGCATGGCCATCCTCATGCACGCGCTTGCAGGGAATCTCCCCGCGCAGGATGCGCGCGAAGATGTTTTGCGGATCATAGGGGGGAAGGCCGGAGACGCTCATGCCGCCAGGATAGCAAAAGCCGGGCGGCGCGCCATCGGTCAGTCGGGCAGGCTCTGATCGCCCTCGCCCAGGGCGCGCTGCATGGTCACCACATCCACCCATTGGCCGAATTTGAGGCCGACCGACTTCATCGTGCCGATCTGCCGGAAGCCGAGCGAGGAGTGCAGCCCGATGGAGCCGACATTCTCGCTGTCGCCGATCACCGCGATCATCTGGCGGAAGCCGCGCGCCGTGGCGTGCTCCAGCAGCGCCTGCACCAGCGCCTTGCCCACGCCCATGCCGCGCACATCCTGGCGGACATAGATGCTGTCCTCGGCGGTGAAGCGATAGGCGCTGCGGTCCCGGATCTGGGCGTAATAGCCATAGCCGGTGATCACACCCTCATGCTCGGCCACCAGCCAGGCGCAGCCCGCCGCCTGCACCTTGGCCAGTCGCGCGGCCATCTCGGCCTCATCCGGGGGTGTTTCCTCGAAGGTCCCGGTGCCGGTCCGCACATGATGCGCGTAGATGGCGGTGATGGCCGGCAGATCGGCGGCTGTCGCGTCGCGGATGATCATGCGAGGCCCAGCTCCGCCGAGAGGCGCACCGCCAGGTCCAGCAGCGCGCGGTCCCGCCCCGGCCCGGCCACGATGGAAAGGCCGACCGGCGTGCCATGCACCCGCCCCGCCGGAATGCTGACCTCGCAAAGGCCTGCGAGGCCGGAGAGCGCGGTGACGCCCATGCTCCGCTCCCGCACCGCATTCTGCTCGGCCATGGAGGCGGTGAGGAGCGGCGCGGGGAAGGGCGAGGTGGGGAAGGCGAAGACCGCGCCGCCCGCCAGCAGCGAGCGGATGCGCACCGAGAAGCGCTTGCGGAATGCGCGGCCGGCGGCGGCCTTGGCCGGGTCCATGTCGCGCGCCGCGTCGAAGCGCTCCTTCACGCCGGGGCCGAATTGCGGGTTGGTGGCGGTGATCCAGCTGCCCAGCGTGGCCCAGGCCTCCTGCGCCTGGGCGCAGCGGAAATTCTCATAGGCCGCGGCCAGCACATGGGAGGGGCCCTCGACGCGCACCGCCTCGCCCGTGTTGATCACGCGCTCCAGTGCCTCGAAGGCGGGCAGCAGGGCGGTGGCGGTGGCGGGGTCCGCGTTCATCCAGACGCTTTGCGGCTTCAGCAGCGGCGCCAGGTTCTGCACATTGGGCAGCGCATCCTCGGGCAGCAGCACATCGCCCACCGCCTGCAGCACGCTGGCCTTCTGCGCGAACCAGCCGCAGGTGTCGAAGCTCGGGCCAAGCCCGCAGGCGCCGGCCAGGCTGACCGCGCCCCAGCTCGGCCGGATGCCGAAGACGCCGCAATAGCTGGCCGGGATGCGCACGCTGCCGCCCGTGTCCGAGCCAAGCGCGAAATCCACCAGCCCCGCCCCCACCGCCGCGGCCGAACCGCAGGAGGAACCACCGGGGAAGCGGTCCGGCGCATGGGGGTTGATCGGCGTGCCATGCCAGACATTCTCGCCCGTCAGGCCATAGGCGAGTTCGACCGTCTTGGTCTTGCCCACCAACTCGCCCCCCGCCTCCAGCAGCGCCATGACGGCGGGTGCCGTGGCGGCGGCGACGGGATGGGTGCGTGCCCAATCGGGATTGCCATAGGTGGTGGGGTGGCCCGCGACGTCGAAGAGGTCCTTCACCGCGAAGCGCAGGCCATCCAGCACGCCCGAGCCGAGCGGTGCATGCGTCACGCGCTCGCCCGGGATGAAGGCCTTCACATCATCGGAAATCGGCATGGTTGTGCCCCTGTACGAATGACAACCATGCTAAGTCCATGGCCGGGGCGCGCAAGTCCGCCCCGGCCGTCTTTCGGCTCAGCGCGCGCGGAGGAATTCCGGCACGTGCAGCAGGATCAGCTCATTGTCATCGGCGCGCGTCAGGTGACGCCCGGCCGAGAAGGGCAGGTTGTTGTCATTGCCGACGATGATGTGGTCGGCATCCACCATCGCCACATTCTCGATGGTGAAGAAGGGGAAGGTGAAGACCGTGTCGCTGGCCCCTTCCGGCCGGTCACCGCGCTGGCGCGCGACGCGCTCGGGGTCCTGGATGGCCATGAGGTCGATATGGCCGATCTTGCGGACGAAGCCCTCCGCATCCACCGTGCCCATATCCACCAGGTAGATGCGCTTGAGGCGCGCCGGCATGGCGAAGCAGGGGGCGGCGTGGGTGCTCTCCTGCCCCTGGGCGCAGGCGCGGCCGGGGTCGCCCTCGCCATTGTCACGCTCGATCACCAAAGCGCGGCGCTCGTCGATCATGTTGAAATCGCCGATGGCCGTGGCACCCGGCTCCAGGCGGTAGCGGACATTGCGCCCGGTCCAGGCCATGCGCGTCACGTCGAATTCCAGAACGCGGAGGAACTGGCCCTCCGGGTTGTTGGTGCCGGGGGCGAAGAGCGGCTGCTCCATCATCGCCCAGATGGTGCGGCCATCCGGCGTCAGCGCCATGCCCTCATAGCCGCCCGAGCGGCGGACGCGGAAGGGCACGCCGGCCGTGGGATTGGCGGGGATCAGGTTGGCGTGGTGGTCGGGCGTGCGCAGCACCTCGCCATCCAGGGTGGTCTCGACAACGCGCAGCAGGCGGCCTTCGGCGTCGAAATGCAGCAGGTAGGGGCCGAATTCCTCGCCGATCATCATCGTGCCATCGGGCAGGGGCTGGATGCTCTCCACGTCGAAATCGGCGCCGGTCAGGTAGCGCGGGGTGGTGGCCTCGTTCTGGATGGGGAAGCGGGCCACGCGGTTGGGGTCGGAGAGGAAGATGGTGCGCTCGACGGCCACCGCGCCGCTCTGCCAGTTCGGCCGCACGCGATGGATCATCAGCAGCGCATCGGGGCTGTTGCGGCGATTGCCGAAGCCATTGTCACCCGTCACCCAATAGCTGCCATCGCCGACCGGCTTGATGCCGGAGAAGCCCTGCAGCGGCTGGCCGGGGAAGGGCATGGCAAGGCCCGTGGGCCGCGGGCCATAGCCCGGCAGGCTCACGCCCGGGATGCTGCCCACCACCTCATTGCGGGCATTGCCGGCGCCGGTGAAGCGGCCGGAGATGCGGAAATACTCCGGCGCATCGGCCGGCGGGGCCAGGAAGGTCGCGGCCGGCAGGATGGCATGGCCGGCGAGGCGCGCCTCGAAGCGGGTATCGGCGTCGGCCGGCAGAGCAAGGCCGATGGCGGCGACGGTGGCGAGCAAAAGGCGGCGCATGATGGATCCCTCCGAAATGGAGGGCGCCGCCTAGCAGCCGCGCATGTCACTTCGCGGTCGGATTTGTTGCGGCCGCGTCAAACCAACACCTATCCCGGCGCGGCGAGCGAGGCCTTGGGCCGGCCCGCCTGGTCCCAGTTGGAATCATCCAGCCAGGCGCGGATGGCGGCGGCGCGGGCCGGCCATTCCTCGGCCAGGATGGAGAACCAGGCGGTGTCCCGCCGGCGGCCCTTCACCGTCATCACCGCGCGCAGCGTGCCTTCATAGGTGAAGCCCAGGCGGGCCGCGGCGCGGCGGGAGGGGGCGTTCAGCGCGTTGCACTTCCAGGTGAGGCGGCGATAGCCGAGATCCTCCATGGCGTGGCGCATCAGCAGGAACATCGCCTCGGTCGCCGCGCGGCTGCGCTGCATGCGGGGCGAGAACCAAATGTTGCCGATCTCGATATGCGCGTTGAAGGGCTGGATTTCCATCAGCGTCAGCCAGCCATCCACGGTCCCGCTGCGATGCGGGCGGACAGCCCAGGCGATGGGGTCATGCGTGCTGCAAAACCCGCCGATGAAGGCGCTGAGCGCGGCCTCGGAGGCGAAGGGGCCATAGGCCATATAGGCCCAGCTGGCCTCGCTCGGGTCGCTCTGGGTGGCCTGCCAGAGATCCGGGACGTGGCGCGGGTGCAGCACCTCCAGATCCACGCTGCCGCCCTTGTGGGGGATGCGGGCGGGCAGCGGCCGGGGGGCGCTGTCCACGCGCGGGCCCACGGGCGGGTTGGTGTCAGGGTCATGCGAAGGGGTGAAATCAGCCATGCCCCCATCATTCCCCGCTTGCGCGCGCCTGTCACCCACCGCAAAACGCGGGGCATGGACCTTGATCACGACCCCATCCTCGCCGCACCCCCGGGCTTCTACGCCGAAGAAGTCACCTGGGTGCATCACTGGACGGACAGCCTGTTCAGCTTCAAATGCACGCGCGACACGGCGCTGCGCTTCACCTCGGGGCAGTTCGCGATGATCGGGCTGATGGTGGGCGGCAAGCCGCTGACCCGCGCCTATTCCATGGTGAGTCCCGCCTGGGAGGACCACCTGGAGTTCCTCTCCATCAAGGTGCAGAACGGGCCGCTCACCTCCCGCCTGCAGCACATCCGCGTGGGCGAGCGCGTGCTGATCGGCCGCAAGCCCGTGGGCACGCTGATCCCCGACAATCTCCTGCCCGGCCGCAACCTCTGGTTCCTGGCCACCGGCACGGGCCTCGCCCCCTTCATGTCGCTGATGCGGGACCCCGAGGTCTATGACCGCTATGAGCGGATCATCGTGGCCCATACGGTGCGCGAGGTGAAGGAACTCGCCTATCGCGACTACATCACGGGCGAGTTGCGGGACCATGAACTGCTGGGCGAGATGGTGCAGGAGAAGCTGATCTACCTGCCCGCCGTGACCCGCGAGCCCTTCCCCGTGCAGGGCCGCATCACCACGCGCCTCGAATCCGGCGATGCCGAGCGCCAGGCCGGCGTGGCGGCGCTCGACCCGGCGCAGGATCGCGTGATGATCTGCGGGAGCGAGGCGATGAACGCCGATTGCAAGGCGCTGCTGGAAGCGCGCGGCTTCATCGAGGGCACCAACAATGCCCCCGGCAGCTACGTCGTCGAAAAAGCCTTCGTGACCAAGTAATCCCCGGAAAAACGCCGAAGAGGCGTTTTCCCGGGGGCCCCGACTTCGTTCCCCACGAACCCGCCTTCGGCGTCTTCGCGGGGGCCCCGGTTTGGCGCCGATCCTGGGGGCTGGGCTCATCCTGTCGTGGCAAAGCCACGACAGGGCGCCGGGGGGCGGCCAATGGGCGAGGCTGGACAGGCTTGCCAGCGCGCGCGACGCTGCAAGGGGAAACGACGCGCACGAAGAATCCGGCTGCAACGCAGCCGGCGCGCCGCGACTGACCCACCAACCAGCGCACGCTCTCTGCGGCGCGAAGCCAAGGCGGCGGAGCCGCCGCCCGGCGTCTGAGGGAAAGAAAGACTCATGTTCGTCGAAGAGCGCATCTACACCATGCATCCCGGCAAGATCGGGGATTACATCAAGGCCTATGCGGCCGAGGGCCTGGCCATCCAGAAGCCCATCCTGGGGCGCCTCGTCGGCTACTACTCCACCGAATTCGGCCCGCTGAACCAGGTGATCCACATGTGGGCCTATGAGACGCTGGCCGAGCGCGCCGAGCGCCGCACCAAGCTCTTCGCCAACCAGGATTGGCT
Source organism: Acetobacteraceae bacterium (assembly GCA_027487385.1). Lineage (GTDB taxonomy): Bacteria > Pseudomonadota > Alphaproteobacteria > Acetobacterales > Acetobacteraceae > Roseococcus. The sequence goes on along the minus strand of JAIYDS010000193.1, from coordinate 7,578 downwards.
GAACTACCTCGGCAAAGTGCGCCCCTTCATCGCCAGCCAGGAGAGCAAGCTGCTGATCCCCGCGCCCTTCCTGACGGTGAAGTGGCAGGACTGAGAGCCATGTCCGGGCGCGTCGCCTATATCGCGGCCAGCCTGGACGGCTTCATCGCCGCGGAGGATGGCTCGGTCGCCTGGCTGGAGCCCTTCCAGGCGACGGATTACGGCTATGCCGAATTCTTCGCCGGCATCGGCACGCTGGTCATGGGGCGCGCGACCTATGACCAGCTGCTGGGCTTCGGCCCCTGGCCCTATGCCGGCAAGCGCTGCCTGGTGCTGAGCCGGCGCGGCATTGCCCATCCGCCCGAGGGGGTGGAGGCCTGGAAGGGCGATGTCGCCTCCCTGGCCGCGCATCTGGCCGGGGTGAAGGAGCGCGCCTGGGTGGTGGGCGGCGGCAAGCTGATCGCCGGGCTGCTGGCCGAGGGCGCGATCACGGAACTCGATCTCTTCACCATGCCAGTGCTGCTGGGCCGCGGCATTCCGCTTTTCGCCGGGGGCCATCCCCCCGCCCAGAAACTCACCCTGCTGGACAGCCAGACCTGGCCCAATGGCGTGGTCCGGCTGCGCTACGCCATCGGCTGAGCCCTTCCGCGCCGTTCAGCTTGGCGCAAGCTCCGGTTCAGGCTGGATCAATCAATCCCCCGCTACATGCCGCCACCGCCGGGACTTGAAACTGTCGGACGGATGAACCAAATGTCATCCGTCGGCCGGCGCTGGAGATCGCAGGCATGCGACGCGCCCCGAATTGTCCAAGGGGCCTGTTGAGCCGACTTCCGGATGCTTCCCGGGAACCGGAGCGCTGAGCCGTGCGCTCTCCAGAAAAACTTGTTTGGAGAGTCGTGATGATCGCCCTCATCGCGCGCCGCTGGCGTGCGCCCATGTTGATACTGGCCGTCCTGCAACCCCTGATGGTGCCGCAGGCCGTCGCGCAACCCGGCACGGCGGATGTGATGATCCGCCTGGATGACCGGCAGTTCCGCGCCGGCGGCTTCGAGCTGGGCCGTGTCGAGCCCGAGACGGGCCCCTCCGAAATCCTCCTGCCTGGCCAGGTGGTGGTGCCGCCGACGCAGCTGCGCATCATCGCCGCCCCGGCCGCGGGGCTGGTGGAAAGCCTCTTCGTGGCCCCCGATGAACGGGTGCGCGCCGGCCAGGCCGTGGCCCGGCTGCGCAGCACCGAGCTGGTGGAGGCGCAGCGCCTTTTCCTCGAAGCCGCGACCGCGCATGAGCTGGCGCAGGAAAAGCTGCGCCGCGACGAGGAGCTGTTCCGCGAGCGCGTGATCGCCGAGCGCCGCCTGATCGTGACGCGCGCCGAAGCGACCGGCGCCGCGGCCGCGTTGGATGAGCGCATGCAATTGCTGAACCTGCTGGGCCTGAGCGACCAGGAGGTGGCTGATCTGCGCCGCACCCGGCGCATCCAGCAGGCGCTGACGGTGACGAGCCCGGTGGCGGGCGTGGTGCTCGGCCGGGCGGCGACGCCGGGTGAGCGCGTGGCGCAGGCCGCGCCGCTGCTCACCGTCGGGGATCTCGGCACGCTCTGGGTCAATATCCAGGTGCCGCTCTCCCGCGCCCCGGCGCTGGAGGCCAATGCGCGCGTGCTGGTGCCGGCGCAGGGGGCCGAGGGCTTCGTGCTGCGAATCGGCCGCACCGCCGATGCGACCACGCAATCCGTCACCGCCGTCGCGGAAATGAATCGCGGGGCCGAGGCGCTGCGCCCGGGCCAGGCGGTGACCGTCGCCCTGCAGCTGCGCGGCAATGGCATGCCGCAATACCGCGTGCCGGCCGGCAGCGTGGTGCGCCACCGCGAGCGCAGCTGGGTCTTCATCCGCACGCCCCAGGGCTTCACCGCGCGCCCCGTCACGGTGCTGAACGAGACGGCGCAATTCACCTCGATCCGCGGCGGGCTCTCACCCACGGACCAGATCGCCACGCGCGGCATCCTGGCGCTGCTGGCCGAGCTTTCCGAAGCGGATGGGGGCTGAACCATGCTCGCCAAACTGGTTGATGCGGCGCTGCGACAGCGGCTGCTGGTGATCATCGCTGCCCTGGGCCTGGCGGTCTGGGGCTTCCAATCCTACCGCGCGCTGCCGATCGACGCCTTCCCCGATGTGGCGCCGACGCAGGTGCTCGTCTCCATGCGGGCCCCCGGCCTCACGCCGGAGGAGCTGGAGCGCCGCGTGACCAACCCGGTCGAGGTCGCGATGCGCGGCATTCCGAACCTGGTCTTCATGCGCTCCGTCACGCGCTTTTCGGTCACGCTGATGACCTTCGAATTCGCCGAGGGCACCGACATCTACTGGGCCCGCGCCCAGGTGAATGAGCGGCTGAATGAGCTGGAGGACCAGCTGCCGGCCGGCGTCTCGGGCGGCTTGGCGCCCATCATCACGCCGCTGGCCGAGATGCTGATGTTCACGCTAGTCGGCGAAAACCTCTCGCCCACCGAGGCGCGGACGCTGATGGACTGGGTGGTGCGGCCGCAGCTGCGCGCCGTGCCCGGCGTCGCGGACATCAATGTGCTGGGCGGCTTCGTCCGCACCTATGAGGTGGTGCCGGATCCCGCCGCCATGGCCGCGCGCGGCATCTCCACCGCCATGCTGGAGGAGGCGCTGGAGCGCAACAATCGCAATGACGGCGCGGGCCGCATCCGCGATGGCGAGGAGGCGCTGCTGGTCCGCGCCGAAGGCCGCATCCAGACGCTGGAGGATGTGCGCGCCATCGTGCTGCTGGCGCGCGAGGCCGGCGTGGTGCGCGTCGGCGATGTGGCCGATGTGCGCTTCGGCGCCCTGCCGCGGAATGGCGTGGTGACGCGCGATGGCGAGGGCGAGGCGGTCTGGGGCATCGTGCTCGGGCTGCGCGGCGCCAATGCGCGCGCGGTGGTCGAGGGCGCGCGCGCCCGCTTCCCGGCCATCCAGGCGCTGCTGCCGGAAGGCGTGGAGCTGGTGGTCTTCTATGACCGCGCCGATCTGATCGGCAAGGCGGTCTGGACGGTGCAGAAGGTGCTGCTGGAGGCCATCGCCCTCGTCGTCGTGCTGCTGATCCTCTTCCTGGGCAATTGGCGCGCGGCGCTGGTGGTGAGCCTCTCCCTGCCGCTGGCCGTGCTCGTGACCTTCGGTCTGATGAAGTATTTCGGGCTCTCCGCGAACATCATGTCGCTGGGCGGCCTCGCCATCGCCATCGGCCTCCTGGTGGATTGCGCCGTGGTGGTGGTGGAAAACGCCGCGCACCGCTTCGGCCTGCACGAACAGCCCAAGATGACCATGAAGGAGCGCCTGCGCTTCACGGCGGAGGCGACGCGCGAGGTGATGGTGCCCCTCGTCTCCGGCGTGATCATCATCATCGCCGTCTTCGTGCCCCTGCTCTCGCTGCAGGGGCTGGAGGGGCGGCTCTTCGGGCCGGTGGCGCTGACCATCGCCTTCGCCCTGGTCGCCGCCCTGGTCCTGGCGCTGACCGTGGTGCCGGTGATGTGCGCCTTCCTGCTGAAGGGCGGCCACGCGAAGGAGCCCTGGCTCGTCCGCAAGCTGCATGCCTTCTATGATCCCTTCCTGGAATGGGCGCTGAAGCGCCCCTTCCGCGTCGCCGCCACGGCGGGTGTCGGCCTTGTGCTGGCGGGCCTCGCCTTCACGCAGATCGGCAGCATCTTCATCCCGGTGATGGATGAGGGCACGCCCGTGGTCACGGTGCGCAAGCACCCCACCATCGGCGTGGAGGAAGCGGGCGAGACGGACCAGCGCATCGCGCGTGAGATCATCGCCCGCGTGCCCGAGGTGCGCGGCATCATGGCGCGCGCCGGCGCGGATGAGCTGGGCATTGATCCCGTCGGCCTGAACGAGACGGACATGTTCTTCACCCTGGCCCCGCAAGAGTCCTGGCGGGCCGAGGCGAAGGCCGGCGGCACGCCCTGGGTGCTGGAACAGGTGCGCCAGGTGCTGGACGGCTTCCCCGGCACCAGCTTCTCCTTCAGCCAGCCCATCGACATGCGCGTGCAGGAGATGATCATCGGCGCGCGCGGCGATGTCGTGATCAAGGTCTTCGGCCCGGAAATCCCCGAGCTGAACCGCATCGGCCGTGAGGTGGCCGAGGCGGTGCGCGGCATCTCCGGCAGCGCCGATGTCTTCGCGCTGCGCAATGAGGGCATGAAGTATCTCACCGTGCGCGTGGACCGCCTCGCTGCCGGCCGCCTCGGCCTGAATGCGAGCGATGTGCAGGAGGCGCTGCGCGTCTGGGTGGATGGCCGTGGCGTCGGCACCGTGCTGGAGGGCGATCGCCGCATCCCGCTGCTGCTGCGCGGCGAGGAGGGTCTGCGGCGTTCCGCCGCCGACCTCGCCCGCGTGCAGATCGCCCTGCCGGCCGGCGGCACCGTGCTGCTGAGCCAGGTGGCGGATATCCGGGAGGAGGAGGGCGCCGTGCAGGTGATCCGTGAACAGGCCGAGCGCTTCGCCACCGTGCTGAGCAATGTGCGCGGCCGCGACATTGGCGGCTTCGTCGCCGAGGCCCAGGCCGCCGTGGCGCAGCGCGTGCAATTGCCGCAGGGCTATCGCCTGGTCTGGGGCGGGCAGTTCGAGAACCAGCAGCGCGCCCAGGCGCGGCTGGCCATCGTGGTGCCGATCGCGCTCGGTGCCATCTTCCTGCTGCTCTACCTCACCTTCGGCAGCGCGCGGCAGGCCACGTTGGTCTTCTGCAACGTGCCCTTCGCCTTGATCGGCGGCGTCATCGCGCTCTGGGCCTCGGGCGAGTTCATCTCGGTGCCGGCTTCGGTCGGCTTCCTCACGCTGATCGGCATCGCGGTGCTGAATGGCGTGGTGCTGATCAGCTATATCAACCGGCTGATCGCGGAAGAAGGGCTCGACCTGGAACAGGCGGTGCGCGAGGGCGCCAAGCGGCGGATGACGCCGGTGGTGCTGACGGCCATGATCGCAGCCCTCGCCCTGGTGCCCTTCCTGTTTGCCACGGGCCCGGGCAGCGAGATCCAGCGGCCGCTGGCCATCGTGGTGATCGGCGGGCTGGTGACGGCGACGAGCCTGACGCTGATCTTGCTGCCCATCCTCTATGAGCGCTTCGCCATGCCGAAGGTGAAGGTGGATGCAAAGGCGCTGGCGGTGGCGGGCGTGCTGGCGGCGCTGCTGCTGCCGGGCGCGGCCCAGGCCCAGAGCGGTCAAGCGCCGCTCTCCCGCCATCTGGAGGCGGCCCTCGCCCTGGATGCCGGCTTCCGTACGCTGGAGGCGCAGCGCGACGCCGCGGCGGCGCGCGGCGCCACGGCGCGCTCCATCATCGCGGGTTCGCCCGCGCTGGGCGGCTCGCTGCGCTCGGGCACGCAGGGCCCGGGCCAGGTGCGCGAGTTCGACCTGGAAGTGGCGGCCCCCATCTGGCTGCCCGGCCAGCGCGGGGCCTTGCAGGGCACGGTGGATTCGGCCGTCGCCGAGTTCGAGAGCCGCATCGCGCTGCGCCGGCTGGAGGTCGCCGGCCTGCTGCGCGAAGCGTGGTGGGACGCCGCCGAGGCGCGGCGCTCGGCTCAATTGGCGCGGGAGCGGCTGAACACGGCGCGCGAGATCGCCCGGGACGTCACCCGCCGTGCCCAGCTGGGCGACATCCCGCCGACCGAGGCGCTGCTCGCCCGCAACGAGACGCTGGGCGCGGAGCTGGCCCTCGCCCAGGCCGAGGCCGCGGCCGCCCAGGCGCTGGCCGCCTATCGCACGCTGACCGGCGGGCTGGAGCCGAACCTGCCGGTGGAAGCGGTGCGCAACGCCGCCCGCCACCCGGCGCTGCTCACGGCCGAGGCCTCGCTGGCCGCCGCCGAATCGCGCCAGCGCCTGGTGGGCGCCACCCCGCGCGACAATCCGGAGGTCGGCGTCTTCGGCCGGCAGGAGGCGGGCTCGGGGATGGATTCCACCACCAGCATGGGCCTGCGCGTGCGCATTCCCTTCGGCACAGAGGGCCGCAACGCGCCCCGCCGCGCCGAGGCCGAGAGCGAGGTGACGCGCGCCACCGCCGAACTCACCCAGGCGCGGCGCCTGGTGGAGGCCGGCACGGCGCGTGCCCAAGCGGAACTGCGCGCGGCCGAGGCGGCACTGCGCCTCGCCCGCCAGCGCCTGGCCGTCGCAAGTGAGCAGGAGGGCATCGCGCTGCGCGCCTTCCGCGCCGGCGAGACGGGCACCTTCGACCTGTTCCGCGTGCGCCAGCTCCGGCTGGAGGCGGCGAATGACGAAGGCCAGGCCAGCATCGCCGCAAACCGGGCGCGCTCGCGGGTGAATCAGGCGGCGGGTGTGCTGCCCTGAGCCAGTCATCCGCGGCGGTCGCGCCGCGGATGTGAAGCCGTCTCTCCACAAAAGCGACATTGTGGTCCCGCTGTCTTGACCACAATGTAGCGGGCATGAACGAGATCAATCCCCGCGACACCCTCGGGTATCGCTGCGTCATGGGCGTGGTGGCGCCCGCCACCAACACGGCCGTCCAGGCCGAAATGGACGGGTTGCGTCCGGACGGCGTGATCAACGCCCATGCCCGCATCGCCAATCCGGAGCAGCGGGTCGCCGCCGATGCCGATACGCTGGCGGTGCGGGCGGCGATGGTCTCGGGGCTGATGGGGGCGGTGGACACGCTGGCCCCCTGCCGGCCGGATCACGTCATCCTCGGCGTCATGGTCGAGAATTTCGTGGGAGGCGGTGCGGCCGGCGCCGCGCTGATCCGCAATGTGGGCGAGCGCCTGGGCTGCGGCGTCACCGACTACTCCTCCGCCATCATCCTGGCGCTGGAGGCGCTGTTCGGCCGCAAGGTGCGGATCGGGCTGCTGACGCCCTTCCTGCCGGTGGGCGATGCCGCGGCGCGCCGCATCTTCGAAGAGGCCGGGCATGAGGTGGTGCGGCTGATCGGCCTGCGCGCGCCAAGCCCCGCTTCGATCGGCCGCGTGCCACTGGACCGGCTGCGCGCCGCCGTGGCGGAACTGAACGGGCCGGATGTGGAGGTGATCATCCAGGTGGGCACCGGCCTGCCCTTCGCCGGCGTGGCACGCGCGGCGGAGCACGAGATCGGCAAGCCGGTGCTGGCCAGCAACCCGGTGAGCTATTGGCGGGCGCTGCGCAGCCAGGGCATCGGCGATGCGATGCCGCAGGAAGGCCGCCTCTTCACGCTGTAGCCCGAACGAAAAACCCCTCCGGCCTTGCGGCCGAAGGGGTGTAGTCCCGGCTTGCGCCGTGGGGGAGCCAGCCCTGTGTCGGGGCCGGCCCTTATCTCATTCGCGGGTCAGCGCATGGGCAGCGCGTACATCAACCCACCATTCGTCCAGAGATTATTCGGTCCACGCGGAAGCGCAACCGGGGTGCTCTCGCCCATGGTGCGCTCATAGATCTCGCCGTAATTGCCGATGGCGCGGATCACATTATAGGCCCAGAGCGGATCGAGCTTCAGCGCCTGGCCGAGTTCCGGGGTCACACCCAGCAGGCGGCGCGTGTTGGGGTTGGTGCTGGTGCGGCGCATCTGCTCGGCGTTCGCGGCGGTGATGCCCTGCTCCTCCGCCTCGATCACGGCGGTGGTGTACCAGCGCACCAGCTC
>JAIYDS010000302.1 GCA_027487385.1 Acetobacteraceae bacterium | reverse complement strand
GGCTGATGCAGGCGGGCGGCTTCCTCGATCTGAAGAACCGGCCGGGCAAGGCGGGGGGCGGCTTCTGCACCTCCTTCCCCACCGAGGGCGTGCCCTTCATCTTCGCGAATTTCAACGGCACGCATCACGACATCGGCGTCTTCACGCATGAGATGGGCCACGCCTTCCAGTGCTGGGAAAGCCGGCATCAGCCGGGCATTGACCAGCTCTGGCCCACCATGGAGGCGGCGGAGATCCACTCCATGGGGCTGGAATTCCTGACCCATCCGCAGATGGGGCTGCTGGTGGGCGAGGATGCGGCCGACCGCTTCCGGCGGATGCACCTGATCACCTCGCTCGCCTTCCTGCCTTATGGCGTCTGCGTGGATCACTTCCAGCACGAGGTCTATGCCAACCCCGAGGCGACGCCGGCGGAGCGGCATGCGATCTGGCAGAAGCTGGAGCGGCGCTACATGCCCTGGACCGACTATGGGGATTTGGCCTATCCGGCCAAGGGTGGCCGCTGGCAAGCGAAGCAGCACATCTACAACAGCCCCTTCTACTACATCGACTACACGCTGGCGCTGTGCTGCGCGATGCAGTTCTGGGTGAAGTCGCTGAAGGATTTCCCGGCCGCGCTGGATGATTACGTGGCGCTCTGTGCGCGCGGCGGCTCGGCGCCCTTCCAGGACCTGGCGCGCGGCGCGGGGCTGGTCTCGCCCTTCGCGGCAGGCGCGCTGGCGGAGGTGGTGCGGGAGGCGGAAACGGCGCTCGCCCTATAGTTTCGGGGTCTGGGGCCTCTCGGCCCCAGCCGCCGGAGGCCCCCTTTTTGCTGTCTCAGCTCGCGCTGAACGTAATGTCCTTCGCCCCATCCCACAGCACCGAGCGGCAGACCTTCGCCAGCCGGTCCAGCCCATCCGTGATGGTCAGGAAGTGATTGCCCGCGAGCTGTCCCGCCTTGCTGGCGAAGCAGCAGGGGCCATAGGCGACGAGGATTTCCGTCTCGCTCATCGAGGTCGGCATGCCGCCCGGATAGACGATGATCTGGCCAGGCGCCGGGTAGCTGGTGGCGTTCTCATAGGCCAAGGAGAGGTCGCGCTCGCCCATCGGGATCCAGCAGGCCTCGCCGCTCCAGCGGACATGGATGATGCGGTCCTTGTAGGGCAGCAGGTGGCGGAAGCGGGCGACCGTGTTCGGCGCCGCGGCGGTCTCGAAATTCGCGTGGAAGATCTCGCCGCCGATGTTGATGGTGATGTCGCTCATTGTTTCCGCCCTTCGCTGGAATCGCGGGCGGAAAAAGCACGGCGCGCGCTTCAGGTCGAGGGGGCGATCCAGGCGGTGAGGCGGCGCGCCAGGTCCGGCCCGTCGCCCAGGATGGCCAGGCGCTTCAGCCGGGACTTGTCGCCGGCGAGCAGGGTGATGTCGGATTTCCGCAAATCGAGCGCCCGGGCGAGGAAGGCGATGAGCGCCGCATTCGCCGCCCCCTCCACCGGCGGGGCGGCGAGACGGAGCTTCAGATGGGCGCTCCCGTCGGGGGAGAGCGCCACACCATCCACCCCGTCCCGCCCGGCCCGCGGCGTCAGCCGCACCGCCAGCCGAACGCCGTCAGGGGTGATGTGGAAGGGTTGCGACACTCATGCCCTCATCAGATCCGGCCCATCACCATCAGGATGACGATGACGATCAGCACGACGCCAAGCACGCCGATGCTGCCATGCCCGTAGCCATAGCCATAGCCGCCGAAGCGTCCGCTGAAGCCGCCCAGCAGCGCGATGATGAGCAGGACGATGAGAATGGTGCCGAGCGGCATGGGGAGCCTCCTGAGACGGGCGCATGAAGCGCCGTGTGGTTCTGAAACGCCCTGCCGGCCCCCGGGTTTACCCGGCGGTATGTTTTTTGCGTGTAACGACCCAAGGCGTTAGGCTCGCCGCAGAACAGAGGGGTTTGGCATGGCTGATCCGCACCGCATCGTCATCGTCGGCGGGGGCGCCGGCGGGCTGGAACTCGCCACCCGGCTGGGCAATCGCTACGGCAAGGGCACCCGCGCGCAGGTGACGCTGGTGGAGCGCAGCCGCACCCATCTCTGGAAGCCGCTGTTGCACGCGGTGGCGGCCGGCAGCCTCGATCGCGCGCAGCATGAGCTGAACTACCTGGCCCAGGCGCATTGGCACCATTTCACCTATCGCTTCGGCGAGATGGTGGGGCTGGATCGCGACTCGCAGGAGGTGCTGCTGGGCGCCATGCTGGATGAGGAAGGCCGCGAGATCACGCCGGCGAGCCGGCTGGGCTATGACACGCTGATCATCTCGGTGGGTTCCGTCACCAATGATTTCGGCACGCCGGGTGCCGCGCAGCACGCCATCCCGCTGGAGACCCTGGAGCAGGCGAGCCGCTTCAACCGCCGCCTGGTGAATGCCTGCCTGCGCGCCAATGCGCAGGAGGAGCCGGTGCGCCCCGGGCAATTGCACGTCGCCATCATCGGCGCCGGCGCGACCGGGACGGAACTGGCAGCGGAGCTGCACCGCACCGTGCGCGCGGTGGTGGCCTATGGGCTGGACCGCATCCAGCCGGAGCGGGACATCCGCATCATGCTGGTGGAGGCCGCACCGCGCATCCTTCCCGCCCTGCCCGAGCGCATTTCCGCCGCCACGGCCGATCTGCTCGCGAAGATGGGGGTGGAGGTGCATGCCGGCACCCGCGTGGCCGAGGTGCGGGCCGATGGCGTGGTGCTCGCCGATGGCGGCTTCCTGCCGGCGGAACTCACCGTCTGGGCGGCAGGCGTGAAGGGCGCCGATTTCCTGAAGGAGATCGGCGGGCTGGAGACCAACCGCACCAACCAGCTCCGCGTCCTGCCCACGCTGCAGACCACGCGTGATGCGAAGATCTTCGCGCTGGGCGACTGCGCTTCCTGCCCGCGCGAGGGCTCGGAGCAGCCCATCCCGCCGCGGGCGCAGGCGGCGCATCAGCAGGCCAGCCACATGTACAACCAGATCGAGCGGCTTCTGGAAGGCAAGCCGCTGGAACCCTTCATCTATCGCGACTTCGGCTCGCTGGTCTCGCTCGGCAAATACAGCACGGTGGGCAGCCTGATGGGCTTCCTGGTGGGCAAATCCATGTTCATCGAGGGGTATTTCGCGCGGCTGATGTATCGCTCGCTCTACAAGATGCACCAGACGGCGCTGCATGGCAGTGCACCGACACTCTGGCGCAGCCTGGCCGGATTGGTCTCGCAACGGGCCGAGCCTGGTGTCAAACTCCACTGAAGACAACAGGAGGGAGGCAGGGCCATGGAACGCAGAATGCGGCAATTCGGCATTGTGGCGACGATCATCGGCAGCATCGGCGTCATCATCTTCGGCCTGCTGCTGATGCAGGTGATGGATGACCCCAAGGCGCGCACCGCGGGGTTGAAATGGGGCTTCATCCTGATGGCCCTGCTCGGCGGCATGGGCGTCTATGCGCTGAGCTTCAGCCTCAGCAAGCCCAAGCGGAGGCAGCGCGAGGACGCGCCCGCGCAGCCCTCCTGAGGGTCATCGCCAGGTCCCGGGGTCTGGGGCCTTTCGGCCCCAGCCACCGGAGGCCTTACTCCGGCTCGACCCGCGCGAGGCGCAGCAGGGTCTGCGCCTTGTCGAAATCCCGCGCGATATAGGCATCCAGCGCCGCACCGGCCTGGAAGAGCGGCACGATGCCCAGGCCCGAGAGCCGGGTGCGCACCGGTTCCTCGCCCATGATGGCCTCGATCTCGGCCGCGATGCGCGCCGCCAGGGCCTCGGCCATGCGCGGCGGCGACCAGACCGCCCACCAGGAATGCGAATCCACGCTTGGGAAGCCTGCCTCTGCCGTGGTCGGAATCTCCGGCGCGGCGGCGCTGCGCTGCGGCGCGGTGATGGCGAGGCCCCGCAGATTGCCCGCCCGCACCGGCGGCAGCATGGCCAGCATGGGGTCGGCATTGATGCCCAGGCGCCCGCCCAGCAGATCCACCAGCAGCGGCGCCGTGCCGCGATAAGGCACGAAGGTCACATCGGCCCCGACATTGCGGACGAACTCGATGGAAGACAGATGCCCGGCCGAACCCAGGGCCGAGACGCCGATGGACCAGTCGCGCGGGTTGGCCTTCATCGCGGTGGCGACCTCGGCCAGGCTGGTCTGCGGGCGCTGTGCGCTAATGGCCATGAGGCAGGGCCCCTCCCCCACCCGCGCGATGGGCTTGAGATCGGTCAGCGGATCATAGCCGGGGGCGCGCATCACCAGGCGCGCGATGGTCTGCACACTGGCCGAGACCATCAGCGTGTAGCCATCCGGTGCCGCCTGGGAGACGGCGATGCCCCCCACCGTGCCATTGGCGCCGGCCCGGTTCTCGACCGTGACGGTCTGGCCGGTGCGCTCCTGCATGCGCGTCGCGATGGTGCGCGCCATGGTGTCCACTGAGCCGCCTGGGGCGAAGGGCACGATGATGCGCACCGGGCGGGCCGGCCAGGCGGCCTGGGCCAGGGCGGGCTGCGCCAGGGTGGCGGCAGGCAGCAGGGCGCCGGCGGCCAGGGCGGTGCGGCGGGTGAGGCGAATGGTCACGATCGGGGAATCTCCTGAAGACTGGCAACAGCGTTAACGCCAGCCGACCGAAAATTCACCTGAAATTCAAGCCCCACGGCAAGCTTGCTGGGCGCGGCGCCCCCCGGGCGAGCCTTGTGGCACCGAATTGCACCCAGATGGGGCCGCGCATCGCCCGGTTCGCAATTTCCTGGGTGACATGCGGTGTGCGCCAGGGCCAGGATGCAGCGCAAGGTGCCCCAGATGAGAGGCACCGCGAGGAAGCCGCCATGACGATCACCCGCCGCACCACGCTTGCCCTTCCTTTCGCCGCGCTGGCGCTGCCCGCGCTCGCGCAGAACCGGGGGGATCCGAATGTGCTGCGGGTGAAGCTCTTCGGGGATCTGCGCGCGCTCGACCCCTTCATCTCGCCTGAATACATGGCCCGCAACCATGGCTACATGGTCTATGACACGCTCTTCGCGTTGGATTCCAAGCTGCGCCCGCAGCCGCAGATGGTGGAAAGCCACAGCGTCAGCGCCGACCGGCTGACCTGGGATTTCACGCTACGCGACGGCCTGCGCTTCCATGACGGCGCGCCGGTGACGAGCGAGGATGTGGTGGCTTCCCTGCGCCGCTGGGCCATCCGCGACGGCCATGGCGCGCAGATGCTGGCCGAGGGCAACACGCTGGTGGCGGTGGATGCGCGGCGCTTCCGCCTCACGCTGCAACGCCCCTGGGCCCTGGTGCTGGACGCGCTGGCCAAGCCCTCGGGCCTACCCGCCTTCATCATGCCCGCCCGGGTGGCGGCCACACCGATCACGACCCCCATCACGGACCCGACCGGCAGCGGTCCCTACATGCTCCGCCGCGAGGATTGGCGGCTGGGCGACCGCACCACCTATCGCCGCAATCCGGACTACCGACCGCGCGCCGAGGCGCCGGATGGGCTGGCGGGCGCCAAGCTCGCCCGCATGGAGCGCATCGAATGGGTGGTGCTGCCGGATTCCAGCAATGCGCTGAACGCCCTGCAAACCGGCGAGCTGGATATCTTCGAGGAACTCCCGCCCGACCTGTTTCCCGTGGTCAGCCGCAACCGGAACCTGCGGCTCGCGGCCCAGGATGCGGCCGGGGTGCAGCCCATCTTCCGCATGAACCAGGCCGTCGCCCCCTTCGACAATCTCCGGCTGCGCCAGGCGATGCGCCTGCTGGTGGACCCGTCCGAGATGATGCCGGCCTATATGACGGACCGCGAGCGCTGGCGCGATTGCCGCAGCTTCTTCCCCTGCGCCTCGCCCTTCCACACGAATGAGGGCTGGGTGACGCCCAATCTCGACCTCGCGCGCACGGCGGTCCAGCAATCGGGCTATGACGGCACGCCGGTGGTGGTGCTGGACGCGCAGGACAGCACGATCAGCAGCACCTTCGCCCGCGTCTCGGCCGACCGCATGCGGCGGGCGGGCATGAATGTGGACCTCCAGGCGATGGATTGGGCGACACTCGTGACGCGGCGGCTGTCGAAGAACCCGGTGAACCAGGGCGGCTGGAGCCTCTTCTGCTCGGCGCCGGCCGCCGTGGACCTGATGGACCCGGTGAGCCATATCGCGCTGCGTTCGGCGGGGGCGCGGACGGCGCTGCCCGGCTGGCCGGATGATCCGGAACTGGAGCGGCTGCGCGATGCCTTCGCCTTCGCCGCGACGCAGGAGGAGCGCCAGGCCATCGCGGTGCAGACGCAGCGCCGCGCCGTGGAGAGCGTGCCCTATCTGCCGCTCGGCATGATGAGCCTGGTGCGCGGCCACAGCGCGAGGCTGGGAGGCATCCTGGAGGCGGCGATCCCGGTGTACTGGAACATCACAAAGGCCTAGAAGGCGGCCAACCTTGATTGATCATGGCCCAGGCTGGCGGGTCGGGGCCGACGAATCACGGCTCCGGGAGACCACTGCGCCGGACCGTGGCGGCGCGGTGCGGTGGCTGATCGTCACACAGGGCTGCCCGGTACGAAATCCGGCTTGCGCCGCTCGCGCAGCGCCTGCACGCCCTCGGGCAGTTCCGGCCCGGTGAAGCCCAGGAACTCCATCGCCACCGCCGCCTCAAAGATGGGGCGCGCCTGCTGCAGCCAGAGGTTCATGGAGTGCTTGGTCCAGCGCAGCGCGCTTTGTGGGCCCTCGGCCAGGCGTACCGCCGTCTCCAGTGCGCGGGCCTGAAGCGCGTCATCCGGCACGGCGAGGGAGACGAGGCCGATGCGCTCGGCCTCGATGCCGTCCAGCGGCTCGCAGGTCATCAGGTAGTATTTCGCCTTGGCCATGCCGCAGAGCAGCGGCCAGATGATCGGCGCGTGATCGCCCGCCGCAACGCCGAGCTTGGTGTGGCCATCGATCAACTTGGCCGAATGGCCGGCGATGGTGATGTCCGCCATCAGCGCCACAACGAGCCCAGCGCCCACCGCCGGGCCGTTGATGGCGGAGATGATCGGCTTCGAGCAGCCGATCATGTTGTAGACCATGTCCCGCGCTTCCTTCCAGACACGGATGCGGGTCTCGAAATCCTCCATCATGCGGCTGACGAGATCGAGATCGCCGCCGGCCGAGAAGCCACGCCCCGCGCCGGTGACGATGACGACGCTGACGCTGGGATCGGCGTCGATCTCGCGCCAGACATCGGTCAGCGCGCGGTGCATGTCCGGCGTCAGCGCATTGAGCTGGTCGGGGCGGTTGAGCGTGAGGCGCAGCACGCGCGGATGCGGCCGGTCGGCCAGGATATGCGGCAGCGTGTCGTAATTCACGGCGTGGTGTCCTCTTGATCGCGGGCGAGAATGGCCTGCGCCAGCTTGTGGCGCTGGATCTTGCCGGTGGGGGTGAAGGGAAGCTCCGGCAGCACGACCACGCGCTCCGGCAGCTTGTAGGTGGCGAAGCCATCGCCGAGGAATTCCAGCACGCCCGCCAGGTCCAGCACCGGCTCACCGGGGCGGGGCACGATGCAGAGGCAGGCACGCTCGCCTAGCCGCGCATCCGGCAGCCCGACAATGGCGCAGTAGAGAATGCCGGGATGGGTGTAGAGCACCTCCTCGATCTCGCGCGGGAAGAACTTCTTGCCGCCGCGGTTGATCATCTCCTTCACGCGCCCGCTGATGCGGAGGTTGCCGCGCGCATCGATGAAGCCGAGATCGCCCGAGCGGAACCAGCCATCCGCCGTGAAGGCCTCGGCATTGGCGGTCGGATTGGCATGATAGCCGAGATGCACGGAAGGGCCCTCGGCCGCAATCTCGCCCTCCTGGCCCTGCGGCACGTCATTCCCCTCGGGGTCGAGCAGGCGCAGGCCCATATGCGTGGCCACGCGGCCCACCGATCCGGCCACCTCCTCCGGATCATCCTCCTGGCGGGTGTAGGTCTGGTAGCCATCCTCCAGCATGCCATAGAGCTCCAGGAAATGGCCCGGGGCCGCGGCGCGCCAGGCACGGATGGTCTCCACCGGTGCGGAGGCCCCGCCCGAGACGACGATCCGCAACGCCGAGAGATCCGCCTCGGCCATCTCCTGCAATTGCAGCAGCGCGGTGAGGGAGGCCGGCGCCGTCGGCACATAGGTGCAGCGCTCTCGGGCCAGCAGGGCCAGCGCGGGCCGGGGGGAAAAGCGCTCCAGCAGAACGGCGGTGGCACCGGCCATGATGGACTGAACGAGGGTGAGGTAGCCCCAGTTCAGGCCCAGCGGCAGCCAGATCATCATTCGATCTTCCGGACCGAGGCGCAGATCGTGGTTCAGGATGCGCGCGGCCGGCAGCGTCGTCTCATGGCTGTGCATCACCCCCTTGGGATTGCCCGTGGTGCCGGAGGTGAAGGCCATGCGCATCACCGCTTCCGCCGGCTGGCGCAGCGGGCGAAAATCGGGCGGCGGGCCGCTGGCGGCGAAGGCGGCGTCCAGCGCCGTCACCCCCACGCGGGGTTCGGCCCGCAAGCTGCCAATCAGTGCGAGGTTGGGCAGCCGACCCTGCAACTCCAACGCCATGGCGAGATGGTCGAAGCCGCGATAGAGCCCGGTTGTGACGAAGCCGCGCGCCTCGCTGAAGCGCAGGATGTATTCCAGCTCCCGCGCGCGGAAATCGGTGGAGACGGTGACCGCAACGGCGCCGACGCGCTCCAGCGCGAAGAAGACCGGCGCGAATTCGATCCAGTTGGGCAGCTGGATGGCGACGACATCATCCTCGCCGATCCCGGCCGCGCGATAGGCGGCGGCCATGCGGTCCACCGCATCGCGCAGTTCGGCGTAGGTGATGCGGGCCGTGCCGTCGGTGATGGCGATCTTGTCCGGCGTGGCGGCGGTGGCGCGCTCCAGCAGGTCATGCTGGGTCTCGCCGGTCCATTGGCCGATGGCGCGCCAGCGCGCCGCGCGCGCCTCATCCCGCCGGGGTGTGAAACGCATCCTCGCCTCCCTCACATCGTCAGCCAGCGGTGGCGCAGCGTCTCGGCGTCCGCGCGGAAGGCTGCGGCGGTGTCGTCATGGACCACCTGGCCGCGCGCCATGATGAGGATGCGGTCCGCCACCGCCTCCGTCATGCGCAGATTCTGTTCCACCAGCAGCACCGCCACGCCCTCCCCCGCCAATTGCCGCAGCACGCGGGCCAGTTCCTGCACCACCATGGGGGCCAGGCCCTGGCTCGGCTCATCCAGCAGCAGCACGCACGGATCGGTGACGAGGGCGCGGGCGATGGCCAGCATCTGCTGCTCGCCGCCCGAGAGCGCGCGGCCAGCATTGGCGCGACGCTCGCGCAGATTGGGCAGCAGCGCGAAAAGCCGGTCCTCTGGCCAGATCCGCGAGGGCATGCGCTGGCCGACAGCCAGGTTCTCCATCACCGTCAGCTCGGGAAAGATCTGCCGCCCCTCGGGCACATAGCCGATGCCGGCGCGCGCAATGCGATGCGTGGGCAGGCCATGCAGCGCCGATCCATCCAGCGTGACCTGGCCGGTGCAGCGCGGCAGCAGGCCCATGATCCCGCGCAGCAGCGTCGTCTTTCCCACGCCGTTGCGGCCGATCAGCGCCGTCACCTCGCCGGGTGCCGCGCGCAGGCTGACGCCGCCCAGCACCTCGGCGGAGGCGTAGCCGCCCCGGATATCGCGCAGTTCCAGCATCAGTCGAGCCCGCCCAGATAGGCGTCCTGCACGCCGGGATCGGCGCGCACCTCATCGGCCGGGCCATCGGCGATCTTGCGGCCGCGATGCAGCACCACGATGCGCGGCGCCAGCGCGAAGACCACCTCCAGGTCATGCTCCACCAGCAGGATGGCGGTGCGCGCCTCGGCCATCACGCCGCGCAGCAGTTCCACGGTGCGGCGCGTCTCCTCGACCGACATGCCCTGGGTGGGTTCATCAAGGATGAGCAGGCGCGGCTCCTGCGCCAGGGCGATGGCCACCTCCAACAGGCGCTGGTCGCCATGCGCCAGCTCGCCGGCCAAGGTCCCAGCCTGGCCGGCCAGGCCCAGCCGGTCCAGCCAGACCATGGCCCGCGACTCGCCCTCGCGCAGCGCGGCCGCCCCGCCGAAGAACCGCCAGGGCATCCTGGCCTGCACGCCGAGGCGCACATTCTCCAGCGCGCTCAGCCCCGGGCAGATGGCGGTGATCTGGAAGCTGCGCGCCACGCCCCGCCGCGCCAGCGCAGGGGCGGGCAACGCCGTCACATCCTCGCCCGCCAGGCGCACCGTGCCGGAGGTCTTGCGCAGATGGCCCGCGATCATCGCGAAAAGCGTGCTCTTGCCCGCGCCATTGGGGCCGATGACGGCGCAGATCTCGCGCTCCTCGACCGTCAGGTCCACGCCATCCACGGCGCGGAAGGCGCCCCAGGCGCGGGTCAGGCCGCGGCATTCCAGAAGGCTCATCGCGCCCTCCCCCGCAGCGCAGCCTGCACCCAGCCCATCAGCCCCGCCGGCGCAAAGATCACGACGAGGACGAAGAGGATGCCGAGTGCCAGCCCCCAGCTTTCGGTCAGGCCAGAGAGTTCATGCTCGGCGTAGAACAGCGCCAGCGCGCCCAGCATGGGCCCCACCAGCGTGCCGGCGCCGCCCAGCACCACCATCACCAGCACATGGCCGGAGACGGTCCAGAAGAACAACTCCGGCGAGACATAGCGCGCGAAGCCCGCATAGAGCGCGCCCGCCACGCCGGCGAGGAAGTAGGAGAGCACGAAGACGACGAGGCGGATGCGCCGCGGATCATGGCCCAGCGCCTCGGCGCGTTGCTCATTCTCACGCACCGCGGCCACGACATGTCCGAAGGGGGAGCGGATGAAGCCATGCGCCACCAGATAGGCCAGGGCCAGGAAGAGGCAGACCAGAAGGTGATAGCCCTCGCGGCCGGAAAAGATCTCGGGCAGGCCCGCGCGCGGAATGCCCGCCAGCCCGTCCGAGCCGCCGGTCACCGCATTCCACTTGAACACCACGGCGTAGCCGAGTTGCGCGAAAGCGAGGGACAGCATGGCGAAGGTCACGCCACCGGTGCGCACGCAGAGCCAGCCCACCGGGATGGCGACCAGCGCGGTCATGACGCCCGCCAGGAGCACCGCCAAGGGCAGCGGCACCTGCCACACCAGCAGCAGCATGGCGGCCATGTAGGCGCCAAAGGCCCAGGGCCCGGCATGACCGAAGGAGGTGAGCCGCGCATGACCTACCAGCAGGTCGAGGCTCAGCGCGAAGAGGGCGAGGATCAGCGCCTCGGTGAGCAGGGTGGTCGCATGGCCGGGCAGAACGAAGCCCAGTGCGGCGGCACCCGCGATGGCGGCCAGCACCAGGCGCGGATCGGTCAGCTTCATTCGCTGCGCCCGAACAGCCCGCCCGGTCGCAGCACCAGCACCGCGATCATCAGGGCGTAGGTCATGCCCAGCGCGAGTTCGGGCACGTAGTAGTTGCCGAAGGTCTGCACGAAGCCCACCAGCAGGCTGCCCGCCGCCGTACCGATGAAGCTGCCCATGCCGCCGATCATGACGATGACGAAGGCGTCAATGATGACGTTGGAGCCCAGGCCCAGCGAGGCGCTCAGCAAGGGCGCCGCCAACGCGCCGCCCAGGGCCGCGAGCCCACAGGCGAGTGCGAAGACCAGCGCCCGCACCCGCCCCACATCATTGCCGAGCGCCGCGGTCATCGTCGCATTCTGCGAAGCGGCGCGCAGCAGGAGGCCCAGCCGCGTGCGCTGCAGGCCGGCCCAACACAGCACGGCGCAGAGCACACCTGCGCCGATCAGCACCAGGCGATAGACCGGAAAGGGTTCATCCATCACCCAGACGATGCCCGCCAAAGCCTGCGGCAATTCCGCTTGACGCGCATCCGCCCCCCAGATCAGCCGGATCGCCTCGGTCAGCGCGAGCGCGAGGCCGAAGGTGACCAGGAGGAAGGCAGAATGCTCCCGCGCGTAGAGCCGCGAGAGGGCGCTCCGCTCGAAGGCGAGGCCGAGCAGCCCCGCCGCGAGCGGGGCCGCGACCAGCGAAAGGGCGAAGCTGCCCGTCGCTGTCTGGGCCGCCACCCCCACATAGGCACCCAGCATGAACAAGGCCCCATGCGCGAAATTCACCACCCGCATGATGCCGAAGATCAACGTCAGCCCCAACGAGATGAAAAACAGCAGCGCCGAAAGCGAAAGTGCATTCAGCGTCTGCAGGGTGAAGAGCGCGAGGGGGTCCATCGGCCGTTCAGGTGAAGTTGGAGGCGCGGCAGGCCGGCGTGACCTCGGCCGCCGTGAAGGTCGCGATCACCTCGGGCGCCGGCACGGGGAAGCCATCCCGCCGCGCCACGCGCACCACGAAGCCCTGCTGCTCGGCCTGGCCATCGCAGCCGCGGATCTTCAGCGGGCCCTTGATGGAAGTCAGTTCCAGGTCGCGCAAGGCGGCCACCACGGCGGGGGTGGCGGTGGAACCTGCCTTGGTCACGGCAGCGCGCAGCACCTCCAGCGCCTGCCATTGCTCGCCATCATAGGTGTCGGGCAGATCATTGTATTCGGCGCGGAAGCGTTGGACGAAGGCGTTGTTCAACGGGTGGTCATAGGCGAAGGTATAGCGGCTGCCGCCGACGAGGCCGATCGCCGCATCGCCGGCGGGGCGGGTGAACAGCATGTCCACCGTCTCGGTCACCACCGGCATGCGCTCGAAGAGACGGAACTGCGCGGCCTGGCGCAGGAAGGCCGTGCCGTCATCGCCGGTGAGCGCGATATAGAGCGCCTGCGGATTGGCCTGGCGCACGCGGGTGATGAAGCTCGAATAATCGCGCGTGCCGATGGGGGCGAAGACGCTGCCGATGGAGCGCTTGCCGATGCCGCGCAGCAGGCCCTCGAAGGTCTCCACCGAGGAACGGCCCCAGGCATAGTCGAGCGAGAGCGAGAAGAAATCCGTCTGCGGCGAATTGCGCAGCCAGAGCGCCAGCGCGCGCGCGCCCATCGGGCCCGAGGTGTTGGCGCGGAAGGCATTGGGCACCCAGGCTTCCGCCGTGATGGAGCCGGCCCCGTTCACGGATGAAATGAAGAGCGCATTCCATTCGGAGAGCTTGGGCATCACGGCCAGCGCCTCGCTGCTCGCCATCAGGCCGAGCAGGATGTTCACGCGGTCCCGCTCCACCATCTCCTGCGCCTTGCGCAGGCAATTGGCTGGCACGCCCTGCGTGTCCTCGAAGAGGAATTCGACGGGGCGGCCGAGCAACCCGCCCTCCGCATTGATGGTCTTGGCCCAGAGCCGGCAGGAGCGCACGACCTGCGCGCCCAGCGCCGCCCAGGTGCCGGTCATGGCCGTCGGCACGCCGAGCCTGAGCGGCGCGCCCTGGGCGCGGCCGGTGTTGATGAAGGCCGGTGCGGCGAGAAGTGCCGCCAAGGCCGGACGGCGGGCGATGTTCATGGTCATGCGGGTGTTCCTCCTGGAATGGGCGCCGGTGTTCCGGCTGCCGTCTTGTGTGAACTCAGCCGGCGATGATCTGGCCTCCATCAAGCTGCAGCACCTTGCCGGTGAGGTAGCTGCAGGCTGGTCCCATCATGAAGCAGGCGACGCCGGCCACTTCCTCGGCCGTTGCGATGCGCTGCAGCGGAATGCCCTTGATGACCCGCGCCGAGGTCTCGGGGCCCCAGGCGTCGAAGGCGGTCTGCGCCATGTCCGTCTGGGTCAGGCCGATGGCGAGTGCATTGGCGCGGATGCCGTGGCGTGCCTCCTCCTTCGCCGTGACGCGGATCAGCGCCTCCACCCCCGCCTTGGCGGCCGCCCCCTGGGCGTTGCGCGCCTGGCACATCTGCGCCGCGATGGAGGAGATAGCGAGGATCGCGCCGCCCTTGGCCTGGCGCAGATGCGGGATGGCCGCGTGCAGCGCATGGAAGCAGCCATTCAGGTCCACGGCGATGTAGCGCCCCCAATCGGCCGGCGACATCTCGGCGACGCTGGCCCATTGCCCCATGGCGCCCGCCGCATGCGCCAGCAGCGAGAGGCCGCCCAGCGCCCCGGCCGCCGCGTCGATGGCGGCGGAGGTCGCCTCGGCATCGGCCAGGTCCGCCTGCACGGCGTGCGCCTTGCGGCCTTTCGCGCGGATCGCCGCCAGCACCGCCTCCGCCTCCTCGACCCGGCTGCGGTAGAGGATGGCGACATCGGCGCCGCGTTCGGCACCCGCCAGGGCGATGGCGCGGCCCACGCCGCGGCTGCCGCCCACCACCAGCAGGCGTTGGCCCTCAAACTCCATCTTCGATGCCCAATCCACGCATGAGGAAACCCACCAACTCCGCCTCGGCGGCCTCCCCCGGCATGATGTCCCTCAGGCGCCAGGCGCGCAGCGAGAGCATGACGGGCAGGAAGGTCACGATGTCCGCAGCGAGGGGTCCCGCGCCCGGAAGCGCCATGCCAGCCGCGCGCGCTTCGTCCAGAAGCTGGGCGAAGCGCTGGATGAAGGCCTGGGTCTGCGCCAGCACGGCGCGGCGGGATTCCTCACCCAGGGCATGGGTTTCCTGATAGATCAGCGCGATGTCGGCCCGGCGCTCACGCATGGCACGGATGAAGGCGGCGATGGCGGCATGCAGCCGCGCGCGGGGCTCGGTGACGTCTTCCAGCGCGCGCTCCACATCGCGCGCATAGGCCGCCGTCATGTCCTGATGGACGAGGTAGAGGATGTCGTCCTTGGTGCGGACGTAGTTGTAGAGGCTGCCCTGCGAGAGCCCGGCCTCGACCGCGATGTCGCGGATGGTGGCGTTGTGGAAGCCCTTGGCGCGGAACACCCGTGCGGCAGCCTGCGCGATATGCGCGCGACGCTCATTCACCAGTCCGGTGTCACCGACTTGTGCGGTGATCACGCGCGTTTGCGTCATGCCTTTACTCCCTGACCCAGCCTGCGGCCGCTTGGCGAGGCGGTCAAGAAAAAATGAGTGACTGCTCAGTCACCCAATCCCATGAGGGTCGGCCCCTCATGGCGGCCGCCTCGCCCTGGCAGCGGTATGGCAAGTTCGGGGCGGGCTAGCGGTGAGGCCCCGATGTCTGCTTGGGTGTGTGCAAGCAAGAACCCAAGGAAGCACGCCATGACACAAATCCCTCGCCGCACGGCGCTGGCCCTGGCCGGCGCCGCCGGCCTCTCCAGCGCCCGGGCACAAACCGCCGATTTCCCCAACAAGCCGCTGCGGATCATCGTGCCCTATACCCCCGGCGGCACGACCGACATCGCGACACGCCTGGTCGCCGAACCGCTGGCGCGCGCGCTGGGCCAGCCCGTGGTGATCGAGAACCGGCCGGGGGCGAACAGCATCCTGGGCGTGGGCGTGGCCGCCGGCAGCCCGCCGGATGGCCACACCATGGTGATGGTGCTGCCCGCGCATGCGGCCAATGCCACGCTCCAGGCCGGGCGCCTGCCCTTCGACCCGCTGGCCTTCGCGCCCGTCTCCCTCGTCGTGCAGGCGCCGCTGGTGCTGGCCGGCAGCCGCCATGTGCCGGCGCAGAACCTGCGCGAATACCTGGATTACGCCCGCGCCCGCCCCGGCCAGGTCAATTACGGATCGAGCGGCATCGGCGCCACCGCGCATCTCGCCATGGAGGATCTGCAACTGCGGACCGGGCTGCGCATGGTCCATGTCCCCTATCGCGGCACGCAGCCCGCCCTGGCGGATCTGATGGCTGGGCATATCGGCCTGATGTTCGACACCTATTCCACGCTGAAGCCGCAATTCGAGGCCGGCAACATCCGCCCGCTCGGCATCGCGACAGCCACACGCCCAAGCTTCGCCACCGGATTGCCGACGATCATCGAGGGCGGGCTGCCGGATTTCGTGGTGAGTTCCTGGTGCATGCTGCTGGCGCCGCCGCGCACGCCGCAGCCCATCCTGGACCGCCTTTCCGCCGAGGTCGGGCGCATCGTGCGCGAGCCGGCCATGGCGCAGCGCCTGCAGGAGATCGGCTTCGTGGTCGAGGGCCGGCCCTCGGCCGAGACCGGCGCCTTCCTGCGCGCGGAGGTCACGCGCTGGGCCGGCGTCATCCGCTCAGCCAATGTGACCGTGGACAGCTGAGGCCCGGAGCGCATGGCCGGGGTCCGCCCGCGGAGCGCAGATAGGGGGCAGGCGGGTGCTGGTGCCTGCCTTGCCTCGAAGCACGGGCGCCCTGGGCGAAACGCGGCATCCCATGGCGATCCGGCTTAACGGCCAGGGACGCACGTCGTTTCACCCGGGCCGCGTCATGACGGCCGCCCAAGCCCCTGGCCGCCGCATCGAGCGAGCGTGAACCGCCCGCTTTCCAGCTCAGTAGGGGATGTCCCGCATGCCGAGGCTGGCCGCCGCCCGCGCCTGGTAGGCCAGCAATTCCGGCGTCACCTGCCGTCCCTTGAAGCCACCCCGAACCGTGCCGGGCTCGACGCTCTTGTAGGCATCCCGGAGCGCCGGGCAGAGCGGGCGCCCGCCCGGCACGGCGAGCCAGAGGCGGAACAGGTGCCGCTTGAGCTCCTCCTCCTCATGGTCCTCGTAATGGGTGCGGGAGTGGTACAGCACGTGGTTGTTGACCAGCTGCAGATCACCCGGCTCCAGCCACATGTCGAAGGAGAAGCCAGGGCTGCTCGCCATCTCCTGCAAGCGGTCCAGCGCCTCGTGCTGCAACGCCGTCAGCCGCGGCTCGCTCTCCATCAGCTGCGTCGAGCGGATGTGGTTGCGCAGGTAGCGGCTGGCGAAATGCCCGTCGCGCAGGCTGTAGACCGGCGCCATGTAGCTGGGCGGCTCATCCGGCGCGTGCTCATTCTGGCGGCTGTGCGGAAAGAGACCGTAGAGCGTCTCCACCAGGTCAGGCCGTTCGTCCAGCAACGCGTTGTGGATGGCGACGGAACTCGCCAGGCGGCTCAGCCCACCCGACTTCGCCGTGTTGCGGCAAAGCAGCGCGACGATGTCGCTGCCATCGGTGTGGTAGTCCAGCTCGGCATTGGTGTTGTAGCCCCGCCCGCTGCCGCCGCGGTAGGTGCCGCCGGCGTCGCGCACATCGGAGATGAGCTGGCTGGCCTTGCCCTGCGGCCGCGCCACGCCCAGGTGCGTGCCGATGGCCCAGACCATGAGACGCTGGTCCTCGGCGGCTAGCCCCTCCGTCGGCAGGCCGCGCAGGACCAGAAAGCCGATGCCCTCCTCCATCTCCGCCTCGGCCTCGGCCAGTGCGGCGGCGAAGGCGCCGAGCGGCACATCCGCGCGGGTGATCTCCAGCATCGCCCGGCCGGACGCCTTGAGATGATCAAGGCCGGCGCGCAAATCCGCCTTCTCGCGGTCGGTAAGGAGGCGGAGCCAGCGCCCCGACTGCGCCAGTTCCGCGGGACGCCAATCGGCCCGGCTGATGATCCTTTGGGTCATTCTGGTCCTTGCCTCCCTCTGCGCGGCAGCGCCCACCGCCGTCGTGAAGCAGATTTGCACGGACCTATCCAGCGGCCTAGCCTGTACCGGCGCCTTGCCGGGCGCGCGCAATCAAGCGAGCCAGAAAGCCATCCGGACAAGGGGGCAGGCCGCCGATTGACACGCCGCAGGGGCGAGACCTAGCGTTCCCCACAAGTAGAACAACGAAGGCAGGGACGCCGACTTGGCCAGACATCACCTGAAACAGGCAAAGCCGGTGCTGCCCGCCGACCGCCGCGCGCTGGAAGACCGGGTGCGCGCCATCCTGGACGACATCGCCACGGGCGGCGACGACGCGGTACGCCGCTACGCCCGCGAGTTCGACCGCTGGACCGCGCCCGATTTCCGCGTCACGCCGGACCAGATCCGCCGTGTGGAACGCGCCCTGCCCGAGACCTTCAAGGAGGATTTCGCCTGGTGCCACGCCCGCGTGACCGATTTCGCCAAGGCCCAGCGCGACTCCATTGGCGAGTTCGAGACGGAGGTGGAGCCGGGCATCGTGCTCGGCCAGAAGCTCATCCCCGTGGCGCGGGCGGGTTGCTACATCCCGGGCGGCAAGTATCCGCTGATCTCGGCCGCCATCATGTCGGTCGCCACAGCCAAGGTAGCCGGCGTGGGCCATGTGATCGGCGCCGCGCCGCCGCGCGACGCGGATGGCATCTACCCGCAGACGCTCTATGCGCTGCACGCCTCGGGGGCGGATGAGATCTACTGCATCGGCGGCGTGCAGGCCCTGGCCTCCATGGCCTATGGCCGCGTGGGCATGACGCCGCGCGACATCATCACCGGCCCCGGCAATGCCTTCGTCGCCGAGGCCAAGCGGCAACTCTTCGGCACGGTGGGCATCGACCTGCTGGCCGGCCCCACCGAGATCATGGTCATCGCCGATGACAGTGCCGACCCCGCGCTGGTGGCGACCGACCTTCTGGGCCAGGCCGAGCACGGGCCGGACAGCCCGGCCTGGCTCGTCACCACCTCCCGCAGCTTCGGCGAGAAGGTTCTGGCCGAGATCGCCCTGCAGCTCGAGACCCTGCCCACCGCCGCCGTCGCCGGCAAGGCGTGGGAGGTGTTCGGCGAGATCATCGTGGTGGACAGCGACGAAGAGGCCGCCGCCGTCAGCGACGAATACGCGCCCGAGCACCTGGAAGTGCAGACCGCGCGCGACGACTGGTATCTGAACCGCCTGACCAATTACGGCAGCCTCTTCCTGGGCGAGCAATCCACCGTGGCCTATGGCGACAAGGGCGTGGGCACCAACCACACGCTGCCGACGGGCCGCGCGGGCCGCTACACGGGCGGGCTGTGGGTCGGCAAGTTCATCAAGACCGTCACCTGGCAGCGCCTGACCGACGAAGCCTCGCGCCGGATCGCGCCCATCATGGGCCGCATCTGCCACGAGGAGGGGATGCTGGCCCATGAGAAGACGGCCGATATCCGCTTTGCGCGCTACGCGCCCAAGAACGTGTAGCGAGACGGGCGTTCCGCCGGCCCGACGGCATTCGGCGGCAACTGGTTCCGACAACGACGCAGCAGGCCCGCCAGAGGCCAGCGCAAAGGGAGAGACGGTCCAATGAGCACTTCCCGCAGGCATCTGATGCAGGGCGTGGGCGGCATGGCGGTTGCCAGCGGCCTCGCAGCACCCGCCCTCGCGCAAGGCGGCGTCCGCGTCGCGCGGGTCTGGGGCGAACCCGGCCCCTATGGCGGCGTCTTCGTCCAGGGCATGAATGAATGGGCGCAGCGCAACAACGCCAATATCCGCTTCGAGGTGGAGCAGATCCCCTGGGACGGCGTCACGGTGAAGCTGACGACGGACCTCGCCGCCCGACGCCCGCCCGCGCTGATCAGCGTGGAAAGCCCCATCGCCTATCAGCTCGCCGCCGAGGAGTTGCTGGAGCCGGTGGAGGATGTGAACCGCGCCATCCGCGCCCAGGAGCGCCTGGTGGACGGTTTCACGCTGGAGCAGTTCGGCGCCTGGAAGGGCGTGCAATACGCGGTCCCCGTCCATCACCAGCCTTGCCTGCTCGTGGTGCAGAAGGATGTGATCGACGAGCTGGGCCTGGGTGACCCCGGCGCCTGGAACTGGGACCAGTTCGCCAATGCCGCCCGCACCATCGCCGAGCGCAAGCCCGGCATGTCCGGCTACACCATGGCGCTGGGGCGCAACCTCTGCGCCGACTACCACATCACGCAGTTCATCTGGCAGGCGGGCGGCCTGACCTGGGACACGCGGGACAATTTCAGGACGGTGTTCGACAGCGCCGCCACACTCGAAGCCTTCGAGATGATCCGGCGCCTGCAACCCGCCATGCCGCGCTCGGCGGTGGAATTCAGCTTCCTGCAGGTGGTGGACCAGCATGTCGCCGGCCGCACCGCGATGTCGGCCTATTGGGGCCGCACCATGGGCCGCGCGGCGGAGGAGACGCCGGCGCTGTTCAACAACATGGAATACTACCTGAACCCGGCCCATCCGCGCACCGGCGCGCGCTGGTCCTGGACCGACATCAATGGCTGGATCATCCCGCGCCGCGACAACCCCTTCATCCGCGAGACGAAGGAAGCCGTGGCCTATGTCTCCAACAGCGTGGACTGGATGGTGCGCTACAGCCAGAGCCTGATGCCCAATGTGGGCCCGGTGTTCAAGGATGTGGCGAGCGCGCCGGCGATGCTGGCGCACCCTTTCTACCGGTCCAAGCCGCGCTCGCTGGATGTCATCTTCAAGGACAGCGTGCCCCATGCCTGCAACACGGGCCTGGAGCAGAAGCGCGGCGTGAATCCGCTGGCGGGCGTGGCGCATGGCCGCAGCGTCTGGGCGCAGGCGGTGCAGCGCATGCTGCTGAACAACGAGACGCC